>NZ_JAYEEQ010000009.1:0-149395 GCF_034651555.1 Aurantibrevibacter litoralis | reverse complement strand
TCTGCGTTCCATAATACAGTAAATTTAGAATAAAAAATTAAACTTAAATTACTGTCCTATTTTTGGGGGAAATTATAGTTCATCTTAAAAGAAAAATTGCAGGGTAAACAGGGAATACTTGGATTTTATTAGATATTGTTAATGCTCAAATAGCTTTTAGAGCTAAAAAAAAATGAAATTTTGACAAATAATTCTGTAGATGTTGTAATAGTTGGTGGCGGTCTAGCCGGATTGGCAAGTGCCATACACCTTTCCAAGTTGGGTGTACCTACGCTCGTTATCGAAAAGCACACCTATCCTAGACACAAGGTTTGTGGAGAATATCTTTCATATGAGGTTGTGCCTTATCTTAATTTTTTAGGTATTGATTTAGTCGCATTAGGGGCAAAAAAAATTAATAGACTTCTTATAAGTACAGCTAAAAGTAAGGCTATAGAAACGCAGCTACCCTTAGGAGGATACAGTATTAGTAGACATACATTAGATTATACTTTATCAGAGAAAGTAAAAGCTAACGGAGGTACAATATTTCATGATACGGTTTTGAGTATTGAATTTATACAGAACTCTTTTAAAATTAAAACAAAAGGCAATATTGAATACCAAGCAAAAGTAGTCATTGGTGCATTTGGAAAAAGATCAAATCTTGATGCAAGCCTAGATCGATTTTTTTTAAAAAAGAAATCTCCCTTATTAGCAGTAAAAACATATTTAAAAGGTGATTTTCCAGATGATTTGGTTGCTCTTCACAATTTTAATGGAGGCTATTGTGGTGTTTCCAAAGTAGAAACCAACCACATGAATGTTTGTTATATGACGGATTTTAAATCATTTCAGAAATTTAATAACTTTAATGATTTTCAGCAAAATGTATTGTGTCAAAATGATTATTTAAAAACCATTTTTGAAAATTCTGAACCTGTTTTATCAAAACCATTGACCATAAGCCAAATATCATTCTCTAGCAAAAATTCTGTCGAAAATCATATTATGATGTGTGGAGATAGTGCCGGAATGATTCATCCATTGTCTGGCAACGGAATGAGTATGGCAATTCATAGTGCTCAAATGGTATCAACACTGATTGAGGAATATTTATTAGAAAAAATAAATTCTCGATCGGCATTAGAGCAAATGTATGTAACTATGAGGAGAAAGGCCTTCAAAAAAAGGTTAATTGCAGGTCGGTACATTGCGCCGTTTTTTGGAATGAATATTTTTTCGGAACTTCTTATGGCGGGTCTACAGAGTTTCCCAAAAATATTACCTAAAATTATTGAACAAACCCACGGAAAATTAGAGTTACCAGAGAATCCAAAATAATAGGTCGTTACAGCGGATCAAAACCTTTAAAGTGTTCAAAATTCCGAGAAGCTTAAAAAAATATTTAATTACACTAAGAAATTATCTTATAATGAGCGTAAAGATAATATGTGCTGTAAAGCAACTACCTAAATTTAGCCGACAAACAGATGATATTCTACCATTTGTTAACATATGGTTGTCTGGGAAAGAAGAACGTTTTCGTCGCAAGGCAATTAAAATTTTTCAAAATGCACAGGTAGATAGTCGCTATTCCATTATGGATCCTCATACGGTTTTTAAGCAACTGTCTTTTGAAGAAAGAAATGATATCTATGCACAAGAGTCAATAAAATTAGCTGAAAGAGCATTAAATAAAGCACTTAAAAAAGGATCATTAAAACCTAAAGATATTGATTATATTATTACGGTAAGCTGTACAGGCATTATGATACCATCTCTAGATGCTTACCTAATAAACAAATTTAAAATGCGGCAAGATATTATTCGTCTGCCAGTTACTGAAATGGGTTGTGCTGCAGGAATCTCTGGCATAATCTACGCTAAGAGGTTTTTACAAGCTAACCCAAACAAAAGAGCTGTTGTTATCGCCGTTGAATCGCCTACTGCCACTTTTCAGTTAGAAGATTTTTCTATGGCTAACATTGTAAGTGCAGCTATTTTTGGCGATGGTGCAGCTTGCGTAGTTTTGTCATCTCATGATTCAGATAGAGGGCCAGAAGTGATCGCTGAAAAAATGTATCATTTTTACGATTCCGAGCATATGATGGGCTTTAAATTGAAAAATAGCGGTCTTCAAATGATTTTAGATCCAGCTATTCCCGAAACCATTGCCACACATTTTACCGACATTGTATACCCCTTTTTAGCACAAAATAATAGTAGTATCGCCCAAGTAGATCATTTAATTTTTCACCCGGGTGGAAAAAAAATTGTGGAGACCGTAGAAGCCCTTTTTGGTGCTCTCGGTAAAAATATCGATGATACAAAAGAAGTGTTACGGCTGTTTGGCAATATGAGCAGCGCAACTGTGCTGTATGTGCTAGAGCGGTTTCTTAAAAAGGAAATTAGTCCCGGCGAACAAGGGTTAATGCTCAGTTTTGGTCCTGGTTTTTCAGCCCAAACCATATTGCTCCAATGGTAATTCATCATAAAAAATGAAAGAAAACATCCATAGCGCATCTTTAGCACAAGAAAAAACAAATCCCTCCGGAACTTGGGCCTTGATTCTGGGCGGCAGTAGCGGGCTGGGTTTGGCCACAGCCCAAAAATTGGCGCGGCATGGTTTTAACATCATCATTGTACATCGCGACCGGAAAAACGATATGGAAAAGATTCAAAAGGCATTTCAGGAAATAGCGCAACTTCCTGTTCAATTCAAAAGCTTTAATGCCGATGCCGTGCATCCGGAGTCCATCCTAAGCCTTGTCCAAAAAATTAAAACAACCTTACCTGATACCGAAAAAATAAAGGTCTTGGTACACAGCATTGCAAAAGGAACCCTAAAGCCAATGTATGCTACTACAGAAAGCGAACTGCAGCATCAGGATTTCCGTGTTACGATCGAAGCCATGGGCATTAGTTTATACTCCTGGACGCAATTGTTGGTCCGAGAAGACTTATTTTGTGCCGATAGCCGCATTATTTCCTTCACCAGTGAAGGGAATACCAAAGCAATGCACCATTATGCAGCAATTTCAGCCGCCAAAGGAGTATTAGAAGCCATAACGCGCAATATTGCCTTAGAATTTGCGCCCTTGGGTATTAAGGCGAATTGTATTCAGGCTGGGGTTACGGTCACCGCAGCGTTAGATCGCATTCCAGGAAGTGCGGCACTAAAAAAAAACGCACTACAACGTAATCCCAATGGCCGGTTAACCACCGTGGAAGATGTAGCTAATGCGGCATACCTTCTTTGTTTGGAAGAAGCTCAATGGATTACAGGTACCATACTAAAAGTGGATGGCGGGGAGAGTTTGCAATAATAGGGATGAGATTACACACAACAAGCACAACAGAAATAATGTACAAAAATATACTAACACAGTTGCCCTATGCGCCACCATTCCTCTTTGTAGACCGGCTTCTGCATATAGATGAACACGGTGCCGAAGGGAGTTTCACCTTTCGGGACGATTTGGATTTTTACCGCGGTCATTTTACGCATCAACCTGTAACACCCGGCGTTATTTTAACAGAGTGCTGTGCGCAAATAGGATTGGTTTGTTTCGGTTTATATCTTAGCAACAAGACAAATACTTTAAGTAATTTTTCGCAGCCTCAGGTGGCACTGAGTAGCGCAGAAATGGAGTTTTTAAAGCCGGTTTATCCCTCAGAAACGGTAACAGTAAAATCTACATTGATGTATTTTAGATTTCAAAAATTAAAATGCGCTGTACGCATGAATAACGAAAAGGATGAATTGGTTTGCCGTGGCGCACTAGCAGGCATGATAATACCCAACAGTCATGGTGCATAGAGTTGTTGTTACAGGGCTTGGTGTCTGTGCACCTAACGGGGTAGGACTTTCTAATTTTACAAGAGCTTTAAAATCAGGAGAAAGCGGCATACGTTTTCAACAAGAACTAAAGGACTTAAACTACGCATGTCACATTGCCGGACAACCTCAAATTAACCCTGATTTTCTAGCCTCGTATTTTACGTCTTTGCAATTACGGGACTTACGGTCTACCGGTATTATGTACGGCGTCATTGCCGGTACCGATGCTTGGGAAGACGCGGGATTGCATAAAATGACTGCAAATGATCCGGATTGGGACAGTGGAATTGTTTTTGGTTCCGGCACATTGGGTGTGGCGGCATTTCGGGAGGCCATTTACAAAATTGACGCTGGAAATACACGAAGACTAGGAAGCTCCACGGTACAGCAAACCATGGCCAGCGGTATTAGCGCTTATTTGGGTGGTATTTTGGGATGTGGCAATCAGGTGACTTCCAATTCCTCGGCCTGTGCCACAGGTACAGAAGCTATTCTAATGGGCTACGAACGCATTCGCTCAGGAAAAGCAAAGCGTATGCTTACCGGAAGTTGTAGCGATAGTGGTCCCTATGTGTGGAGTGCCTTCGATGCCTTACGTATTTTACCCGGTTCATATAATGAGAAGCCTGCCAAGGCAAGCCGTCCTATGAGTGCCACAGCAGCCGGATTTGTGCCCGGGAGTGGGGCAGGAGCCTTGGTGCTAGAATCGTTAGACAGTGCGCTGATGCGCGGTGTGCCCATCTACGCTGAAATTTTGGGCGGTGCGGTAAACAGTGGCGGACAACGAGGGGATGGTAGCATGACGGCACCAAACAGTGTGGCTGTGCAACATTGCATAGTACAAGCTGTAGCCAACGCAGGAATCAAAAAATCGGATATCGATATCATCAATGGACATTTAACCGCTACCGCTAAAGATCCTTTAGAAATTCGTAATTGGTCCGAAGCTTTGGACGTCTCACCATCGCATTTTCCGTTTATTAATTCTTTTAAAGGACATTTTGGACACTGTTTGGCCGCTGCGGGGAGTATCGAATGCGTAGGAGCCATACTGCAATTTAAAGAACGCATGTGTTTTGGAAATGTAAACTGTGAAGACCCACACCCCGAGATTTTAAATTTTGTGGAGGCGTCTAAAATACCGCAACGTTCTTTTGCCTTTACCCCTAAAATTTTGGCAAAAGCCAGTTTTGGTTTTGGCGATGTCAATGCGTGTATTATTTTTAAAAATTATAATGAGTAATAACGCTATGCATAAAGAAGAAAAGTACCTAACATTAAAAGAAATTGTACGTCGTTATCTTCCGGAGGATGTTTCTATAGACGACCTAACACCAGAGAGTCATTTAATGAACGAATTGAACATTAACTCGGCGCATTTGGTAGACATTGTTCTGGACGTAGAGGATGCCTTCGATATACGATTAGAAAACGATGACATGAATGAATTGCAAACCGTGTCGGACGCCTTGCGCATTATTGAACGTAAAATTGCCTCTAAATTGAACCCGGAGTAGCGCTGAACTTGTATGGTTTTTGAAACTTTACTTTGGCAATGATTCCTCCTCTTTTACGGGTATTACCAATGATGCTATAATACCCGCAAGCAGGGAAATGGTAATAACGGATAAGGAAAGCCACTCTGGTAATTCGATGTGGTGCGAAAACAACATCTTAAGCCCTACAAAGGCCAAAATGACAACCAAGCTGTAGTTTATAAATCGGAATTTAGCCAGCATTCGCGAAACCAAAAAGTACATAGAGCGTAACCCCAGTATAGCCATAATATTAGAACTGAATGCAATAAAGGGATCTGAGGTAATTGCAAGAATGGCCGGGATGCTGTCTAACGCAAAAAGAATATCGGTGAGTTCTATTACAATCAACGCAACAAAAAGGGGCGTTGCTGCATTAATCCCCATTCGTTTTACAAAAAAACTATGACCGTGCAAGGTGGTCGTGATAGGATATAGTCGTTGTAATTGTTTAAAAACAAATGAGTTTTTTGGATCAAACTCCGGCCCATCACTTTTTAACATTTTAAAAGCCGTAAACAAAAGGAATACGCCGAATACGTAAATAATCCAATCAAATTTTGTAATAAGAGCCACTCCAAAAACAATCATAATTGCCCGGAATACTATGGCGCCTAAAATACCCCAAAACAACACTCTGTGTTGGTAAATGGGCGGTATTTTAAAAGCAGAAAATATAACCGCAATGACAAACACATTGTCCACACTTAGCGAAAGTTCGATAAGGTATCCTGTTATGTATTTTAATGCTGCATTCTGTGGTGTTAATTGGGTAGGGTTTTCTATAAGTCCATTTGCAAACAGCCAATAAATAACCGCACTAAAGGACAGCGCCACACTAACCCAAATGGCCGTCCAAATGCCGGCTTCTTTGCTTTTTATAACATGTTCCGTTTTATGAAAAACTCCTAAATCAAGAGCCAAAAAAAGTATAATCATGAAAATAAAAGCACCCCAAATTAACATAGCATCATTTTTAAAAAAGCAAAGGTACGCATCATTTTAATGCCCAAAAGAATTAATTTACCTCTTACTCCTCAATATTGAAACGCAAGGTAACCTCCGCTTTATTTAGTGCTCGTTCCTCCTTAATCTGTATCCCAAAATCTGAGGTGTACAGGGTTGCCGTGCCCTCAAGACTGCCTCCGACGTTCTGAAATACAATCCGCAAGGGAAGGGTAACACCTTTTAAGGTTAGATTACCTTCAACGATGATGCGATCCTTTTCCGGAATCACGGCCGTACTACGATAGCCTATTTGTGGAAAGTCGGACATATTGAAATACTTGCGTCCTTTTAAATGCCAATCTCTTAGAAAGTTTCCCGTTTTTAAGGTTTTTACAACTACGGAACCCTCAAATTTTGACGCAGGCAAATTATCCCAATAGATCAACGAAGAGGAGTTGAAGCCTTGAATACTACCATAGACGTTATATGAAGGAAAAGAAAAGCTGATCTCAGCACTTTTGATCGTACCAGGCTGGGCTCTTGTTCCGGTTACAAGTACAAGCCCCAATAAAAAAAAGGACATAGATTTTACAGTCATATACATTCTTTTAACTCAAAAAAAAGCACACTACAGAAAGTTTCGATCAACCGTGCTCTTTTATCGGTATATTACGTATTTTAGGGTACATTTCCAATGCTAATGAACGTCTAAATTTACCTACTTTAGAGCAGACACTATTTTGTATGCAAAAGAAATACATTAGCACTGCCTTAGGTACAGCTATGGTACTATTTTTAGGGGTTTCTATCTGTAATGCACAAACCGAAGCAGTCCTTACAGCACCCGAAAAAATAACGGTACAACGCCTCTCCTTTTTGGAGCGATTTGAACCCGAAATGACCCTTACAGGAAAAGAACGACTTCAAAAGAAAAAGGAACATTACGCCCTAATGGCGCAACAAAGAGCGGTAATAGACACGCTTTCCATTTCGAATAGAAAGAAAAAAAAGTTACAAAAACTGGTTTATAGAGCGCCGTATTCCGATCGTTTAACCCAACAAGTCCACCTTTATTTAGAGGATGTACATCCTTAATTAGCAAGAACTTACTTAATGCGATTGCATCTTTTCCTTTCGTTTACGCAATTGTCGTTCTAGTTCGTCTGTAACTTCTGCAATAGAAGCCTCAAAATTGCCGTGACTTGCCTGAGCGAACAAATCGGGTCCCGGAGCACTTAAAAGCACCGTGCAGATCATGCCGGTTTCTGTGGAGGAGGTATTTTCAGTTTTAAAAGTGATGTGCGCACGAACGATAAAATGGTACTTATCCATTAGCTTATTCACTTTTTTTGCGGCCAGTTCTTCTAAGCGGGCACTGGCTTTTACATTGTCGTATTCAAAATTGATAGTCATAAGGTTTATTTTAAAGTTGAAAGTAGCCCAGTTTTTAACAATATCCTAATTTAGCTTATTTAAAGAAAACATAAATTATCCATTAAGAAAAGTTAAAGTCGCTTTTTCTTACAGCATCTTGTCGTTATTTTGTTAAAAATTCGTACCTTAAGGAACAGATTACGAGTTACTAACAATAATACCTGAACGCTATGGAGACTGCAATTGCCCACCGCCAACCCACTTTATTAGGAAAAGAGGCAGACACCTGTCTGGTTTTGCTTGAAAGAAACAATCAGGATCTTTTGCAATTAAAAAAGCAACTGCAATGTTATACCTGTGAACCAAAAACCTACAGCGCATACGAACAGTATGTAAAACTCACAGAACGTCTCGAAACTGCCTTTACGAAAAACCTAGATATCATACACGCTTTAGAACGAAAAAATAGCATTACAGCACCAAATGTTGCCGTTGTTAAAGCTCAAATATTGGAATTTAACGAACTTAAACGAGGGGTATTGGCTTATCGTGCTTCTTCTCGTAACCAATAGAAAATCAGATCGTTAAATTTTAGTTAATTCCCAATTACATTCGTCCTGGCATCCCTGTTTTTTCTATTTTTAGAAAAACAAGTTGTACGATGAAAAAAGTAATAGCAGGTCTGAGTATGTTGATCGTGGTCATGGTCAGTATTTCGGCCGTGGTACCCTCTACAAGCAGCTCATTGAAAGAAAATTTTATTTTAGGAACTCCTGAAATCGCATCCATCAATAAATTGACCTTCGGTCCGGAGGGTATTTTGTTCTTAGGCGATTCTAAAAGTGCTTCCATCGTTGCCTTAGACACTAAGGATACGCAGGTCGCAGAAACAGCATCCGAAATCAATATCCAAAATTTTGATGAAAAAATTGCTGCGGCTCTAGGAACCGCCGTGACCAATATCGAAATTAACGATATGGCGGTAAATCCGCTATCCAAAGTTATTTATTTTGCCGTAAATACGACCGATGGCACCGCTGTGTTGCTCAAGCTTAACGGAGACCAACTGGAACACGTGTCGTTAGAAAATATAGCGTATTCTAAGGTGCAGTTGGAGGACGCTGTGGCACCGGATGCTAAAGACCGAAGAAATAGGCCACTTCGAATTTGGGCAATTTCCGGATTAAAATACTATAAAGGTCAACTTATGGTATCGGGGTTATCGAACAAAGAATTTAGTTCTACTTTTAGGAGTATTCCTTTTCCTTTTAAGGCGGATCAGGATTATGCCTCGTTAGAAATTTACCATGCCGCTCATGGCCAATATGAGACTTATGCCCCTATAAAAACGTTTAATGTAATTCAACTGGAAGATAAAGATTACCTAATAGCCAGTTACACTTGTACGCCCTTGGTATTGTTTCCTATTGACGAATTGCGCAACGGTGTTCATGTGAAAGGAAGAACGGTTGCCGAGTTGGGAGCCGGGAATTCGCCCATAGATATGATTAGTATAGCCAAAGAAGGCAATCGCTATTTTCTGATGTCGAATACCAATAGACCAATAATGCGTATTGCCTATACCGATATTGTAAATTTTAAAGACACAATGACAGAACCTGTTCCGGAATTTTCTGCTACTGCGGGGGTAGATTATATTTCGCTTCCCCTTGTTAATGTGCTGGAACTGGATAATCTGGATGCCACCAAGGTGGTATATCTGCAAAGAACTGCTTCAGGTGCGTTAGTGCTCACAAGCCGCTCTACCCAATGGATGTAAACCTTGGGTACGCTGTACTTCTAAAGATCAGGATCTTCTTGCTCTTTTTTTGTTTGCTAGGGTTTACAAGGTGCGCAGAACATAAAGGGGGTAGTTTAGCGGTAATTCACTATAAAGCGAACAAGCCGGTGAAGGTTTCCTTTCGTTCGTCAAAATCTCCGGAATTTTTTAAAATTTCATTGGCCGGACAAAAGGAAACCGCCATTTTAGGGCAATTTAAAAGGGTAGGGGACTCGCTTACTTTTACACCTGCCATTCCTTTTACATGGGGTTTCACTTATGACATTCGGGAAAAGGATACCGTGCAACTTTCCTTTACCATACCCAAATCGCCTGAAATTGAAGCACCGGAAATCCTCGCCATATACCCAACTACCGATACCATACCTGAAAATCTTCTAAAAATGTATTTCATTTTTTCACAGCCCATGACCGAAGTGGGTAATGCGCTGGATTATATCAGCCTATACAACCAAACGACGCAACGTAAGGTGCCTGTTTTTTTGACATTAGAAACGGAATTATGGAACAAAGCGCACAACCAACTCACCCTATGGCTCGATCCCGGTCGTTTAAAAACCGATCTTATTCCGAATAAGGAGCGCGGAATGCCCTTAGAAAATCAACATGCCTATACACTTCGGATTGATGCGCAATGGCAAAGTGCCAAAGGAATGACGTTGAAACAAGATTATGTAAAACACTTTTGGGTTACACTACGGGATACTGAAAAACCGCAGCTCAGCAATTGGAGACTCGTGACTCCCAACAACGCAAGTCTTGAACCCTTGCACATTCATTTTAATGAACCATTGGATGCCCTTCTGGCAACAGAGACCATACACATTATGCATCGCGGACAACAGGCCGTATTGGGTAGCTTTCAATTGATGCCACACCAAAAGGGAGTTTTGTTTTATCCGGACACCCCTTGGACTTACGGAACGTATTCCGTGAAGGTCGATGCGAAACTAGAGGATTTGGCAGGAAACAATCTGCTACATTTGTTCGATACCGATGTACAAAACATTCCTAATGCAGAGCCGTCTACCGCACAGAGCCTTACGTTTAAAATCCAATAGATTGTACGTTTGTACAGCATAGCGCCTTAGAATCTGTTTACCGATTCAAGGCATAACTACTGGCTCTAGCACACTCAATTAAGAATTTGTTCCAACGCTCTAATCTCTTTTTCCAAACTTCTTTTACCTTTTTCATGATATACTTTTTTACATGTTATCAATATAGACGACACAAATCCTCTTGCTGACCTAATAAAAAGTTAAGTTTCTAAGAACGAGATAACAATGGGCTTCTTTTTTTGTAATTTTAATAAATAAGTCTAGGGAATACATAAAACATGGAGCCATGAAATATTTTTTGCCGGCCATAGTGCTGTTGGGTCTTTTATTCAGTTGTTCCGGTACGCAAAAAAGTGCAGCTTCCATTGCCCAATTGGACGCCTTGGTGCGTTCTAAAAATCTTGAAATACGATCAAACTGGGCCGCACCCATGCTATCGCGTGGGGTAATGGCGATATCCAATAGCGGATTATTAATGCCGGGAAGTACCGCCGGACGCATCGACATCATTGGAAACGCCAACTTTATTAAAATACAAGGCGATACCCTTAGTGCGTATTTGCCCTATTACGGAGAACGCCAAATGGGTGGCGGCTATGCGCGAAATAGCGGTATAGAATTTAAGGGCATCCCTACTACCTATGAAGTTACCCAAAATGAACCTAAAAAAACCTACACCATCCGCTTTACGATCTCCGAAAGCACTGAAAATTATCAGGTTTTTATCAATATTGGGACCGATTTAGCGACCACGGTATCCATAAACAGTTCACAACGAGATGCTATAAATTATTACGGAAATGCACGTCCCATAAAAGAATGATCTAAGCATAGTAGTATTTTTATATTGACCTTCTACAAAATTGACATCGATCTTTTTGATAGCGCTAACCGCACATACATCGGTAGTGATTCCTAAGAATCCTAAAAATGGGTGCTCTAAGAGGTCATAACCTTTTGGACGCACAAGTTTTGGCGAATAGGCGTATATTATGTACTTTCGAATTTCATACGTATACACACTTATGCTACTAAGAACCTATGTATTATGCTTTCTTGTTTTGAGCGTCGGCGGTTGCAAAGAAAGTCGCGAAAATGCCAAACAGCACTCACAAAAATTGGCGGTAACGGAAACTGAAATTCAAAAAAACCAATTTGAAGATTTAGACGGAAATTCTTTTGCGGTGGCGGACTTTAAGGGCAAACGGGTAATCCTGAATTATTGGGCCACTTGGTGTAAGCCCTGCATCGCCGAAATGCCTTCTTTAGTGCGGGCTCAAGAACTTTTAGGCGAAGAGAACTACACTTTTATTCTGGTTTCTGATCAATCGCCCACTGTAATCAAAGATTTTAAAGCAAAAAAGGGATTCAATTTGATGTTCATAAAATACAATGGTGCTTTGGCCAATCTTCAAATTAACGCATTGCCCACCACTTTTGTGTACGATTCCTCCGGAAATCAATCATTTCGGGTAGAGGGAGCGGTAGACTGGGATAGCTCCGAGATGCTTCATAAATTAAAGAATATACCATAATGCGGTTTAAAGAAATAGCGCTCCTTTGCATGCTAAGTCTGCTAAGTTCCTGCCATACGTCGGTTAAAAAAGACACGGAGATCGTTCATACCCTTAGGACGCCCGCTGGGATGGGCAGTTTTTTTCCCTCTTTGGTAGCACATCCGGAAGGTGCTTGGCTTACATGGATGCAAAAAACGAACGACACGGTCGTCGCTTTAAAATATGCCGTTTTAAAGGGCGAGACGTGGGAATCCGAAGAAACCATTGTCCAAGGAACCGATTGGTTTGTAAATTGGGCCGATTTTCCGTCGATTGCGATACAAAATCAAAATTTACTGGCACATACGTTGCAAAAATCGTCTAGTGGTACCTATTCGTACGATATAAAATTGCACCTCTTGCCTAAAAATGAGGAAATGTGGCAAATCAATATGCCGTTACATGAGGATAATACACCTACAGAACACGGTTTTGTAACGATGTTGCCTTACAGGGAAAATTCTTTTTTTGTCACCTGGTTAGATGGACGCCATACGGCTCAAGGTGGCGAACACGAACATCATGGCGCTATGAGCTTACGCAGTGCTGAGGTATTAACAACCGGAGAAGTTATTGGGGAGACACTTTTAGATGCCCGTACCTGCGATTGTTGCCAAACGACTGCTGCCATTACCAAAAATGGTCCCGTGGTGCTTTACAGAGATCGGTCGGAAGACGAAATTCGCGATATTAGTATCGTTCGATGGGTACATGGGGCATGGACGGCACCACAGCCAATCTATAACGATAATTGGCAAATTAATGGATGTCCGGTAAACGGTCCAAAAGCAGCAGCAAGAGATACTAATTTGGCGGTTGCTTGGTTTAGCGCAGCAGACGCTAATCCTACTGTTAAAGTGGTCTTCTCTTCAGATGGTGGCGCACACTTTGATACGCCCATAACGGTAAGTGAAAAGCAAACTATAGGTCGTGTAGACGTGGTTTTTATCGATGATGATACCGTTGTGGTGAGTTATATGGAAACTGGCGAAGAAGGTGCCTATCTAAAGGCGGTGAAGGTACCACGTTCGGGAACCATTGCCACACCAATGCTGGTTACTAAAATGGATGCTTCTCGAAGTTCCGGCTTTCCGCAAATGGAATTGGTGGATCATAGATTAATTTTCGCGTGGACCGCCACCGATAAAAAGCAACCTGAGGTTAAAATGGCTGCTATACGTATTGAGGATATGTAGTAGCAATGGACAATGGCGTATATATTGAATTATTCTATTTTACATAATATAAATTATAGTACAAATATAGTTCCGGTGTAAAACTGCGTATGCTTGCATTTTACATAATTGCAGATATAAATTACGCGCTAGCGTATTATATCGTTAGCCATTATGTAAAAGCCGTTTTACTAGAATGTTACTTTATATTTGTTAGCTACAATTCTATGATTTGTTGCGACGCCTGTGCTGAGCTTGCCGAAGTATAAAATTGCCGCTAGCAAACGCTCGATTGCTTTTTAAACACAAATGCGTAGCATTCATGAGATCCTTTAAAAAACAATAAACATCAGCGAATAACTTGCCACTGCTTGCCAACGCCAAAAAAATGCAAAACCTTTTAGTTTTTTTGAAATACGTGATTTAAGGGAAGTAATTTGCCAATAAATTTTTCAGGAAATTGTCGACAGCTTGCCGCAACAGCTAAAATTTTCTCTGCGAGCAAAATTCTTAGCCCTTGCCACCTCTTGGTGTTCCAAACAAATACTTTTTTAAGTCTATTTGACATAATGTTTAAAGATCTATTTTTCGAATAGATTATTTCTTTTTAAATAATCGTTGGTCAAAACCAAAAGGGCTTTTTTCTATTATTTTGACCTTTGAAAATTCAACGTGTGAAGGATTTATTAAAAAATTAAAATCCCCGGGAGCAACCACTGACGGAACTTTTAAAATCAGGTCTTTGTTGGCTTTAATGAAATCATCACCGATTTTCTTTGTTATATGTGAAGGAGGATGGGAATTCCATGTTGTACCCTTTAAATTCGTTACAGGAATAACGGAGATAGTGACATCAGGTATTTCAATTGAAATTACAAAATAATCTCTAGGTAAAATACCAAAAGGAACATTCACCGCGACTTCTGCCATAGCCAAGGCTATTGACGATGCTGTATATAAAACCTTAGTTCCTTTGCTATTCCATCTGCCCCCATTTATTTCAGCCCCAATGCCCGATAAATCATCTTTGTATTTCCCTCTTGCAATTCTATACACAATCATGCTAAAATACCATGTTCTATTCTACCTAAGGCATCTTTTACAATACCTAGGCCTACAGAAGTGTCTAGCAATTCTTTAGGGCTTACACCGCCCATAGCAACATTATCCATCATCAGCCAAGAATGAAAGGAATCCATAGCTCCAAAAACTTCTTCCCCGTAGTGCATTAACTGTTGAATTTCAACAATTTTTTCTGTTTGTTTTGGCGCAAAAGTTTTGTTATCCTTTTTATATCGGACTAGTGTGCGTAACGTAGTGTCCAAAACAAGAGCCCAGTCTTTATCTTTTAACGGGGTTTGTGCCGCCACCGTTTCAAAGGTGTGGTAATCCATACCCTCCCGAATAAGGCGTACCAAAGCCAAACTACGTGCATCATCGTTCCAATCATAAGAAACGCTTGCCAATATGCGCTCTGGTTCTGCTGCATACACAGATGTGCCTATTGGTTCAGCAGCAATAAGTTCTTGCAAATCGCTGCGCTCCAGATTGTAATCGTCGAGGTCTCTCCCCGGATGCACAATCTTCTTCCTATCATTTCGTTCCTGATAGTCATTGTCCCAGATGCTGTACATAGTTCGTAAAGTAGCTAGTAATGTAGTTGGGGTCACAATAATAATGTTTTGATCAAAGGCCTTATTATAGAAACCACTATCATACTTAAGTGCTGTTTCAAAAGCAGTTTCTATAGGAACGAACATAAGCACAAAATCAGGTCTTTCTATATCGTATAAATCCTCATATTTTTTTTTGGATAGTTGATCTATGTGCCTTTTGAGCCCATTGAAATGATCTCTCAAAAATTGATCCTTAAGCCCATCTTCCGCGGTAACAAAACGCTCATAATCTTTAAGAGGTACGCTAGAATCCACAATCATCTTCTTCCCGTCAGGAAAGTTAATTATGACATCGGGAAGTGCCCTACTACCATCACGTCTTAAATCACCTTGTAGCAGCGAATATTCTTTTCCTTCTATAAGACCAGATGCATTCAGAAGCCCTTCCAAAGTCAATTCATCCCTTTTAGTATGAAGATAAGCTAATTGCTTTTTCAGCAAGGAAGGAATGCCATTTCTTTTCCCTTTATTTTCTTCTACTTTCTTACTAGTCATAATCTAGTTTTATTCTCAAATTTATAAAAATAACTGACATTTGTCTTAATTTTAACGACAATTTACCAATTTTATTATTTTGTAAATTTCAATCTAAAGATTCCCCGACCCTTGGGTCGGGGTTTCCTATTTACCTCTCCTTTGGAGAGGTCGGAACTGTCTTTTTGCAGTTCCTGGTGAGGTGAAATACAAAATTTTGGCTTTTGGCCCAAAGGCCAAAATGAAACTGGCGAAATACCCCTATGGCTTGCCTCGGGGATAGTGAGTTTCAAGAATTTTTTTATTTTTTTTGATCGGCAAACCTACTATTTCCCATTCTTTATATAAGAACATCTAAAACTGTTAATTAAATTAACTAATTTTAGAAAATATAACCCACTAAAACCAATCTATGAAACTCTTCTTTGGCTTGTTGATGGCCTTTTTAGGTCATACAACAACACTTATTGCACAAAATACCATCAGCGGTGTTGTTACCGATAACAGCGGTCTGCCGCTGGCAGGTGTAAATATTATAGAAAAAGGCACCACTAATGGTACTGTAACGGATTTTGACGGCAACTACACAATTGCAATTAGTAATGAAGCGGTTCTCGTTTTTAGCTACATTGGTTTTACAACCAGAGAAGAAAATACCGCAGGAAAAACAAGCCTAAACGTCAGCCTTTCTGAAGGCTTGCAATTGGATGAGGTATTGATTGTAGGCTCTAGAAGTCCCAAACGAACAGCTGTGGATACTCCGGTAGCCATAGATGTTATTGATGTGCAGGAAGTATCTACACAGCTAGGTCGTATTGAAGTAAACGAGCTTTTGCAGTATGCGGCGCCCTCTTTTAACGCCAGTAAACAATCGGGCTCCGATGGTGCCGATCACGTAGATCCAGCATCATTGCGAGGTTTAGGACCAGATCAAACGCTAGTGCTCATCAACGGTAAAAGAAGGCATCAGTCTTCTTTAGTAAATCTTTTTGGAACTCGGGGGCGGGGTAATACAGGTACCGACCTAAATGCCATTCCCGCATCGGCTATAAAAAGAATCGAAATTTTGCGCGATGGTGCTTCGGCTCAATACGGGTCAGATGCTATTGCCGGAGTAATCAACATTGTCTTAAACGATCGGGTCGATGAATTTACAGGTACGGTTAGTTACGGTTTTTTTAATACCGATGCAGATGGGGAGTTCCCACCGGGCACCCCAAACACGGATGGAAATCGGCTCGACACTGAACAAGATGGAAATAAAATAGGAAAGGATCGAGATTTTGATGGCGGTTCGGTAAAAGTAACCGCTAACTACGGCGTGGCCATAGGGGAAAATGGTGGCTTTGCCAATTTTACCACAGAATATATCAACAAAAACAAAACCTTACGCCCCGGGTTCGACTTTAGAAGGGGCTTTGGTGAGGCTGCTATTGACGGATTTAATGTATTTGGAAATCTCGCAATTCCGGTAAGCGAAAAATCTGAAATATACGCTTTTGGCGGCCGCAATTACAGGGATACCGATGCGTTTGCTTTTACAAGGAACAATCCTACGGAACGCAATGTGGTTAGTATTTATCCGGATGGTTTTACACCCAGAATTACATCAATCATAACAGACAATTCGTTTGCTGCCGGATTCAGAACCGAAACGGATAGTGGTTGGAAAATTGATATCAGTAACTCGTACGGGAAAAATGATTTCCACTATTTCATCAAAGGAACGCTAAACGCATCATTACAAGAAACGTCGCCAACCGATTTTGATGCCGGCGGGCATACCTTGTCTCAAAACACGGTTAATCTAGATCTATCTAAATACTATGATGACATTTTAGAGGGTTTTAACTTGGCTTTCGGTGCCGAATACAGAACCGAAAATTTTACCATTTTTGCCGGAGAACCGGGTTCCTTTGGCACTTTTGATGTTGATGGCCGCTTAATTACAAATCCGACCAATCAAATTCAGCCTACTGATCCGATAACTGGAGAGTTGCGCCCTGGTGGATCTCAAGGTTTTCCGGGATATAGCCCGGCCAATGAAGTGGATAGAAACCGATCTAATATTGCGATCTATGCCGATACCGAATTGGAGGTCACCTCTAATTTTTTACTTGCAGGAGCTTTGCGCTTTGAGGAATACAGTGATTTTGGCAGTACATTTAACGGCAAATTGGCAGCACGGTACAAGGCTTCCGATAATGTCAATATTCGGGGATCTGTGAGTTCGGGTTTTAGGGCACCTTCTTTAGCACAAATTTACTACAATCTTCTTTTTACCAATTTTGTGGGCGGACAAGCTTTAGATACGCAGCTTTCACCAAATAATAGTCCAGTTACTGCATCGTTTGGTATTGGACCCTTGGAACAAGAGACCGCATTTAATGCTGCGCTGGGATTTACAGCCACTTTTGGAAATTTTACAGCTACTGTAGACGGATATTATATAGAAGTTCAGGATCGGATTGTGCTTACCGGGAATTTTGATGCTCCGCAAATTCCCAATGTAGAAGCTGCTCAATTTTTTGCCAATGGCGCAGACACCGAAACCGTTGGTTTGGATATTGTACTATCGCACAAAATTCAAATTGGTGAAGGTACTTTGTCTAGCAGTTTTATAGGCAATATCAATAATATGACAATAACCGCAGTTAAAAATGGAGCTTTAGACGAACAAACCTTTTTTGGGGAACGTGATAAGGCCTTCTTATTGGCATCGGCTCCAGATAGTAAGTTAACATTGAACCTTAAATACGCGCTTAACAAATTTGATGTGGCCCTGGGTTTAACGCACTTTAGCGAAATTGAATTGTTAGATTTTCAAATGTTCGAAGATGTGGCTGATTTTGGAAGTTTTGAAAATCAAGTCGCCGCCGCTACCGATAGGTACAGTGCAAAAATGGTTACCGATCTTAATTTTGGATATAAGCTTTCCGATAATTTAAAATTAAATGTAGGCAGCAACAATCTTTTTAATATATATCCAGATCAGCAAGATGATTGGACGGAAGCAGGTGGCTATTGGGACTCCGTGCAGATGGGTTTTAGCGGTGCCTATTACTATGGTAGAATGACCTTTACTTTCTAATTCCATACCTCTCCTAAACACAAAAATCCCAAGTGTGCTCACTTGGGATTTTTTTTTGAGATTAATTTTTATTATTCCGAAGGATGCATAAATCGCTGTTTCGCCAATAAGGTTTCTTCAGATTCTACATGATTCTCATCCGGGACACAACAATCTACCGGACACACGGCGGCACATTGAGGTTCTTCATGGAAGCCCATACATTCGGTACACTTATCCGGGGAAATATAATAAATTTCGTCACTTATGGGTTCCTGTACTTCGTCCGCATTCACTTCCTTGCCATTTGGTAATATTACCGTGCCTTTTAAGGAAGTACCATCGCCATAGCGCCATTCATCTGCTCCTTCATAAATTGCGGTATTCGGGCATTCCGGTTCACATGCCCCGCAATTTATGCACTCATCTGTTATGATTATTGCCATAATTTTTCTTTTCTATTGCTTACTTTTGCGCAAAGGTAAAGCCTATTAAAATAATGTACAAATATAATGACTGACCTTCAAGACAGATTAGAAGCTTTTGTTAAACTTGGTGACTTCTTTCAGGAGTTTTGTGAATATCGAAATTTTAAGGGAAGTCATAAGCCTGTAGAAAATCCATTTTTTGAAGAATTTACGGAGGTAATTGTTCATTCGGGGTATCGCAATGGATGGTTTACCGAAGAAAATATTCATTATAGTTTGGCGCATTGGGCTACATTACTGACTAGAAACGCATTGGAAAACTGGCTCTCTCCGTACAAAATGCGTAACCCGAATCCTAGGGAAGTGGCCGTCATTATGGCAGGAAATATTCCTTTGGTGGGTTTTCATGATTTTTTGACCGTACTGATTACCGGACATAAAGTTTGGGTGAAATTGTCTTCTAATGACACCCTATTACTTCCTTATATTGCCCAGCAGCTTATACGCATGGCACCCTTTTTTAAAGGGCATATTCGGTTTGCAGAGGGACGTATGACCGGCTTTGATGCCGTAATTGCTACCGGAAGCGATAATACCGCACGGTATTTTGAATATTATTTTAGCAAAAAACCACACATTATTAGAAAAAACCGGAATGCCGTTGCGGTTCTTTCAGGTAGCGAAACACCTACACAGTTGCAATCTTTAGGGGAAGATATTTTTAGGTACTACGGATTGGGATGCCGAAGTGTGTCTAAAATATGGGTACCCAAAGCCTATAATTTTGATCTTTTTTTTGATGCGATTTACAGCTATCATCCCATAATAGACCAAGCCAAATATGCCAATAATTATGATTATAATAAGGCGG
Organism: Aurantibrevibacter litoralis; assembly: GCF_034651555.1. NCBI lineage: Bacteria > Pseudomonadati > Bacteroidota > Flavobacteriia > Flavobacteriales > Flavobacteriaceae > Aurantibrevibacter > Aurantibrevibacter litoralis. The sequence goes on along the minus strand of NZ_JAYEEQ010000009.1, from coordinate 129,603 downwards.
TGTATCTTATGAGTGCGATTTCTTTGCGCGACAATGGCTTTTTGTTGTTAAAAGAAGATGCTAGTTTCGCCTCTCCTATTGCCACACTTTTTTACGAGTTTTATGAAGATATAGCGCATTTGAAAGGTTTGCTGGCAGCGCAAAGCGAAAGACTGCAATGTGTGGTTGCCAACGGATTTATCGAAGAAGAAATTCCTTTTGGAACAAGTCAAAAACCCAATTTACACGACTATGCCGACGGCGTAGATACCGTAGAATTTCTTTTAAAAATAGCTGTGAATATTTAATATTTAATATCGGAGTTTCATTTTAATTTTATGACCTTTGACCTTTGTTTTACTCAAAATCTGCTTGATGGTTTTTTTTATTTGTTTAGATTTCAGAATCCATTGAACGAATTAAATTAAATTCAGTATCGTAACTTTATAAAGTCAATGAAAAAACACAATTTTAGCGCCGGCCCTTGTATTCTTCCTCCGGAAGTCATTCTAAAATCTTCTGAAGCTTTCCTCAATTTTAATGGATCGGGATTATCTTTAATTGAAATTTCGCACCGCAGTAAAGATTTTGTAGCGGTAATGGATAAAGCAAGAACCTTAGCCCTAGAACTCTTGGGGTTGGAAGGGAAGGGATATCAAGCTTTATTTTTACAAGGCGGTGCCAGCATGCAATTCCTTATGGTTGCCTACAACCTTTTGCGCAAACAAGCCGGATACTTAAATACAGGTACTTGGAGCGATAAGGCCATAAAAGAGGCGAAACTTTTTGGCGATGTGCTGGAAGTCGGTTCCTCTAAAGACGAGGATTTTAGGTACATTCCTAAGGGGTATGCTATTCCTGAAGGTCTGGACTATGTGCACATTACCTCTAACAATACCATTTACGGAACACAACTTAAAAAATTTCCTAAAATAAATGCACCGCTACTATGCGATATGAGTTCTGATATTTTTTCGAGACAACTCGATTTTTCTATGTTTGATCTAATCTACGCGGGAGCCCAAAAAAATATGGGACCGGCAGGCACCACTTTGGTAGTAGTGAAAGAAGCTATTTTGGGAAAGGTTTCTCGAGAAATTCCCTCAATGTTAGATTACAGAAAACATATTCAAGCAGAAAGCATGTACAATACACCTTCGGTTTTTGCGGTGTATGTGTCGCTACTAACCTTAGAGTGGCTCAAGGATATGGGTGGCATCGCTGCCATAGAAGAGATTAATGAAAAAAAAGCGCAATTGCTGTATTCTGAGATTGATCTTAATCCGGTTTTCGAAGGCTATGCCAGTATAGAAGATCGATCTTTTATGAATGCTACGTTTACCCTTGCCGAAACCAAATTAAAGGACACTTTTGACGCAATGTGTAAAGATGCAGGAATCGTTGGCCTTAATGGGCATCGCTCTGTAGGAGGCTACAGGGCATCCATGTACAATGCATTACCTCTGGAAAGTGTAGGTGTTTTGGTCGATGTAATGAGCGAATTAGAACGAAAAGCATAATATTGGTTTAGTCGCATGGGATTGATTGTTTTTTTTAGAAATACATGATCGCAATAACCAATTATTTTTTAAATGGAACAAATGAAAATACTTGCCAATGACGGACTTGCACCAAGTGCCATTGCAAAACTTAAAACCAATGGTTTTGATGTACTTACAACTACTGTGGCGCAAGAACAACTGGAAAACTATATCAAAACACATAGCATTGATATTCTTTTGGTGCGCAGTGCTACCCAAGTGAGAAAGGATCTTATTGATGGCTGTTCTTCTCTAAAAATAATTGGTCGCGGTGGTGTTGGCTTGGATAATATTGATGTAGCGTATGCCCAAAAAAAAGGAATAAAAGTGATTCATACTCCGGCTGCATCCTCGGATGCAGTGGCCGAGTTGGTCTTTGCGCATCTTTTGGGTGGATGGCGTTTTTTGCATGATGCCAACCGAAATATGCCCCTAGATGGCGATACCAAATTTAAGGAACTAAAAAAAGCCTATGCCAAAGGTGTAGAACTAAGAGGTAAAACTATAGGTATTATAGGCTTTGGGAGAATTGGGCAAGCTACGGCTAAGATGGCTCTGGGGATGGGTATGAAGGTGCTTTTTCACGATCCCAATGTAGAAAAAGCTATCATCGAACTTCATTATTTTGACGGCCAACGGCTTGCATTTACCTTGGAAGGAATTTCTAAAGCGCACCTTCTTCAAAATGCCGATGTCATAAGTCTTAGTCTTCCTGTTCAAAAATCCTATGTTCTAAGCACACATGATTTTGAAATCATGAAAGAAGGGGTTGCTATTATCAACACAGCTCGCGGAGGTGTGCTAGACGAGGTTGCACTCATTCAAGCCATTGAAAATGGTAAAGTTTCCTTTGCAGGCCTCGATGTTTTTGAGTCAGAACCTACCCCAGAAATACGCATTCTAATGCACCCTCAAATTTCACTATCGCCCCATATCGGAGCGGCCACCGTTGAAGCACAAGAACGCATTGGTTTGGAGCTAGCCAATCAAATAATTGCATCTATAAATTGATTTTCTTTTAATTTACGAAAGGATAAATTCATTTTTTTGTACATTCCAACCACAAACTTTAAATCTTTTTAAAAATGTCAGGATTATTAGATTTGCTTAACAGCCCTATCGGCAAGCAACTTATTAGCGGTGTAGCTGGTCAAACTGGTCAACCGGAAAGTAAAACCGCCGATGCCTTGAGCTTGGCAATGCCTTTATTGCTCGGTGCTATGAAAAAAAATGCGTCAACACCGCAAGGTGCTCAGGGACTTATGGGCGCACTATCTTCATCCAAACATGACGGTAGCATTTTAAACGAACTCGGCAGTTTTTTTGGAGGAGGTGTAGATGAATCTGCTATTAATGATGGTGCCGGTATTTTAGGGCATGTATTTGGTAACAAACAACCTCAAGTAGAAAATGCGTTGAGTCAAAAAACCGGATTAGATGCCAATGCCATTGCTCAAATGTTAAAAATTGCCGCACCCATTGTCATGGGTTATTTGGGAAAGCAAACAGCTCAAAGTAACGTATCTGATGCCAATGGACTTAACGGTCTTTTGGGAGGCCTGTTAGGGGGGCAACCCAAGGAAAGTCAGAGCCTCATTATGACACTTTTAGATGCAGATGGTGATGGCAGTGTGTTAGATGATGTGGCCGGAATGGTCATGGGATCTTCCAAAAACAAAGGTGGCTTAGGGGGGCTTTTAGGTGGTCTCTTCCGGAAATAATCCTTTAGCTTCACCAGATTTTAACAATAGGCTGTCTACAAAGGCAGCTTTTTTTGTACCTTATTAAAAATAATAAGGTAAGGAAAGGTGCTGTATTAAGACCATAAATAATAGTGGAAGGTTTTTTTGTGCCTATAGATAACGTAGGTGTTCATTTTTTCTTCCATTTACAAGATGTTCGGTTGCATACATATGAATCTTAAAACATACCATGTAGCCTTGTAAACATGATATAAAATGATTATTTTAAAACACGCTAAAAACCTTTACAATGGTACATCTTAGAAATAAATTTAGGTCTATGAAATTGGTATCCCCGTGGGTTGCCTTGGTGTTCTTTTCTTTTGGAATGTGCTTGGTTAGCTGCAAATCCATACAGGAAATGCCTGAGATAACGATAACGGCTGAGGAACAAAATGCCTTTAGGGCAACGGAAGGAGACACCATTACCATAGCCAGCGATAAAACAGAGTACGAAATTATCATTATAGAACCCGGATTTAACTTTTGGCTTCGTAGTATAGCCCGTCCGGAAGGGTATTATTCGCAATCCTTTCTAGAAAACCGGAATAGAATCCTGGTTGTAGAATGGAATAGAAGGGTAACGCTGCCCATACAATACGATCCCAATTTATATGAATTGCAGATAAATTATGATTGGAATGTAGATTACGGCTATGATGTAAATTATAAATTATACAATTACTTTGTCTATTTTCAGCGTAAATACCAACAACGCCTCGGTCCTTTTGTCCCCCGAATTTAATTGTAGTATATTCGCTCTTATTTTTTGCCCATATGGAAAAACTAAAGGCCCGTTGGGGTATTAAAACAAATTTGGAAGTTGTTCTTATTTTAATTGTGTTTGCCGTAACCGGCTCGTTGTCGGTGAAGGTAGCTAAGCCCCTACTCGATTATTTTGGGTTTACACGCGACATCTTTCCTGTAGATTGGTATTTTGGAACCTTGTATTGGACCTTCCGTATTTTAATTATTTTTCCTATTTATCAGCTGCTCCTTGTGTTTTTTGGATGGATTTTTGGACAGTTTACATTTTTCTGGAATTTCGAAAAAAAAATGTTAAGCAGAATGGGACTCGGTTTTTTGTTTAAATAAATTAAGCTTTTCTTAACAGGTTTACATACTTCTTTTTGGGTATTTTTGTTGCTATGAGTGAAATGTGCAAGAAAATAGCATTGTTTTTTCTTTTCACAACCTTGATGATCATTAAGGTGTCTGCTTTTCATGTATATTCTCATGAAAACGAAAATGACAACAGTCCGGTAGAAAATTGTGCTGTTTGTAATTTAGTTTCCAATGCGCATCACGATCAATTTGTTGTAGCACCTGTTGCTCAAATACAACCTCCGCCTCCTATTGTTGTCTTAGGCAAGGTGCATTTTAACTACACTATTGTTTCTCTAAGAACGACAGTCCCTTTTTACGCTTTTAGTAGGCCTCCACCCTTTTTCGTCTAGTTATTTCACATACCGTGTTCCTTTTATAAAGGAAAGTTTCTTATTAACGAATATACTATAGACGAATGAAGTATGTATTCGCACTCCTGACGGTACTTTTGTTACCCCAACTTATTTTGGCACAAGAATGCACCGGTACACTTAAGGGAGTAGTTTCCGATTTTCACGATAAAACACCGCTTGCCGGAGCAACGATTCAGCTTTATGGCACTAATAGAGCTGTGATCACCGATGTAGATGGTTCTTTTTTACTACCTGATCTTTGTAACGGTAGTATTGAAATTGAAGTTTCTCATCCGGAATGTACTTCTCAATTTTATAAAGTAATAATTGATGGTACTACGTTGAAGCAATTCACCCTAGAGCATCATTTAGAAGAACTTAATGAAGTTAAGGTAGTGGGCGATCTTATTAGTGATAAAACTAATAGTAGCCAAGAGGCTACCCTAAAAATAGGGTCGCTAGAGCGTTATAGTAGCGGTAGCTTGGGCGATGCGTTAAAGCAAATTAGTGGGGTGTCGGCACTTACTACGGGTTCAAAAATCGTAAAGCCGGTCATTCAGGGGCTCAATGGCAGTAGAGTGCTTATTTTGAATAATGGCGTACGCATGCAGGACATGGAATGGGGAGACGAACATGCACCTAATGTAGACCTAAATGCCAGTAATAGTGTTACTGTGGTAAAAGGTGCTGCCGCTTTGGCCTACGGGGGCGATGCTATAGGAGGTGTTATTTTAATGACTCCTGCACCGTATATGGCTCAAGACAGTCTGTATGGAAAAACCATTCTTAATGGCGCAACCAATGGAAGAGGCGGCTCTATAACTTCAGAACTTATCAAAACCTATGAAAATGGTTGGTTTATAAAAGGGCAAGGATCTTTAAAACGATTTGGTGATTCCGAAGCGCCCAATAATATACTCTCAAATACTGCCATTGCCGAGTATGGTGCCACTTTGGCCTTGGGGAAGCATAATTTTATTCAAGGCTGGGACGTGTATTATTCGTTCTTTAAGGCAAATATTGGTATTCTTAGAGCCTCTCATATCGGAAACATCGATGATTTGATACGGGCTATTAATAGTACAACACCTTTGATTGAGAATGAGTTCTCCTATTCTATAAATCGTCCTAATCAGGAGGTTACCCACCATTTGGGGAAACTTAACTATTACCGAAGGTTTGAAGGGCTTGGCCGTTGGAATGTGCAGTACGATTTTCAAAATAATAGACGTTTTGAATTCGACGTTCGTGTGGGTGCCGATAGAAACAAACCTTCTCTGGACTTGGAGCTTCAAACGCACACCTTAAGTTCCGAATTTAAAATCGACGCCAAAAAGGATTACAAAATGCATTTGGGGCTTCTGGCACGGTATCAAGATCATATTGCGAATCCGGATACGGGAGTTCGCAGACTTATTCCGGATTATGATAAATACGATTTTGGTGCTTTTGTTACCGGCGACTATTTTATTTCTAATACTGTGGTACTCGATGCCGGTTTGCGCTATGATTTTAGCCGAATTGATGCCAAAAAATTCTACCAAACCTCACGGTGGCAAGAAAGAGGATATAATACTGACTTTCAGGATATCATTATCGACGATTTGGGCACCCAACTGCTTACCAATCCGGTATTCGACTATCACAACATTTCTGCCACAGTAGGGACTAGATTAGAGGTAGCAAAAAACACCACCTTACGGATTAATTATGCCATGTCGCAACGCGCACCCAATCCTTCAGAGCTTTTTAGTGATGGCCTGCATCATTCAGCAGCGCGTATTGAATTAGGCGATTTGCGCATAGAGAGCGAGACATCGCACAAAGTATCGGTGTCGCTACAAAAGGAGGAAACGAACTGGGGTTACACTATTTCGCCTTTTCTAAATACCATTAACGATTTTATTTTGCTAGAGCCTACAGGGGTAGAATTTACGCTTCGTGGTGCGTTTCCGGTTTGGGAATATCGCCAGACCAATGCCAGACTCATCGGTTTTGATCTAAATGCTTTTGCCAATTGGAGTGAGACATGGCGCACCGATCACCGTTTTTCATTGGTGAAAGGAAAAGACACGGAACAAGATCTTGCCTTAATTAATATTCCGGCAGCCAATACAGTGAATTCCATCATATTTAATAAAAAGGAATGGAATAATCTAAGGATAAGCTTAGATAGCCAATACGTGTTCCGACAGAACGAATTTCCGGATGATATCTTGGTAAATTCACCGGATTTGGGTCAGGATGTGCTGCTAGAAATAAATACGCCACCCGATGCATACCACCTAATGAGTTTAGACTCTGAGATGCAATTTACCCTTTCTAACAACAAATTAATTACCCTAGGATTTTCTATACACAATTTATGGAATACAGAATACCGAGAATACCTAAACCGTCTTCGATTTTTCGCTGATGATTTGGGTCGTAATTTTTTAGTTCGATTAAAATTTAATTATTAATACATAACAAAATGAAAATTAACTATTTAAAATCAATTAGCATGAAAAAGAATTATTGGATTACACTTTTTATGGTGGGTGGAATATTGATTTCCTCCTGCTCTAGCGATGATGATAACCCCGTAGCTGTAAATGAAGAAGAGGTTATTACCACCTTAACGGTGACATTGACCCCTGTTGGCGACGGAGAAGTCATTACACTACAGTCAAGAGATTTGGACGGTGATGGTCCAAACCCGCCTGTAATTACCGTTTCCGGATCGCTTTCGGGAAATACTACCTATAATGGCAGTATTGTTTTATTGAACGAAACGGTTAGTCCGCCCGAAGATATTACCGAGGAGGTGGCAGAGGAGGCCGACGAGCATCAGTTTTTCTTTACAACAACCGGGCCCATAGAAAGTATTAATGCCACAGATACCGATGCCAATGGAAATCCGGTAGGTATAAATTTTGAACTAACTACCTTTACCGCTGGCCCTGCTACGATAGCTATTACACTGCGACATGAACCCAAAAAACCAAACGATGGCACCTTGGCTGATGCAGGTGGAGAAACGGATATTGCACAAACATTTAGCGTTTTAGTGCAGTAAATGATTGCTATAGTCCTATTTTTAAAAGCCGAAGGGGTTCAACAGAATTACTTCGGCTTTTTAAAACCATGGAGGTTTTGATGTAGAAAATCGTTTGGAAATTCAGTATCCCCCTTAAAACCTAAAACCACATGTCCACTATCTTCTGGAATATAGTTGGTTTTAAAGAGATAATCCCATAGGCTTAGGCTAATGCCAAAATTTACGCCATAGGTGTTTTTGGGTAATTCATAGGCATGATGATACAAATGCATGACCGGATTATTAAGAACATACTTTAGGGGTCCCCAGGTTAATTTAATGTTGGAATGGTTTATATGTCCTATGGTAATCGCCAAGAAATGAACAATATACGCTTGTTCCGGTTCAAATCCGCCAAGAACCATTACACCTAGTGTTTTTAGTGGTTTGTACAGAATGTTTTCCATCCAATGGTAACGCAGATGTGCGGCAAATCCCATTTCCTTAACCGAATGGTGCACTTTATGAAATTCCCAGAGAAGCGGAAAACGATGCAACAGGATATGCGTAAACCATTGTACAAAATCTAGCACCACAAAAAAGACGCCTAGTTGAAGCCATGGGGGCATATTGCTGAGATCTATCAGAGCCAAACTCCGTGCTGTAATACCAATATCACGGAACAAAAGCCCTAAAAGCGTATAAAATCCGCTGATAAAAATAGCAAAAATGAAAAAGTTAAAAAACATATAGAAGGCATCGAGCCAAAAATCCTTTCTAAATACAGCCTGATTTTTACGCCATGGAAATTTAATTTCAAGTGCCCAAATGAGTAACGATATCCCTATTAATCCCCAAAAATAATTGGTATACCAAGGTACTTCAAACAGAACAGACCTCCAAGTCCATCGTAAAGTACCCAAAAAAGAAGTTACAAAAGCATCAATATAGTGCATTAGCTATTTTTAATTAGGTGAAGCCAGCAGGCGGTATTCAATTACGAAGCGTATACCATTGAATATCGGTAAGAGCCGCTCTCCTACCCTTCTCCTCGGGTGGATAATTAGTTACTAAATAATGAATTATAATGTCTTCGTTTGCACCCAAATCCCATAAATTCTGGGTTTCCTGCATCCAACGAATGGTAGCGGCCCAACGCTCTGCCGACATTTTATTTTGAATTACCAATTGTGCGGAATGACATGTGGTGCAGTTATTCACTACCTCAGATAAACCCGGTGCCTCCACAAGTCCGGTGCGCACATGGATACCGTTTTCTATTCGGTTTGGGTCTTCATTCGCTATGGTCGCCGAATCTTCAATGGCGTTGTAACTCTCATTTTTAGAATCCACTTCAAAGTTCATATAAAGCAGCACAATGGAAATGATGACCACTAGTGCACAAAGCACAATTAAGGTGCGATAAAAGCCAATAAAATAGGTATTTTTTGGATTTCGTCTCATTTAAGTTACTTTAACAGCGATTCGGTGACAGGCATTATTTAAATAACCCTTAGGATTCCAACCTGGTACTAACATAGGCTGCGATTTGCCCTCGGTATCAACGGCACGTGCCCAAACCTCGTAATATCCCTTTTGGGGAAAGGAAATTTCTGCCGAAAAATGTTGCCATGCCAATCGGTTTACCGGTTTTTCAAGCGTGCACCTAGTCCAACTGACACCAAAATCGATAGAATATTCCATGGTACGAACCTCCAGCTCTCCGGCCCAAGCATGTCCTCGTATAGCTAACTTTTTACCGAAAGCAATCATGGCTCCGGATTTAGGATAGGTTATTAAGGACTTTACCGGCATAGATTCTATAATGCACATCGCTTCCTCCTTAACAGTTTCTCCGGGCGCTACTGGTTCACAGGGTACTCTATACGAGAAACCCATCATTTTTTCTCCGTCGTGTACTTTGTTTCGAACACTAATTCTATTTACCCACTTTCCTGAAACTGATGCCGGGTATCCTCCGGCCACTAGCCGTAAGGGAAATCCATGTACTAAGGGAATAGGCTCATCATTCATATAATAAGCCAAAAGGGTTTCATCTTGTAATGCTTTTGCTATAGGTACTCCCCTAGAAATGGGTTTCTTATTAGGGTCTCTGCTCAAATGTTCGTCGGCTGAATGATAGCCAATATACACGGCACTATCTGCTATGCCCACATCGGCCAAAACATCTTTTAAGCGCACACCAGTCCATTTGGCGCAAGAAACAGCACCAACCGTCCATTGGTTTCCATCGGCACTTGGTTGAAATTCACTTCTTCCATTGCCTCCACATTCTAAGGTGAGTTGGTAGGTATACTGCTTAAATTTAGATTGCAGCTCCTTTAGGGTATAGGTTTTTTTTTGAATTACCGATTCGCCATCGAAGGTGAGCGTCCATTTTTCAATCGCTACAGATTCTGGGACTAGGCCATTATTTCTTATAAACATGTATTTGTTAGGGGTAATGGCATCATCTAACAAATGTGCCTGTGCTTCCATATTCCAGGGCCTATTGTTTAAAACGACCATGGATTTGTCTTTTTTAAACAATTGAAAAGGATCGGGATCCTGCAAGCCCAAAACAGAGTAGTCGTTAGGGAGGTGATGTGCAAAAACAATGGGAACACCAAGCACACTACCAAGTGAACCCAATGTAGATTTTTTTATAAAATTTCTTCGTATCATGTCGAAAATAAAATTTTGGAATTATCTAGGCGATTTACTCGATGGTTATCGTTTTTTTTACCGATGCGGAGGCCAACACATACGTGTAGAGCCACATTAGTGTAAAACTTGGAATGATATCCAATCCCGGGATAAGTTCTTCAATAAAATTTAACAATCCTGCCGCCTTTCCAATTTTGCCTTTGTAGAGTCGCGTCATTAACCAACCCGATATGGGAGCCCATATAATATCTGAGAATTCGCCTATTCCGGGAATAACGAAAGAAAGCATTCCAATGGCATCAAAAAGAAGGCCTAAAAACAGATTTCGAAATTTGTGATCCTTTGCTTCTGACATGTCAATAATAGAATTATAACTTTAGGTGTCTAAAATTACATATTTTGAGCAAAACAAACTTCATATATACCCTAAGATAAATCCGAACCCAACAATTTTAAGAATTCATTACGTGTCTCTATTTTTTCAAATTGACCTCTAAAACCGGAAGTCGTCGTAACTGAATTCTGTTTTTGAACCCCACGCATCATCATGCACATATGCGATGCTTCGATCACTACCGCAACCCCTTTCGGTTTTAAGGTGCTGTTTATGCATTCTAAAATATCGTGCGTTAGCCGTTCCTGTACCTGCAATCTTCGGGCAAAGACATCAACCACCCGAGGTATTTTGCTTAGACCCACAATATGTCCGTTTGGGATATAGGCAATATGAGCTTTTCCAAAAAAAGGCAACATATGATGTTCGCATAATGAATATAGCTCTATATTTTTTATAATGACCATATCGTCATAATCTTCCTTAAACATGGCTCCCTTTAGTATTTCTACGGCATCTTGTTTGTAGCCTTGGGTTAAAAAGAGCATGGCTTTCGCAGCTCTTTCAGGTGTTTTTAGGAGCCCTTCTCTGGCGATATCTTCCCCGAGCTCGGTGATGATATGCGCATAGCCTTCTCTTATTTCTTCTGTGATTTCTAAATTGTATTCTTCCAGATTTTGATATGGAGCCATTATTTTTGAGTTTTGTATCGTAGGTGATGCACCTATTTTTGATTAATTGTTTATGTTTTTTGCAAAAATGATAAACAAAGTTATTCAATTCTTTGGACAAAATAATCATTTACCGTTTAATTTGCTTCAAAAATGAAATTATAATATTTTTCTAAGGTAATTGAAAGTAATTTTGGGATCGCAAGGTGTAGTTCTAAAAGGTACTTGTGCAAATAGATACTGCGTAAGGATAAAATAATAAAAGTCAGCAAATGATAAAGGCAGAAAATATAAAAAAATCCTATGGTGAACTTGAAGTTTTAAAGGGAGTACATCTACATATAAAAAAAGGCGAAATCGTTTCTATTGTTGGTGCATCCGGTGCCGGAAAAACCACATTACTGCAGATACTCGGCACTTTAGACGTACAAAGCAATAAGGCAGAAAGCAGATTGCTTATCCGAGATGTCGCTATTAATGCGCTCGGAGATAAGGAATTGGCGCGGTTTAGAAACGAGCATATTGGTTTTATTTTTCAATTTCATCAATTATTACCCGAATTTACGGCGCTAGAGAACGTATGTATTCCGGCTTTTATCAAACAAACGCCACGCATACAAGCTGAAAACAGAGCGAAGGAGTTGCTCAATTTTCTTGGCCTTTCGCATCGTTACCATCATAAACCCAGCGCTCTTTCGGGTGGCGAACAGCAGCGTGTAGCCGTAGCTCGTGCCTTGGTAAATAATCCCTCCATTATTTTTGCCGATGAACCTAGCGGAAATTTAGATTCTGAAAGTGCCGACAACTTGCACCGCCTTTTTTTTGAGTTGCGAAATACCTTTGGACAAACCTTTGTGATTGTAACACACAATGAGGACTTGGCCAATATGGCCGATCGAAAATTGGTTATGGTAGATGGGAATATAAAACCGTAACCACGCAATTTAATGCCTTTTTTAATAAAGTAATTACGAATGACACAAAACACAGCTTCATGTCGGTAGCCACACAATTAGCACAAGTAAAAGAATCTATTCCTCCATGGGTACATCTTGTTGCGGTATCTAAAACAAAGCCTATTTCCGTACTCCAAGAAGCTTATGATGCCGGGCAACGGATTTTTGGGGAAAATAGAGTTCAAGAAATGGTAGAAAAATGGGAAGCCTTGCCTAAGGACATACAGTGGCACATGATTGGGCATGTACAAACGAACAAAATAAAGTACATGGCTTCCTTTGTAACGCTAATTCATGGTGTAGATAGTTTAAAGGTACTACTGGCTATTGATAAACAGGCGAAAAAACACCGTCGCATCATTCCTTGTTTGCTACAAATACACATAGCGGCCGAGGAAACAAAATTCGGTTTTGATGAAGATGAACTTTTAAAAATTATAGATTCAGAAACCTTTAAGGCGTTGCGCCATGTACAGATAAAAGGCCTCATGGGTATGGCCACCTTTACCGAAAACAAGGATCAAATTCGTCGTGAATTTAAAGGCCTGAAAGCTCTTTATGCTCGAATAGCCAAGCGACTACCGGAAGTTGAAATCTTGTCTATGGGCATGAGTGGCGATTATCAGATAGCCATAGCGGAAGGGAGTACCATGGTACGTATTGGAAGTAGTATCTTTGGAGACAGAACCCTTTAGGAAAGTAGCACCGCATAAAGAGAAAAGTAGATGATGTACGCAATATTGGATATTGAAACAACCGGCGGAAAATACAATGAAGAGGGCATTACCGAAATTGCGATTCACAAATTTGATGGGCATGAGGTGGTAGATGTATTTATTAGCCTTGTTAATCCCGAAAAGGAAATACAGCCTTTTGTCGTGAATCTTACAGGCATAAACAACCATATGCTACAAACAGCTCCTAAATTTTACGAAGTGGCTAAACGCATTGTAGAAATCACGGAGAATGCAATTATAGTAGCGCATAATGCGCAGTTCGACTACCGTATTTTGAGAACAGAATTTAGACGCTTGGGCTACAGCTTTGAACGCAAGACGTTATGCACAGTAGATTTGTCTAAGAGTCTTATCCCTAATGCAGCATCGTATAGTCTGGGTAAATTGGTTCGTTCCTTGGGAATCCCGGTAAGTGATCGGCACCGAGCCAATGGGGATGCGTTGGCCACCCTAAAATTATTTAAGTTGCTATTGGATAAGGATTTAGACAAAACCATCCTTAAATCAGTCATTAGAGCGGAAAGCTTGGGGGAGCTTACAGCCCGACAATTAGACATGGTGGCTGCACTACCCTCGGAAACAGGAGTCTATTATTTGCATAATAAAGAAGGTGATGTGCTGTTTTTGGGCAAAAGCAGGAATATTAAAAAAAGAGTAAATCAACATTTTACGGGTACAAACCCCCTCAATATAAAACTGCAGAAGGAAACTAAGAAGGTGACCTTTGAAAGAACTGGAAGCGAATTAATAGCCGATTTAAAAGCCCATGAAGCACTTTTACGTCTACGACCTCGCTACCTTAAGAATTTAAGAGGAAAGCGATTTACCCATGGGCTGTACAGCAGCATGAATGAGGATGGCTACCGCACACTACGCATTCTGCCGGAGCATGAAAACCCAAATCCCATAGGAACGTTTAGAAGTTATATTGCCGGCGTACAGTTTTTGCGTCAGATTTCGGAAGAATTTCAATTATGCGATAAATTAGTAGGTTTGTCCGAGGCAAAAAAAAACTGTTCTAAATATACAGATCAGAATTGTCTGGGTGCCTGTATTCAGAAAGAGCAACCAATGGAGTATAATGAAAGGGTGTTCCAAGCCATACAACGATATAGTCTCACCTCTAAGAATATCCTCCTTACCGGGAAAGGACGTAATATCGGTGAAAGAAGTGCTGTTTTAATCAAAAATGGTATCTTTAAAGGCCTTGGTTTTTATGAACTCAATCATCAAATCTATAACCCCCAAGTTTTGGATGCTATTATAGTACCAGTAAAATGGAATATAAATGCGCAACACATCATTGAACATTATTATAGAAAACAGAAGGATTTTAAAACAGTAGAACTTAAATCGTAAGTATTGAAGGAATTTGAAGCTCCACAAACTTGGAAGGAAAAGATTCATGAAGTAATTTATGGCACTCATACCAGAGCCGGTCGCATGTTCGATCTTATTTTGCTTGTTGTAATTCTATATAGTATTCTTGTCGTAATGTTGGAAAGTATTCCATCCTATGGCATAAAATACCAAGGCTTTTTTAATATTTCGGAATGGATCGTTACTGTTCTTTTTACCATAGAATATATTTTACGGATCGTCTGTATTAAAAAGCCCACAAAGTATATTTTTAGTGCGTTAGGTATTATTGACTATATCTCGACCGTACCCAAATACATTTCTTTTTTTATTGTTGGTTCCCAATATGTTACGGCGGTAAGGGCATTGCGCCTATTACGGGTTTTTAGAATATTAAAGTTGATGCATTTCGTAGGAGAATCAAATAATTTAGTAAACGCATTAAAGGTTAGTAGGGCTAAAATATTTATTTTCATGTTTTTCATGATTATAATTTCCGTTCTATTAGGAACCTTAATGTATTTGGTAGAAGGACCGGAAAATGGTTACAACAGCATCCCGGATAGTGCCTATTGGACTATTGTTACCCTTACCACCGTGGGCTACGGGGATATCTCGCCGCAAACCGGACTGGGACGCTTTATTGCTACGCTTATCATGATCATGGGATATGGTGTTATTGCAGTACCCACAGGCATTGTGTCGGCAGAATATGCTAGTTTTAAAAACAAAAGCAAAAAAACGGATAAAAGTACATGCGCTCAATGTGGTAACGCCATAGCTTCAAAACACGCCAAATATTGTGAACAATGTGGACATGCCTTGAGTGAAGCGCAATGAAAGAAAAATATCTTATCGTTATTATAGGCCCTACAGCAATTGGCAAGACAACCTTGGCTATTGATGTGGCCACACATTATAATACCGAGATCATTTCGGCAGATTCTCGGCAGTTTTTTAAAGAAATGGCAATAGGTACAGCGGTACCATCTTCAGATGAGTTGTTAAAAGTGAAGCATCATTTTATTCAACATAAGAGCATTAAAGATTCGTACTCGGTAGGCGATTTTGAAAGAGATGCCATAGCCAAGTTAGATTCCCTTTTTAAACATCAGGACATCGTTGTTATGGTAGGCGGCAGCGGGCTGTATGTTGATGCGGTACTCAACGGGTTAGATAGCTTTCCGACTGTGCCGGCCGATATTCGAAATCAGCTCAATGAACGTTTTAGAAACGAAGGTTTACCCGTACTTCAGCACATGCTAAAACGTCTTGATCCTGAATATTACCTGCGCGTAGATGTTGCAAATCCGCATCGACTTATACGAGCCTTAGAAATTTGTGTGGGCACAGGGCGGTCCTACTCTTCTTTTTTGTCGCAACCCAAAATCCGTAGAAATTTTGTTTCCCATAGCATTGGTCTACAGGCCGATCGGGATATTATCTATACTAGAATTAACCAAAGAGTAGATGAAATGATGCGGTGTGGGCTTCTTTTAGAAGCCGAAAAGCTTTTGCCCTACAAAAAATTTAATGCGCTGCAAACTGTTGGCTATAAAGAATTGTTTGGGTATTTTGAAGGAAAGTACCCCCTTGAGGTGGCGGTTGAAGAAATAAAAAAAAATACACGCCGTTTTGCCAAAAGACAAATTACATGGTTTAAAAAAACTCCGCAAACACATTGGTTTGCGTACAATGACAGTAGCACAAAAATACTTAGCGAAATAAATACTAAAATTCAAAGCACATGATAGCGCAACAGCCTGTAGCAACTTCCATTTTTTATGTGATGGGTGTATCCGGTAGCGGCAAAACTACAATTGGAAAGGGTTTAGCCCAAGCACTACAGATTCCGTTTTTTGATGGAGACGATTACCACAGCGAACAAAATGTCGAAAAAATGGCTGCCGGAACGCCACTCACCGATACCGATAGATTGGGATGGCTTGAAGCGCTCAATGCCTTAGCCAAAACACAGCTTCAACATGGTGCTGTTATCGTCTGCTCGGCGCTAAAAGAGAGGTACAGAGAGCTCCTTGCAAAGGGGATTGAAGACCGGGTGGTCTGGGTTTTTTTAAAAGGTAGTTTTGAAGAAATTCAACAACGGATGCAGCAGAGAAGCGGACATTTTATGCCTCCTACCCTATTGAAATCGCAATTTGAAGCTTTAGAAGAACCTGCGGTAAGTGTAACCATTTCCATAAATCAAACGCCACAAGCTATGGTCGATGAAATTATTGCTACGATTAAGACTACGCAAAAATAAAAGCCATTCAAATTTAATTTTTGAATGGCCTTATACATATTGTTTGCGATTTGGTTAATCTTTCTTGATTACCAATCGAAAGCCTTCACCGTGAATATTTAAAATCTCAACGGTGTCATCTTTTTTCAAGTATTTTCTTAGTTTGGCAATATACACGTCCATACTTCTGGAAGTGAAATAATTATCATCACGCCAAATTTTAGTTAATGCCAGTTCGCGAGGCATAAGGTCGTTTTCGTACAGAGCTAACAAGCGCAGTAATTCATTTTCTTTGGGCGAAAGTTTAATAGCGGGTTCGTCTTTGTATTTTAAAAACCGTAATTTAGAATTAAGGTGAAACCCTCCGATAACAAACTCGAACTGTTTGCTTTCCGCCAAGGTGTTCGATGCTTTTCGCTGTATTATCGCTTTAAGTTTCATTAGCAAAACTTCAGAATCAAAAGGTTTGTTAAGATAATCATCGGCACCTGCTTTATACCCTTTTAAAACATCTTCTTTCATGGTTTTTGCCGTTAGAAAAACAATGGGTACATTTTCGTTTTTCTCTCGTATTTCTTTGGCCAGCGTAAACCCATCTTTATAGGGCATCATGACATCCAAAATGCACACGTCGTAATTATCTTTTTTAAATTTTTCAAAACCTTCCATCCCATTTTTAGCCAAGGTTACATCAAAGTCATTCATCGCTAAATAATCTTTGAGTACGGTACCAAAATTGGGATCGTCTTCTACTAGCAAAATCTTTTTGTTTATCGTTTCCATAATTTTTAAATTAAAGGGAGTTTAATGTAGAAAGTACTTCCTTTACCTTTTTCACTTTCTGCGTAAACTTCGCCTTGATGATCTTCAATTATTTTTTTTACGTAGGCCAAACCTAAACCATGACCTTTTACGTTGTGCACATCCCCGGTGTGTTCTCTATAAAACTGTTCAAAAACCCGCTTTAGCACAGCTTTACTCATTCCTGCACCTTGATCTTTAATTTTTATGACAATATGATTTTTTACCAATTCGGTATAGATATCAATCTTGGGTTCTTCGGGCGAATATTTTATGGCATTATCTAAAATATTTACGATTACATTCGTAAAATGCATTTCGCTTGCCAATACATCAGATCGTTCAGAATCCAAATGTGTTTTTATATAACCGGATCGGTCTGCAACGATTAATTCTACATGGGCTATGGCATCCTGCACTATGTCGTGCACATTAACCCTATCCTTACTAATGTCCAATTGATTTTTTTCAAGCTTAGATATTCGCAACACATTCTCTACCTGTGCGTGCATACGCTTATTCTCATCTTTAATCATTTGCAAATAGCGAAAAACCTTTTCCTGATCTACTATAATTTTCGGGTTTCTAATAGCTTCTACCGCTAAGTTTATAGTCGCAATGGGGGTCTTAAACTCATGGGTCATGTTATTGATAAAATCAGATTTAATTTCCGAAATCTGTTTTTGACGGATGAGTTGGTAAATGGCACTGCCATACGCTACCATAATGATCAGTGTAAAAATCAACGACAGTAGGGCCATCCCAATTATTGATTGTAATAAAAATCGCTTTTTTTCTGGAAAGGAAATAAGCAATGAAAAATTGGTGTTTCCTTCGCTATCCGAAAAAATAGGTGCCTTATACAGGGTTAAATTAGAAAATTTGAATTTGGGCGATTTTACTTTGGTGGGTAGTCCCCTACTGTAAATACCGTATTCAAAATCTATGGTAATACCTCTATTTTTTAACTCATTGCCAAGCAGCAGTTCAATCTCTTGCCGCGTTACCCGTTGATGAATGGGAATTGTCTTTGCATTTTCCCGAAAAACATCGTCAAAAACGGCTTTGTCAATAGACGATAGCCCCCCAATCTTCTCTAATTTTTGCACGGGATTAAGTCGAAATTGCTTTCCGTCTAAGCCATAATCTTCCTTAAAAATTGTTTTGGTACGTTTACTGGTAAATCCTTTTATCAAACTAGAATCTCCATTAATGCCATTATCAAAGAACGTAGAGGCCATATTGTAATCCTCTTCTAAAATGCCGTGAGAATACAGCAAAATCTCGTTGGAATTTATATCCTTATCTACAAAGAAAAAATTTCTAAAATGAGAACTTTTTGGTTCGCCAATGCTATCTTTTAGTTTTAAAAATCCGTCGGCATAGTCTTTCATTTCCCGATTCTCGATCTTTTCTGCAACTTTGCTTAAAATATCGGAAATAGTATTGGAAAATTGCTCTTCTTTATCTTCTACCGATTTCTTTATCCAATAGCCCTGTACAAAAATGATTCCTAATAGCGAAAGGCTCATTAAAATCACTAAGAGCGCAAATAACCTTTTGTTCATATTTCTGTTAAAATTAGAAATTTAACATTTAGTGGATTGAAGGTTTAACCAAACCTTAACAAAATAGATACCTTAATCTTTTTGCAATCTTAATTCCAGAAGTTCTTTATGTATTTTTAAAACCTGTGCTTTGGTGTTTTTAAGAGTTCGGTTTTGAATAACATAGTGGGTTAGCTCTTGTTTTTCGGTGTCTTCCAGTTGATTAGCGATACGTGCCATAACGGAATCTTTTGTGGTATTATCCCTTTTTTGTACCCTGCGAATGCGTTCCTCTACAGGTGCTACCACCAAAATAATTTTATCAAAATTTGCTTGCGCATTTTGTTCAAAAATTAGTGCGTTTTCCTGAATGACATAGGGTGTGTTTTGATTCTTGACCCATTCCAAGAAATGGGCTTTCACCATTGGGTGTACTAGGGCATTCATTTGCTGCAGCAAGGTTTTGTTATGGAATATTTTTTGGGCAACCCACGGACTATTCAATTCTTCATCTTGATAAGCCTCACTACCCAAAAGCGAAATAATCGACTTTCGAAGTTCTAAGGAGCTATGCATAAGATTTTTAGCTTCCTTATCCGCATAATAAACCGCAATGCCAAGCTCCGAAAACATTTGTGCTACGGTGGATTTTCCGCTCCCGATACCGCCTGTTAAACCTACTATCATGGGTTTCTTTTTAAAATATACGTAACTTGAGTTTCCTGCAATTGAGCCGAAAGTAGATGCTCTGGCTGTTTGCTTAGGTGTAGCGCTAGGGCGTCTGCAGTGCCTGTCGCAATTTGATTGTAATCTGCAATAACCTGAAAATGCTCTGGTGTAAGACGCTTAAGATCCTCTAATTTTGCTTTACAAAGCACCTGTACTTCCGCTGGAAATAGTCTTATTTCTATATCCTCAGGCAGATCAATCAATGTAATTGGCACAGTTATCAGCTCTTCTGAAAATTTCCATATTTTGGCAGAAATAGAAACAGAATTTTCTGAATATTCGGTATGCACAAGACCGGAGGGCTTTTCTAAAAATAAGGGGTACGTGCTGTGCGACCACTGCTCGGAAAACACTTTTTTTTCGGTTTTTATCGTCCATATGGTGTCTATTTCATGGGAAGGGCCTCTTATAATAATAGAATCGGGAATTATAGCGATTGGTGCTTCCACATAATAATTGGCCATCGTCTGTATCTCAATTTGAGGGATAACGGGAACCTTTTTGAAGGCTATTTTGTCGACTGAAATTTGTAATGGATCATAATCAAAATCGACCAAAAAAGTGTTTTCAAACAACTGACTTTCAATTTGTTTCTTGTATATTTCGGTCGGTAAATAGTGATTTTTGGTTGATGCATCTAGCTGAATATGAGCCAGATCAAGTACCATATCTTTTTGAATAAAATCGTATTTTAATAAGGAAAATCCGCTACCTCGTAGGGTGAGATTTGCTACATTTCTAGACGTATTTAGCAATAGTAAGCTGTCCGGTAGATTTTCAAATTTTAAATGGAACACGACCTTGTGATTATAGGTGTCCGAGAGTTTACTAAGGAACCAAATGAGGGAAGCACATAGGAGTAAAAATAGAAAAATTTTTAGTTTTCTTTTATTGATGCCTTTTTGATTAACGCCTTTCACGATTCTTGATTTGATTTAAAAAACAAGGTCGGAAAAAGTTCTTCCGGAGTCCTTTTACTAAAATAAAGCATACTCACAGCCCTAAGGTAACCAAATCCGTATCCTGTAAATTGAAGGATAACCGCAAAGACGGAAAATAAGGCTACAATAAAATCTCGATTTGTAAACCAAGAATGAAAAAAAATAAGTAAAAAATAAACACCTACTACCATAATGGGATACACAAAACCTAAAAATAAACCTACTAGGGAAAAGATACTAAAGAGGCTAAAAATAGCAGGAAACCAATAGGTTAATTTTGCCGTTCCGGGATGCCATTTATTTAATATAGGGCGCACTAATCCAAATTTCTTAACCTGTTTGTAAAAGGAGCTCCATGTGATACGTCTTTTGTGGTACACAAACGCCCGAGGCACTAATGCAGTTTTAAATCCATGTTTCCAAATGCGAAAACTGAGATCCGGATCTTCTCCCGGATGTATATTACCGAATCCCTGAGTGGCTTCAAAAACCGTTTTAGACATGCCCATATTAAAACTTCTGGGCTGAAATTTGTTCAGAGCGGCAGCATTTCCTCGTATACCTCCGGTGGTTAAAAGGGATGTCATCGCATAATTAATAGCCTTTTGTATTTTAGAGAATGACGCATGCGCCTTATCCGGCCCGCCATAACAAGGCACCCAATTGTGCTCCAAGTAGTGGGCCACTATGTGCAAATAATCGGGTGGCAGGATACAATCAGAATCAAGAATGATATAATAATTGCCTTTAGCGCGACGCATACCGTAGTTGCGAGAATCGCCCGGACCGGTGTTAGACTTTATAAGATAGGTAATGTGTAAGGTTTCAGCAAAACAAGACACCACTTCTTGTGCCGTATCGGTAGAACCGTCTTCTACGAGTACAATTTCAAAAGGTTTTGAATAGGTTTGTTGTGATAGACTTTGGAGGAGCTCGCGTACTTCTTCAGGCCTATTGTAAACAGGAATTATAAAGGAAAAATTGAGTTCCATAGGCGCTTACAAAAACACAAAAGCCATCCGCTAACATTGGGATGGCTTGTAAAAATAAGGATTCATTATTATTTACTAAACTGTTCTATTACCTCTTGACTTACCCCTGTACTCGAAAATCCACCGTCGTGAAATAAATTTTGCATGGTTACTTTTCGCGTGAGATCTGAAAATAAGGTAACGGTATAATCGGCACATTCTAAAGCGGTAGCATTACCTAGGGGCGACATTTTTTCGGCATAGCTAATAAAGCCATCGAAGCCTTTAACTCCCTGCCCGGCTGTTGTTGGTGTCGGCGATTGAGAAATGGTATTTACGCGAACCTTTTTTTCTTTTCCATAAAAGTACCCAAAGCTTCGCGCTACCGATTCTAAATAGGCCTTATTATCGGCCATATCATTATAATCAGGAAAGGTTCGCTGTGCGGCCATATAGGTAAGGGCTACTATACTTCCCCAAGGATTCATAGCATCGGCCTTGTAGAGGCTTTGCATTACCTTGTGGAAGGAAAGTGCAGAGACATCCCATCCCTTTGAGGTAAAGTCATATTTTTGGTCGGTATAAGACCGCCCTTTTCTAACGTTTACCGACATCCCTATGGAATGCAGCACAAAATCTAATTTTCCGCCTAAAAGTTCCACAGCTTTCGATACTAAATGATCTAGATCTTCTTCAACGGTGGCATCGGCTGGAATAATTTCGGAGCCTGTTTTTTTTGCCAACTCGTTTATCTGACCCATACGCATGGCGATAGGGGCATTGGTCAACACAAAGGAACCTCCTTCTTCAAAGACACGTTCTGCCGTTTTCCATGCAATGGAGTTTTCGTCCAAAGCGCCAAAAATGATTCCTCTTTTTCCCTTTAATAAATTATACGCCATGTTTTTCTCTTTTATATGATGCGTCAAAGATATCCAAAATAACTTAATTAAGCAGTTGCTTTGCATGGGCAATTGCAGAGTCTGCTATGCTTTTTCCACCTAACATTTCGGCAAGTTCTAAAACGCGATCTTCCAAACTTAGTTGTTTCATTTTGGTGGCGATGCCTTTTCCGTCTTCTTGTTTATACACTTTAAAATGATAATCGCCTTTCGCTGCCACTTGAGGCAAGTGGGTTATGGCAAAAACTTGCATGGTTTTACTCATTTCTTTCATGATGTCGGCCATTTTATTCGAAATTTCACCGGACACACCGGAATCAATCTCATCAAACATCATTGTGGGTAACTTTTCGTAGGTCGCTAAGATCGATTTTATGGTAAGCATTATACGAGAAAGTTCGCCACCAGACGCTACTTTTTTTAGCTCACCATGAGCCATTCCCTTATTGGCCGAGAGTAAAAAGAGGATATCGTCCATGCCGTTTTCTTTAAATTCTTTGGCTGGAATCAGTTCAATTTTAAAGGATGTTCCGGGCATACCCAATGTAAACAAGGTATCTTGTAGTTGTTTTTTTAAGACCGGGATTACGTGTTGTCTTCGGGAGCGAATTAGGGTTGCCTTTTGTTCTAATTCCTTTTTTTTGGCATTAAGGGAAGCTTGCAACGATTTTAGTTGAGATCCAACATGCTCTACTGCATTTACCTTAGAGGCTAATTCGTCTCTTATTGCAATGAGCTGCACCACATCCTGTGCATTATGTTTTTTTTGTAAGCCATAGAGGGCTTGTAATTTACCGTCAATTTCTTGCAATACAAGCGGATTGACTTCTAGATTGTCATTGAAACTACTAAATTCTACAGCAATATCTTTAAGTTCTATTAGCGTAGAATGAAGCCGCTCGTTCATTGCGCTGTAGCGATTTCCAAAGGAGGCTAATTTTTGAGCGACTTGCTTTAACTCGGTTAAGGTGTAAATGATACCAAGATGCTCATCATATAACAATTGTTGTCCTTTTGCACAAAGCTCCATGAGCGTTTCCACATTACTCAATTGTGCTAACTCCTCTTCCATAGCTTCCTGCATGCCCGGTTTTAGATTGGCTTGTTGCAGTTCTTCTAACATAAAAAGATGGTATTCCTGATCTTTTTTTGCTTTTTCCTGAAAATCTGAAAGGGTCGTTAATTCCTTTAAGGTTTTCTGATACGATGTCAGAAGAATGTTATATTCGGCAAGGATATGGGTATTTGCTGCCAAGGCATCAATTACTTTCATTTGAAAATCAGCATCGGCCAATTGCAGCGTTTGATGCTGGGAGTGCACATCTATAAGTCGGTCTCCCAAAAAAGAAAGCACATCCAGTGTAACAGGAGTATCATTGATAAATGCCCTAGATTTTCCGCTGGGTAAAATTTCTCTTCGCAGCAGGGTTGTGGCTTCGTAATCCAGTTCATTTTCATCAAAAAAAGGGCGTAGCGGATATTCGGAAATTTCGAACTCTGCTTCTACAATACATTTTGCAGTATTATCTTTCAACGATTGGAGGTCCGCACGTTTACCGAGTACCAAGGACAGACCACCTAACAGAATAGATTTTCCCGCACCGGTTTCGCCGGTAATTGTGGTAAGGCCATTTTTAAACGTAACGTTTAAGTGGTCTATTAAGGTGTAATTAGTTATGGAAAGGGAACTAAGCAAGGTATTTTTTAAAGATTGATGTAAAGATAATTTTTATTCTACTGAAAAAAAATGGACATCAATATTTTATTTGATTCCATGTGCTGGAATAGAGCGGAGCAATTTTGTTGAGGGTTTGTTTTAACTGAACTATATCTACCTTAGGGCCATCAGAGAATACATTTTGTATTTCTTCGGCTTTGGCATCAAAGAAAGTTTGCATTAAAAAGGCATTGGGTCTTCGGTTAATCATTGTTTCAAAAAGACGCATGGTACCCGAAATTACCTGTTTCCCTGTGCTATTATTGTCTCCTAAAATATCGAGTCCTTTTCTGTGGTAATTGTATAAGGCCACTCGATATTCCCGATAGGTGTTTGAAAGTAAATTGTCTACCAACTCAAAACGGGTGCGTTCGCTGGCAGCCTGATTCCATCCTCCGGCACCACTACCTTGCGCTTGGGTAACGATTTGCTGTGCCATTTTATAATGCTCTGTTCCTCCTTCTAAGGCAAACGTGTCGGCATCCAATCCTAAGATAATATACACATAAAACGAAATAACACTTACCAAATTAGATTCGAATGCATTTTGATTGTAAAATAAGGGTTGATATTCCTGATATACAAAATCGAACACATTGTCTTTGTAATTAAATATAGGACTTTCGTAAGAGGTGTTGTAAACGGGTCGCGATGATTGAATTTGTAGGGTAGCCTTAAAGCGATCCGATTCGTATTCGGTTACCGTTATAAACATGGATCCGGAAATGCGTTCATTTTCTTTGAACACTCTATTGGTCCATTTGGTTTTGTTAACAAAATCATTCAATGATCTTTCTAACGTTTTAAAAATCTGTTGGTTTGTTTGTCCTACCTGATCTGAATTTACAGTAACTCTACAATTCATTTCCTGAGCGGAAAGCATGAAGCCGCAGGCAAGAAAGCAACAAAAAAATAAAACCTTACGCATAGAGGTGAATCATAATTTCATTAAAAATATCGGCGGCTACTTCGGTCTTCGACTTTAATTCAAACGATTTTATATTTAAATTCTTATCTATATAGGATATTTTATTGGTAGCCTTGCCAAAACCGGCACCTTTGTCTTTTAAGGTGTTTAATACAATAGCGTCCAAATTTTTCCGTCGTAATTTACTTTTGGCATTTTCTATTTCATTTTCTGTTTCTAAGGCAAAACCTACTAGAAATTGCGTTTTTTTCTGCTCACCTAGCGAAAGTAAGATATCTTTGGTTTTTACCAATGCTATGGTAAACGTGTCTTCCTTCTTTTTTATTTTTTGAGGAGCGACTTGTATAGGTTTGTAGTCGGCCACAGCTGCGGCACAGATAGCAATATCAGCCGTTTTATAATGTGCATGGACCGCGTCGTACATGTCGTCGGCGCTCACCACATGAATAACCGTTATGGCATTATGGTGTATGTTAAGATGCGTAGGACCGGATATTAAAATGACATTAGCCCCTAAATGTGCTGCGCTTTTTGCTAATTCAAAACCCATTAATCCGGAAGAATGATTTCCAATAAAACGCACCGGATCTATAGCCTCGTACGTTGGTCCTGCGGTAATGAGAACGTTTTTTCCGTGCAATGGAAGTCCTTTAGAGAGAAAAGAGGTAATGAAATGTATAATGTCTTCTGGTTCTGCCATTCGTCCTTCACCGGACAGACCGCTTGCCAATTCCCCTTCAGTGGCCGGAATAATGCCATGCCCGTACGATTCTAGTTTTTCTAGCGACACCTTGGTCGATGGATGCTTGTACATATCTAAGTCCATGGCCGGGGCACAAAAAACGGGACATTTAGCTGACAAATAGGTGGCCATTAAAAGATTGTCGCATGTGCCGTTCGCCATTTTAGAGAGCGTATTGGCGGTTGCAGGTGCAATGATCATTACATCGGCCCACAGACCTAATTCTACATGATTGTTCCAAGAAATATGGCCATCTTCAGTATTCACAAAATCTAAAAGAACCGGGTTTTTAGAGAGAGTTGCTAAGGTTAGAGGTGTAACAAAAGAGCTGGCACTTTCCGTTAAAACAACTTTAACGTGCGCACCAGCTTTTATAAGTAAACGAACGAGAAATGTGGTCTTGTAAGCAGCAATCCCTCCGGTAACGCCCAAAAGGATATTTTTCCCGTTTAACATGAATTAAGCGTCTTTCTCTGTGTTTCTGTAGTATATTTTATCTTGCAGCCATTCTGTTACAGCCATAGCGTGTGGTTTCGGGAGTTTTTCATAGAATTTAGAAACCTCAATTTGCTCTTTATTTTCAAAAACTTCTTCCAAACTATCACTATAAGTGGCGAATTCTTCCAATTTTTCCAATAATTCTTTTTTGATTTCAGAATTGATCTGAATTGCACGACGTGCCGTTATGGAAATAGCCTCATAAATATTATCTGTTTTGGCATCGAATTCATTTTTATTAATGGTAACTGTTGAAACTGGAGCTTTGGAACTCTTTAGATCGTTCATATTTGTGTTTGTTTTATTTTAATGTGATATTGGCCTCTTTTGCTGCTTCCGACAACAATTTAGATTCCTTTTCTATTCTATCCAGTAAGTTTACCGATTTTTTCGCAAATTTTGTCTCCGGAAAATATTTTATCAAATTGCTGTACGCCGCCCTAGCTTCAATAAAGCGTTCTTCTTTTTTGTTATCGAAACTGTTGAGACCCCGGCGCGCATAAGCCTCAAACCGATAATACAAGGCTTCCTCGCGATAAATAGATCCCGGAAAGTCTGAAATAAAATTATCCAAAGCCGCAATGGCCGAAATTAAAAGCGAATAATCAAATTCTCCTAAAGTGTTGAATTGTTTTGCAATTTCAAACGCTTTTTTCTCCTTTTTTTGCGTCAATTCCTTGGCAATTCGGTTGGCTTCCGTCATAAATTCCGAATCCGGATACATATTAATAAACAATTGCATTTTCTGCAAGGCCTTATCAGTATCGGTTTGATCTAGGGAATACCGAGGCGAAAGCATATAATAACTTTTAGCACCTAGAAAGCTGGCATCTTGAATTTTATCACTTTTCGGGTACGATTTTATAAATCGCTCAAATTGATATCCTGCCAAATTATAACTCCCAATTTTGTAGTACGAATCTGCAAAAAAGAAGGTAACCCGTTCGCCTTGTGGCTTTCCAATATATTGTGGCGCTATTTGTTCAAATAATCTATTGCTGCGCTTGTAGTCTCCTTGGGTATATAGTTTTTCTGCCAAATCGTATTTCGCTTTAATATCTTCGTTTTTAAGTACCTTTTGATACTCACTACACGAGGATAAAATAAACAATAACAATAATAAAGGCAGAAGCGTCCTCATAAAATTAAATATTTTGCAAAATTAAGGATTCCCAACGGATTTAAAAAACATTTTTATAACGCTAAAATAGATATCTTGTTTTGGTGGGACAACTTATTTGGCTAGGATTTAACGCTATTTCTACACAGATAATTTTACGAATGGTTTTAGAAATGCGGCTAATTTTGACCTAAGAATTGTACTGGCGGGCATTAATGGAAGTCGTACTTGTGGTTCGCAGAGCTCTAACATCATTAGCACGGCCTTGATTCCGGCCGGATTTCCTTCCTCGAAAATGAGCGACATGCCGTCTTGAAGTGCATAATGAATAGCATACGCTGCTTTCGCATTTCCGTCCAAGCCCAATTGCACTAGTTCCCTCATTTCGGCAGGAAAGGCTTGCCCTAACACAGAAATGAGGCCGGTTCCTCCGGCCAGAACCGTAGGTAATGCGGTAACATCATCACCAGAAATTACCATAAACCGAGATGGTTTGCGCTTTAAAATTTCCATGATTTGAATTAAATTACCCGACGCCTCTTTAATCCCAATTATTGATTCAAAATCGTTTGCCAAACGCAAGACGGTATCGGGCAGCATATTGCTTGCGGTTCTACCCGGAACATTGTAAAGAATGATAGGTTTTGGGCTGGCCAATGCCAATGCCTTAAAATGCTCATAAATGCCTTCTTGGGTCGGTTTATTGTAGTAGGGAGAAACAGAGAGAATGGCATCAAAAGGACTTAAATCAGTAGTGCTAACTTCTTCTAACAAGCCTTGGGTAGCATTGCTTGCCAGGCCTAATACGAGTGGGATTCGACCTTGGTTTTCGTCTACCACAGTATGTATCACTAATTCTTTTTCGGCTTTAGTTAATGTAACCGGCTCACCGGTAGTGCCTAATACTACCAAATAATCTACGCCACCTTCAATATTAAAAGCAACCAAACGCCTTAAGGCTGCTTCATCAATCGATAAATCTTTTTTAAAGGGTGTAACTAAGGCCACACCAGTGCCATATAACCTTTCCATCATTAAATTTCCTTTAGAACCACCAAATACTTTTTTAGCTCCTTTTTAAATAATTTAAAATCTGATAACGGCGTAGCCAAGATTAAATCATTAAGATTTTTGTCTACGTCAGGAAATCCAATTTTAATTCTTGCGCTAGTTTTCACGCTTAAGAGCTGTAATAACAAATTATCCGTATTGTAATAATTAATCAATAGGTCGTATTCCCTACTCAAAAATTCTAGCGCATAGCTATTTTCGATTTGTCCGCCCCACCCCAAATCCTTATCTGAAAATACAGGTGTTGCATAGGGCGAGTTTTTATCATAATACCGCTTATATCCCATAATCTTAATCGCATTGGGTCGTAACGCAAATTCTTCTACCAGTTCATAAAAATGATTTGCATCAGAAAATGCATCCAAATCCACAATACAACCAATAGATTGCACGCCGCTCTTCTGTTTTTGAGATACCAAGGGATGGTTAAGTTGCTTTACCAAAACCTTATATCCTGCTTTCCGCTTAAATTTATCCTTGAGTCCTTTGAAAAACATGTATTTTTACATTTCTACAAATGTAAATAATATAGCTGCAAATCTGCGGCTAAGATAAGAAGGATAATGATTTTAAAAATCAAACATTTTGTTATAATTACAACAATATTTACTTTAATTTCTTGTACTTATGAGCGTGTGGGTTTGCATAAAGTGGTAGTCAATTCGCAAACAATCACAGACAGCATACAACATCAAGTGGCTATTGAAGCTTTTATACTGCCATATCGGCAGCGTGTTACCACTATTTTGGATAGCGCCTTGGCCTATGCCCCAGAGGTCTTATCTAAGGAGGACGGCCGGTACAATTCTACCGAAGGCAATCTTTTGGCCGATTTGGTACTGCAAATGGCCCAACCTGTTTTTAAGGCCAGAACAGGGTATGACATTGATTTTGTGTTGCTTAATTATGGTGGTATTCGTTCCACAATTTCAAAAGGTAATGTCTCTGCCAGAACTGCCTACGAAGTGATGCCTTTTGAAAATGATATTGTGATAGTTCAATTAAACGCAACTGCGGTACGGGATATAGTTTCCTTTCTAATTAAGGCCGATGTGCCTCACCCTATTGCCGGAATTCAAATACAGCTGAATGATCGCAATGAGCCGGAAACCGTAAAAATTAAAGGAAACTTACTAAACGAAGCGGAGACCTACTTTGTTGCCACATCGAATTATTTGGCAGCCGGCGGGGACAATATGACTTTTTTTTCGAAAGGCATTAATCAATGGGAATTGAATTACTATATCCGAAATGCTATGATTGATTATTTTGGCAAAGTAGATACTCTAAAGTCGAAAATTGACGACCGATTTGTAAAACATAACAAATAGATTCACCCAAAAAGTAGCCTGGCTAAAGGCATTTACATGAAACGAAGAACATTTATTTCCCGAAGTACGGCCACAGCCGCTTATGTGGGATTAGGCTCCTTGGCATTGCCATCATGTATGCCAACTAAGACCAAACATCTTACAATAGTACATACCAATGACGTGCACAGTCATATAGATCCCTTCCCTAACCAACATTCCTTGTATCCCAATCAAGGCGGTGTGGCACGCCGGGCTTCCCTGATTGAAAAAATAAGAATCGAAAATCCAAACATCTTATTGTTAGACGCGGGCGATATCTTTCAAGGTACCCCTTATTTCAATTTTTATGGAGGCGAACTGGAATTTAAGTTGATGAGTATGCTGCACTATGATGCTGCTACTATGGGAAATCATGACTTTGATAATGGTTTAGAAGGGTTTTTAGCGCAGTTGCATCATGCTAAATTCGACTTTTTAATCGCTAATTATGATTTTCGAAATACCATTTTAGAAGGAACTACCAAACCCTATAAAATTTTTGAGAAAAATAAACTTAAAATAGGGGTTTTCGGATTGGGCATAAAGCTCGACGGGTTGGTTACCAAAAATCTGTTTCAGGAAACAAAATATCTAGATCCCATTGAATTGGCTCAAGATATAGGGTGTACCCTAAAGGAAGTTGAAGGTTGTGACTTGGTCGTTTGTTTGTCGCATTTGGGATATTCCTATGAAGATTCGCAACGCATAGATGACTTAAAACTAGCCGCAGCCACCGCCTATGTTGATGTCATTATTGGAGGACATACGCATACTTTTTTAGAGGCACCTACTGTAGTTCCCAATAAATTAGGGCAAAATGTGATTGTAAATCAGGCCGGATGTTTTGGTGTAACGCTTGGTCGCCTCGATTTTTATTTTGATACGGATAAAGGAAAGACGGTCGACAACCGGGCTATAACGGTATAAATGGTTAATTATTCAACATGAACAACACAATTTTAAAAGGCATTCAGAAGACGCAAATACTTAAAATCGCAACCACTAAGGTAACTCAAATTGAAGATAGTCTGGCTGTGGAATCACCTTTGGAAATTCGGTTAACGGTAGCAGGTGCTCATCCTCCTATCCGCAATAAAAGCATCTCTATAACCATGTGTACCCCGGGAGATACTGTAGATTTAGTGTATGGTTTTTTGTTTACCGAGGGAATTATTTCTAACGCGAACCAAGTGATTGGCACCGAAGAAACTGAAAATGGGATTACGGTTTATCTCAACATGAAAAAGCCCATTGATCTCGATGTATTATATAGAAATTCCTTTACGAACAGCAGTTGTGGGGTCTGTGGGAAATCGAATTTGAAATTCTTAGACATTAAAAGAACGGTACCTCAAAAAAAGGTCAATTGGCAAATAGATTCGGAAGATATTAAGCGATTTCCGGCGCTTGTGCGGGCTCAACAAAGCACTTTTGAGTCTACAGGGGGTCTCCACGCTGCTGGGCTATTTAATTTGCCAGGAAATTTAATCGGGCTAAGAGAAGATGTAGGTAGGCATAACGCTGTAGATAAATTAATTGGCGCCTATTTTCAATTAGATCAATTGCCCTTACAAGAGCACATTTTATTTCTAAGTGGTCGTGCCAGTTTTGAATTGATACAAAAGGCTGCAATGGCAGGAATTTCTATGGTAGTAGCGGTTGGGGCACCGTCTAGTTTGGCTGTAGAAACCGCAGTGGCATGCGACATTACATTAGTGGGTTTTCTTAAGGAAAAAGGTTTCAATGTATATTACGGTGAAAAGCGCTTGCGCATGTCGTAAAGTAGTACACATCAAAAATAGGACTTGATATAAACCCATTAGGGAACCTTTAAAATAATACGTTGTTCATTTTGATTATTTGGTGTTTATTTGATACTGAAATCTTCATTAATTGCTTCGATCCTGAAGGAAGTAATGAAGATTTCTTTACCCTTTAGATCAGGTCAAAAATCGACGAAATCAAGTCAAAATGAACAACGGTTATAAATACTAAAAAACGAAGTCATTATAATCTAAAGAATTCACCGAGCCAAGCTTCGGGGCTAGTCAGTTTCTCGAAATTCTATATGAAACGGAACTGATTGTCTCTAAAATAGGTCGGTTTGATGATTTAACAGGAATTTTTGTTCTAAATCCTGTATTTTTGGAGGTGTAGTTTCATTCTAGAAGCACTTTTCTCCTTTTGTAGATGGGGAAATCAAGTGAATTGATCTTTTATCGGTCAATAATGCCTAAAGGAATCAACGTATAAGGGCTTTCCACATTTTGGAGCTATGACCCGCTGAGGGCGCAATTTCGTACAGTTAACGCGTAGCGAATACATCAAAAAGGGATGAAGAATAGCAACACGCTGTTATATGATGTAAAAGATTTAAAATGAAATGTTTAACTTAATTTTATTCGAGTGAAAATTAGAATTAAAGGAAATACGATTCGTTTGCGGCTCACACGCTCCGAGGTAGCGACCGTAGCAACTAAAGGATATTTGGCAGAGGAAACCAAGTTTAGTTCAAGTCGATTTGCCTATGGCATAAAAACAAAAAAAGACCTTACACATCTCGATGCGCAGTTTTTAGAAGAAACGATTACTGTATTCATGCCTGCTGCAATGGCGAACGAATGGTGGACCTCCGAGCAAGTGGGCTATGCACATACAGTGGCACTCGAAAGTGGTGAAACGTTACACCTGTTGATTGAAAAAGATTTTGTGTGTATGGATGAATCCGTTGAAGATCAATCAGACAACTACCCCAATCCTGCGGCAAATAAGTTAAATGGGTAAGGTTGAAAAAAATACTGTCCCAAACCCTGAGTCGTCTACTCAATTAACGGGTTTACAGCGTTCAAATGCCAAAAAGGTTGCCGCAGGTGTTCCGGCAATTTTATCATCAATTCGGCACGTTTTTGGGTCGATGGGAATTGGTCGGGGCGTTAGAGCATTACATAAACTGAATCAATATAATGGATTCGATTGCCCCGGTTGCGCTTGGCCCGATCCCGATGATGAACGAAGTAGGTTGGGTGAATATTGTGAAAATGGAGCTAAGGCCATCGCAGAAGAAGCTACAAGCAAAAAGGTAGATGCCCTATTCTTTGAGCAACATAGTATATCCTATTTAGCTGCGCTTTCCGATTTTGAAATAGGAAAAAAAGGGCGTATCGCCCAACCCATGTATGTAGCGCCTGGAAGCGATTACTATGAAGAAATTTCCTGGGAAAATGCGTTTCAAAAAATAGCAAAACACCTCAATGGGTTAAAAAGCCCCAATGAGGCTATTTTTTATACTTCCGGAAGAACCAGCAACGAGGCCGCATTTTTGTATCAACTTTTTGTACGCGCATATGGCACAAACAACCTTCCGGACTGTAGTAATATGTGTCATGAAAGTAGTGGTGTGGCACTATCAGAAACTTTGGGTATAGGGAAAGGTAGTGTTACCCTTGACGACTTTAATGAATCCGAAGTGATTCTTATTTTGGGTCAGAATCCGGGTACCAATCACCCACGCATGTTAACGGCACTTCAAAAGGCCAAACAGCGTGGCGCAATGATAATCGTAATAAACCCAATTATAGAAGCAGGGATGGTTCGCTTTGCTAATCCGCAGCAACTAACCGGATTAATGGGTGGTACTACAAAACTGGCTGATCTGTATTTGCAAGTGAAAATTAATGGAGATATGGCATTGCTGCAGGTTCTTGCAAAATTACTGCTGGAAGAAGAAGCACAACGCCCGGGGAAGGTTTTGGATCAAGGCTTTATCCAAGATAAAACAGCTGGTTTTGAGGCCTACAAGACACATTTAAATCAATTAGATAGTGCAGCATTGGTTGCTACATGTGGGATTCCCTTAGATGAGCTGAAAAAAGTAGCTCAAATACTATCTCAAAAGAATAAGATTATTGCCTGTTGGGCTATGGGACTTACCCAGCACAAAAATGCAGTAAACACCATTAAAGAAGTGGTAAATATTTTGCTGCTAAAAGGGAGTATCGGTAAACCCGGAGCGGGCACCTGTCCCGTACGCGGACATAGTAATGTGCAGGGTGATCGTACGATGGGAATTTATGAAAAACCTCCTAAATCCTTGTTGGACAATCTGGAAAAGGAGTTTCAATTCAGCCCACCAAGAGAAAACGGTTATGATACCGTTGCCAGCATAAAAGCTATGCATTCGGGTGCTGCCAAAGTATTTTTTGCTATGGGCGGCAATTTTTTATCGGCTACGCCGGATACCTATTATACGGCAAAAGCGTTACAAAAGTGTGATTTAACGGTTCATGTAGCCACCAAATTAAACCGAAGTCACCTTATTCACGGAAAAGAAGCACTAATTCTTCCTTGTCTGGCCCGAACAGACCTAGATAGCATCAATGGCGAACCACAATTTGTAACTGTAGAGAACTCCATGGGCGTGGTGCATCAAAGTAAAGGAAATTTAGCACCGATTTCCGAAAAACTGTTGAGTGAACCCGAAATAGTTTGCCGATTGGCTTTGGCGACGCTTCCCCACAATACCATCGATTGGAAGTCGTTTTATATGAATTATGACACCATTAGGTATTGTATAGAAAAATGCATTCCCGGATTTCACAACTATAACGAAAGAGTAAGGAAACCGGGCGGATTCTATTTGCCAAATGCGGCACGAAGCAACCAATATTATACCCATACCGGAAAGGCTAATTTTAGTATTTCAAACGTGGTCGCAACTAAATTACAAGAAGACGAATTCCTGATGATGACCATACGGAGTCACGATCAATTTAACACTACCATTTACGGCCTAAATGATCGGTATAGGGGAATTAAGAATGAAAGGAGGATTGTTTTGATCAATCCGCGGGACATAGAAAAATGCGGTTTTGTTTCAGGGGATGTAGTGGATCTGTATAATAGCCACAACAATAGCGAACGTATCGCATCGAAATTTATCATTGTTCCCTATCAGATTCCGGAGCAATGTGTGGCGACCTATTTTCCGGAGGCCAATGTGCTGGTACCTATAGATAGCACGGCAGACTACAGCAATACCCCCACCTCCAAATCAGTAGTTATTAAAATTAGAAAGCATAGCGACTTTTAAATCATGTGTTCAAAAATGGATTCCTTGAAATAGTAGTTCTAAATCCCAAAAAAAAGAAGTACTTTCCATGCTCATTTTTAAACCTTATCTACCACCATGAAGTATATTATGCAATACCCCTTTTTTATTTTGATAAGTATATTCCTAAATGTGCAGGCGCAGCAACGCTCCTATTTTCAACTTAAGATATATACACTATCCTCTGACACACAAATTAGTATCACAGATGCGTATTTGAAAGATGCTTATTTACCGGCATTAAAAAGGACAGGGATTTCCAATATTGGTGTGTTTAAACCCAAAACCATTGCCACAGATTCTATAAAGAAAATATATGTTTTAACGCCGTATGCGTCTTTGGAAGAATTTCAAACTACTGCCGAAATTATTTTAAAAGATGAACTACATAACGCTGCGGGCGCAGCCTATCTAAACGCTGCTTATAATCAACCCCCTTATGTGCGTATAGAATCGGTATTGCTATACGCTTTTGAACAAATGCCCGGCCTACGCCCTTCCCCTTTAACGGGACCTCGTACGGATAGAATTTATGAACTTCGCAGCTATGAATCGCCTACAGAGGCGCTCTATCGAAACAAGGTACACATGTTTAACGAGGGTGGCGAGGTGGCTCTTTTTGAGCAATTGGGATTTAATGCCGTTTTCTACGGTGAAGTACTTTCCGGAGCACACATGCCTAATTTAGTGTATATGACTACTTTTGAAAATCAAGAAAGTCGAGATGCCCATTGGAAGGCCTTTGGAGAATCGGCTGTGTGGTCTCAATTAAAAGTAGATCCCTATTATCAAAATAATATGTCTAAGAATGATGCGAGGATGCTGTACCCCACCGAGTATTCCGATTATTAAACCTATACCACCAAACCCTAACCACCGTTTTTATGAAAATTACACTTAATACACAAAGGCTTTATTCCTTAGATGCCCTTCGCGGTTTTGATATGTTCTGGATTATTGGTGCAGAAGAGGTATTTCACAAACTTGCCGAAATTACCAAATCTCCCTTGTGGGAATCATTATCCGTACAATTTACGCATCCAAGCTGGCATGGTTTTGCAGCCTATGATGTCATATTTCCACTATTTTTATTCTTAGCAGGGGTCTCATCGCCGTATGCTCTAGGAAAACAATTGGAAAGCGGTAAGAGTAAGACGGCACTTTTAAAAAAAATTCTTAGAAGAGGTCTTATTTTGGTTTTATTAGGCATTGTATATAACAATGGGTTAGAACTAAAACCCATTGCGGAAATTCGTTTTGGCAGCGTGCTTGGGCGTATTGGTCTTGCCTATATGTTTGCCAATATCATCTATTTATATTTTACAACTAGGGGGCAAGCCATTTGGTGTACAGTTCTGCTTTTTGGATATTGGGCACTATTGGCTTTCAATGCCGCCCCCGGCTATGCGATGGGCGATTTGAGTATGGAAGGAAATTTTGTTTCCTATTTAGATCGTACCCTAATGCCCGGAAAATTATACAAAGGGATACACGATCCGGAAGGGCTTATTTCTACGCTTCCTGCCATTAGTACCGCTCTTTTGGGCATTTTTACGGGAACGTTATTGCGTAAAACAGATCTCGAAAACCGTACTAAAACAGCACTGAAATTAGTGATAGTGGGATTTATCCTCATTGTATTAGCCCAAATTTGGAATCTGGTTTTTCCGATCAATAAGAACTTGTGGACTAGTTCTTTTGTGTTGCAATGCGGCGGTATTAGCCTTTTATTGATGGCGCTTTTTTATTATCTAATCGATATATTGGGCTATCGGAAGTGGGCCTTTTTCTTTAAAGTGATTGGTATGAATTCCATATTAATTTACATGTCAGGTGTTTTTATAAATTGGACCTATACCACCGATGCCTTATTTACTTGGTTAGGACAAATGGTAGGATCGCCCTACGATGTGGTAGTTCTTGGCCTCTGTTTTATAGGAATACAGTGGTGTTTTTTATATGTGCTGTATCAACAAAAAATATTTTTAAGGGTGTGAGAGGTGCTGCCCAAGTGGGCCTCTGCAAAAGGGAATGCAAACATCAAAAAGTGTGATTATAGCATTACTTATTTTTTTAAAAACAACTGAGAAGGTACGATACATTAGGGGATATTTAAAACTAAGATGATCACTTTAAAAAGAGCGAATGCCGCGCATCCTGATTTTTTAGCGCTTGTTTTGTTACTCGATGCCGATTTGAAAGCGAGGGATGGCGATGAACATGTTTTCTATGCACAGTTCAATCTAAAGATTCCCCGACCCTTGGGTCGGGGTTTCCTATTTACCTCTCCTTTGGAGAGGTCGGAACTATCTTTTTGCAGTTCCGGGTGAGGTAAAATACAAAATTTCGGATTTTGGCCCAAAGGCCAAAATGAAACTGGCGAAATACCCTATGGCTTGCCATGGGGATAGTCAGTTTCAAATTTTTTTTTATTTCGGGTTATAACTTTAAAAGCGCATTTACAATCTCCCGCTGCTCCACTTCCAAACTAAGGCTAGGAAATGGTTTATTGGCTTTTCTATACCAATACCGCGCATTGTAGACATCACCTTCCTTTCTGTGCAAATAGGCATGAATCCAATCTCCCTCCGGGTTCGGAATATCCTGCGCTATTTCGTGGGCGTTATGCCAATCTTCTTTAGCATCGTACCACATTGCCTGCAAAGGCGTTGGCCATTTTGCAGGCGGGGCATTTCCATGCAAAGTGTCGTTAAAAGCACTGTAATCCTTGGGGCCTTCCATATCAGATAAAGTGTAAACAGCAGATGTTCTTAAGCAACCACATTGGTCAATGTACCAATGTGATCTATGGATATATGAATTTGATCTCCATGATTCAACGTAAAGGCATCCGGAGGCACCACCCCGGTTCCGGTCATTAAAAGACTTCCATGAGGGAAGGACATTTCCCGGTATAAATACGATGCTAGTTCGGGTAGTTTGCGCTTCATTTGATCGAGTGTGGTTTGGCCTTGAAATACGACCTCCTCATTTCGCTCAATTTTTATTTGAACCTTCGAGCTTGGAGCAATGGGTTCTTTTGAAATCCAGATACAAGGTCCAATGGCTGTAGCGCCATCATAACTTTTGGCTTGAGGCAAGTAAAGCGGATTTTCTCCCTCTATGTCTCGGGAACTCATATCATTCCCAATCGTATATCCTATAATTTTTTCAGTGGGCGTAATAACCAAAGTTAATTCGGGCTCTGGAACATTCCATTGGGAATCTTTACGTATCCGTACGGGCTGTAGATGCCCTACGGCACGGTACGGTGCGCTTTTAAAGAACAATTCGGGACGTTCTGCAACGTATACACGATCATAGAAATCGCCACCGCCCGCATCTTTAGATTCTTCCATCCGTGCCTCCCGACTACTGTAATAGGTTACCCCTGAGGCCCAAATTTCCTGTTTTCCGACAGGCGGTAGGAGGTGCTTTGACACTATTTCAGAGGCATTAGAAATAGGTGCAAGAGTTCCAATTAAGGCCAATGTATCATCATAAACAGCATCATTGGTTATAAATTCGTCCCAATCCTTTTCAATTATGTAAAACTGGTTTTTCACTTCAATAAGGATGCCTTGTGTGGTTTTGTAGATTTTCATGGTATGGGTATAGAATTAAACAATAGGCTTTAAATATACAAACAATAGCGAAAAACTAATGTCAAAACGTGTACGAATCAAAAAAAAGTAGCAGGTGATATTCTTAAATTTAGACCATTGTCAAAAAGGTGTCTTCAGAAATGATTTGTACTCCAAGTGCTTCGGCTTTTGTTTTTTTACTTGGACCCATATTGTCACCTGCCACCAAAAAATCTGTTTTAGAAGATATGGAAGAACCTACTTTGCCCCCATTGTCCTCGATGATTTTTTTAAGATCTTCCCGGCTAACTTTTTCAAAAACTCCTGAAATAACAAAGGTCTTTCCTTTTAGTATTTCTGTTTGATTGATCAGTTGATCTGCCGAAATTTCAAATTGCAAGCCATAGGTTTTTAATCGACTTATGATTTCTCGGTTTATTTCATTCTGAAAAAATTCGACCACACTTTGCGCAATGCGAGGCCCAATTTCATCTACGGCAGTCAGTTCTTCCAAGGTAGCGGCCTGTAAGGCATCTATATTTTTATACGCTTTTGCCAGTTTTTTGGCTACCGTTTCACCCACGAAACGGATTCCCAACGCAAAAAGTACTCTCTCAAAGGGGATGTGTACCGATGCGGCAACGCCAAGTAGTAAATTTTCGGCCGATTTATCGGCCATCCGCTCCAAAGGGATAAGTTGTTCTTTGGTAAGCTCGTAAAGATCGGCATAATGACGTATCAAACCTTCCTTAAAAAGAAGTTCAACGGTTTCTGCTCCCATACCTTCAATATCCAT
This sequence comes from Aurantibrevibacter litoralis, assembly GCF_034651555.1. Lineage (NCBI taxonomy): Bacteria > Pseudomonadati > Bacteroidota > Flavobacteriia > Flavobacteriales > Flavobacteriaceae > Aurantibrevibacter > Aurantibrevibacter litoralis. Next base: position 90,087 of record NZ_JAYEEQ010000009.1, on the reverse strand, counting down.
TGCTTTACGGGAAATAAAATGCTGGATACGCCCGGTAATTTGTGGTGGACAGCCGTAGTAGTTGGTGCAATAGTGCTGTGCCTCCCCTTCGCTACGAACCAATGGCGTTTTGCATTCCGGACAATGGGAAATATACGATGTGGGTTTGGATGCGGAAGTTCGTTTGGTAAAATCAACTCCTATTATTTTTGGGATGATTTCTCCGCCTTTTTCTACAAAAACAGTATCCCCTTCGCGTATGTCTAACTTTTCAATTTGATCGGCATTGTGCAAAGAGGCTCGTTTAACAGTTGTTCCGGCAAGCAGCACCGGTTTAAGATTGGCCACAGGAGTTATGGCTCCGGTACGGCCCACCTGGTAGGTAATTGTTTCTAGAATGGTTGCTGCTTGTTGCGATTTAAATTTGTAGGCCATAGCCCATCGCGGGGATTTTGCCGTGAAACCGAGCTCTTCCTGTTGATCTAGTCTATTTACCTTTATAACTACACCATCGGTTTCATACGGTAATTCATGACGATGTATATCCCAATAGGCGACAAACTCAATTACCTCTTCCCTACTCTTGCATAATTTGGCTACAGAAGGTACTTTAAACCCCCATTGGCGTGCTTTTTCAAGCATTTCAAACTGAGAGCTTATGTTTAAATTAAAACCACTAATACCATACAACAAACAGTCCAAAGGACGCTGTGCCACAGCAGTACTGTCCTGAAGTTTTAAACTACCGGATGCCGTGTTTCTGGGATTCATATACGGTTCTTCGCCCATTTCAATACGTTCCTGATTCATTTTCTCGAATCCTTTAAAAGGAAGAATAATTTCGCCACGAATATCAAATTTTGGAGGAAAATCGCCTTGTAATTGAAGCGGTACGGAACGTATGGTTTTTACATTGGCAGTAACATCGTCACCTTGGAAACCATCGCCTCTTGTTACGGCACGAACTAATTTACCATCTTCATAAGTAAGGTTGATGGACGCCCCGTCATATTTCAATTCGCAGGTAAATGCTACTTCAGCGTCACCCAAAATACGTTGTATGCGCTTCTCCCATTCCTCCAAATCTTCAAGTGAATACGAATTATCTAGCGAATACATACGATGCTCATGAACCACGGTATTGAATTGTTTGGTTACCGTTCCGCCAACGCGCATTGTAGGTGAATTGGCATCCTGATATTCCGGATGTTTTGCTTCGAGCTCCTGTAGTTCTTTTAATTTGATATCAAACTCATAATCCGTTATGGTTGGTTCATCTAATACATAATAATTGTAATTATGGGTATTCAGTTCCTTCCGGAGTGCTGCTATGTGCAATTTTATATCCATATAGAAGTATGCTATGTTGATTTAGTTAGGTGGTTACTATGATTCTTTTTCATCTAATCTATGCCTCGCTTTTTCGTTAACGCTTTCAGGTTTGCGATCTTTTTGTCCAAATACCTTTTAACATGCGATCATTGTCAAAAAGATCTTTTCGCATTTCAATTTCTGAAAAATGTTGGTCTTTTAAAAGTTGCTCCGTTTCTTTTCCTAAATATTGGTTGATTTCAAAATAGAGTGCCCCATTTTCCCTGAGATTGTTTTTAGCAAATTTGGTGATGTTTCGGTAAAAAAGAAGCGGATCAGAATCCGGCACAAAAAGTGCCTGTTCCGGCTCATGTTGAAGCACGTTCCCTTTCATCTCCTTTTTTTCCATAGTTCTGACATAAGGCGGATTGGAAACAATAAGATCGAACGCAATTCCCAGATTTTTAATTTGAAGAATATCGGCATGGATAAATTCAATAGCGACATCCTGATTTAGGGCATTTTGCATAGCGATTTTAAGTGCCTCTTCAGAAACGTCCAAGGCATACACTTTTGCAGTTGGACAATGCTTTGCCATGGTGATGGCCATACATCCACTTCCCGTGCCAATATCCAAAATCGTAGTTTGGGTTTCTTTATTTTTTAAATCTGCGAGTATCCATGCTACCAATTCTTCCGTCTCCGGACGGGGGATTAGGACATGTTTATTGACATGTAAATCCATTCCAAAAAAATGGGATGTTCCCAATATGTATTGTATGGGACATTCCATTTTTAGTTTGCTAAGACCTTCAAAGAGTGGCGTTTCTTCTTCTTTAGAAATGATGAGATTGGGTTGCAACGCTAGATCTAACCGATGTAGGTTTAAATAATGGTCTATCAACATAAAAAAAAACTGATCTACCTCTTCATTGGGAAAAAGCGAATCTAACTCTTTGTGAAAAATAGTTCTGATTTCCTTTAGCTGCATAATCCATTATAAGTCTAACAACATCCAAACCGGACAAGAATAGTGTCCGGTGTTGCCCATGGGTGCATCGATATAGCTGAAGCCGGTTTTTAGATACAACTTTTGGGCATCTTTCATATAGGGCATGGTTTCTAAATAACACTTTTCAAACCCAAATTCTCGTGCTTTTTCCAAGCAAATCTGAATCATTTTACGTCCTAGTCCCCGACCTCTGGCAACTTCTAAAAAGTACATTTTTTGCAACTCGCACACATTGCCTTCAAAATTATCTAAGGGTGCAATTCCCGCACATCCCAGAATTTTTCCTTCTTCTTCAACAACAAAATAGCTGGCTTTAAGCCTATTATAATGTTCATACATGCCATCCAAGGCTTTATCTGCATATGCTGTACCCACTTTGGGAACACCTAAATCTTCCAATACGCAGCGGATCACGGTGGCCACATGAGGATTATCGTTGGGCGTAATTGCTCTAATAATGGCTTTGTCCATTTTTATAAAACCGTACCTTTTATTGTGTTATTTTTACCGTGTGAAGATACATGAAAAATATATTTCCCGATGTATTCAATTGGCTAAAAATGGATGGGGAACGACCTTTCCGAACCCTATGGTCGGATGTGTTATTGTGCATAACAAACGCATCATTGGAGAAGGATTTACGAGTCCCTTTGGCGGTCCGCATGCCGAGGTAAATGCTATAAATTCGGTTGCGGATGTGTCATTACTTGCAGATGCTACACTCTATGTAAGTTTAGAACCCTGTTCTCATTTTGGAAAGACGCCCCCTTGTGCCGATTATATCGTGGCCCATGGCATTCGCAAGGTGGTGGTAGGTATATTAGATCCGCATGAAAAAGTGGCAGGACAAGGAGTACAGAAACTTAAGGATGCAGGGTGCCACGTTACGGTAGGGATCTTGGCGGCTGCTTGTAAGGAACATCACCGTAGATTTTTAACCTTCCATACTCAAAAACGACCTTATATTATTTTAAAATGGGCACAGACCATAGATGGTTTTATTGCGCCCGATAAGCGCGAACGAAGTGTTCAACGAGAGCCTTATTGGATTTCTAATGCCCATTCTAGACAAAGGGTGCACCAATGGCGCAGCCAAGAACAAGGAATTTTAGTAGGCACAAGTACTGTTTTACAAGATAATCCCCGCCTTGACCTCCGTCTTTGGAACGGCAAACCACCGATACGCATTATTATAGATAAAGATTTGAAAATTGAAGGCGATTTTTATGTGCTAGATAATACGGTACCAACCATCATTATTACCCAAATTGCCAATTCATCTCGGTACAAAGAAGGTATTAGGTATGAAGTCATTGATTTTTCTAAGGAAATAACAACACAAATTTGTGCGTTGTTGTACCAACACCAAATTCTAAGTCTCATTATTGAAGGAGGTGCTATTACGCTACAAGCCTTTATTGATAGCCATTTATGGGATGAAGCTCGGATATTTACCGGAGCTACCGTATTTGGAAGCGGCACAAGGGCGCCGGAACTACGGGGTGCAACAAAATCCATAGAAAAAATAGGTTCAGATCAATTAACTATAGTAACTCATGATTAAAAATATCATTTTCGATTTTGGCGATGTTTTCATCAATTTAGACAAGGAAATAGTAATTCGCGAATTTGTAAAATGGGGCGGCAGCTTTGATGCACTTCCCGAAATTGTGAAACTCAATGAACAATATGAGGTCGGCGCACTCTCGTCCGATGCATTTATTGGCGCACTCAACCACATTATCCCGGAGGCTAAACCATCGGAAATTATAAAAGTTTGGAACGGGATGTTACTAGACTTTCCGGATCATCGTTTGGAATTTATAGAGACCTTAGCTAAGGTCAAATCGCACCGATTATTTTTATTAAGCAATACCAATGCCTTGCACATTCCGCATGTAGCAAAGCGTATGGGGAAGGAAAAATTTAATCGATTTAAACAAGCTTTTGAGCAGTTTTACTTGTCGCATGAAATTCAAATGCGAAAGCCAGATACAGAAATCTTCACCTTTGTACTTCAGCGCAATGGGCTAAAGGCAGAAGAAACCCTTTTTATAGACGACACCAAAGAAAACACGGATGCCGCTGCTACTTTAGGTATAAAAACATGGCATCTTTTGGTAGGTAAAGAAGAAGTCACCGAACTTAAATTGGACTGGTAAGATGTGGGATTTAGCCATGAGTATTTTGTTTTCGAGTGTCCTATTTGTAGTATTCAAGTTATTTTCAGTACTCAAAATTGAAACGTTTTATGCAATTGTAGCGAATTATTTTGTGGCCGGATTAGTGAGTACCTTTTTCTACACCAAAGAGGTAAGCACCTACAATCTTAGTCAAAAGTCGTGGTTTTGGGGCACCTTGGCACTAGGAATTTTGTTCATTTTGGTGTTTAATGTTATGGCAAAAACGGCACAAAATTTAGGAGTGTCGGTGGCATCTGTTGCGACGAAAATGTCTTTTGTTATCCCTGTGGTGTTTGGCGTATGGTGGTATCAGGAAAAGGTTACGCTATTGAATGCAATGGGAATTTGTCTTGCAGTAGTCGCGGTGTACCTCTGCACACTAAAAGATCAAAAATTGACTTTAGAAACTAGAACACTGCTGCTGCCGTTGCTTGTCTTTTTAGGTTCCGGTTTTATTGATGCAGGAATTAAGTTTTTGCAAGAACAGCAAATGGAACCCACAGATTATCCTTTATTTTCTACTGTAGTTTTTTTTGGTGCGGCGGGCACTGGTAGCCTTTTTATGTTGGTAAATTCACATAAAAGACCTTTAAAGATCAATATTAAAAATTTGTTGGGTGGTATTATATTGGGTGTCCCCAATTATTTTAGCATTCACTTTTTGTTACGTGCTCTGAAGAGTGAAACCTTGAACAGCGCATCAGTATTTACGGTGAACAACGTGGCTATCGTACTTTTATCGACGCTATTGGGCATTGTGCTTTTCAAGGAAAGGCTAAATTTTAGAAATTGGACGGGCGTATTATTAGCTGTTGTTAGTATTTTATTAGTGCTTTTATTTTGAAGAAAAATGAAGACATAGATCTTTACAGAACATTGGATAAAGCGACCATAGGAGTGCTTTATAAGGATAGAAAAAGTAAGTTTTATGGGTATGCTTTCCCATTACAACATGACTATCAGGTGAAAGAACATCTGGAAACCATACGAAAAAATCATCCTACTGCAAATCATGTATGTTTTGCATGGCAATTGGGAGTACATGACATTCAACATCGGGTTTCGGATGATGGGGAACCCTATAACTCGGCAGGAATGCCTATTTACGGCCAAATACAAAGTCATGATCTTACCAATATCTTAGTGGCAGTAGCACGAATTTTTGGTGGCACAAAATTAGGCGTAGGCGGGTTAATACAGGCCTATAAAACAACGGCACAGCAGACTTTAAATACTTCGCACATCATTGTGATGACCCTTCAAAAACAAATTCGAATTCATTTTGGTTACCCCGAAATGGACAAAGTAATGCGCATCATAAAACAGCAAAATGCAACTGTAAATGCGCAACACTTTTCAATGAACTGTATTTTGGATGTAGCTGTTAGGGAAACCGAAGTGACCCCTTTCGTGGAAAATTTAGAAAGTGTGCCCGGAATCCAAGTGGTGCTTTTAGCTGCTGCAGACTAGCTGCTGGCTAAATTGATCTTCTCCATCAGGTAATCCGGACAGGGTATAGGGCGTTTTGTTTTCATGTCTATAAATGCTAATACAGTATTGGCTTCTACTAAAATTTCCTGTGCTTCGTTGCGTATGCTGTACTCAAATTCGATCTTCACAGCTGGTCTTTTAACCAAGCGGGTTTCTAAGTAAAGCACATCGTCATAATAGGCCGATTTTTTGTACTTTATCAGTAGAGAAAATACGGGCAACATAATACCGTTTTCTTCCATTTTTTTATAAGAAAAACCAAGATTGCGTAGCCACTCTACACGCCCCATCTCCAGATATTGCGGGTAATTACCGTGATAGACAACGCCCATTTGGTCGGTTTCGCCATAGCGAACGCGAAAAGAAATCGTATTATTATTCATGTTTATAGCATTAAAAATTATATATTTAGGGAATTCATTTTGAGAGGCACAACATGAGGAAAAAAAAGGGTAAATTCAACCCTAAATGATTTTTTTTTTAGAATAATTGTTCACATATTTGCCATGCTCCTGATTACCAAAAAATGGTGATGTTAGGCAAGCTATTTTATATAAGTTACTAACCAACCCCCAGTAAGGAAAATATTAAAAATGAGTGTTACTGAAATTTCCGTATGGAAGAATTGTTTGGATTTTATTAAGGATAATATCCAACCACAGGCATTCAAAACATGGTTTGAACCCATCAAACCCGTAAAACTTTCCGATAATGCACTTAGCATACAGGTTCCTAGTAAATTTTTTTATGAATGGCTCGAGGAGCATTATGTGAAATTATTAAAAGTAGCACTTACCAAAGAATTAGGGGAAACCGCAAAACTGGTGTACATCATTAAGATGGAGAACACCTACGGAAATCGTGAGCCTTTTACGGAACGAATTCCTAGTTCTAACAGAGCCAACATGAGCCCTCAAGAATTAGATGTGCCCATAAAATCTAAAAATCCTGAATTAAAAAACCCCTTTGTAATCCCGGGCATCCGCAACATTAAAATAGAATCTCAATTAAATGCCAATTATAATTTTGATAATTTTTTGGAAGGTGATTCTAACAGATTGGCAAGATCAGCCGGGATGGCAGTTGCTAACAAGCCGGGAGGAACCTCCTTTAATCCCCTTTTAATCTTTGGTGGCGTTGGCTTAGGTAAAACGCATTTGGCTCATGCCATAGGGGTAGAAATAAAAGATAAATACCCCGAACGTACGGTACTTTATATATCGGCGGAAAAATTTACCCAGCAATATATAGAATCGGTAAAAAAGAATACCCGAAACGATTTTATCCATTTTTATCAGTTAATTGATGTGTTGATCATTGATGATGTGCAATTTCTCTCTGGTAAATCGGGCACCCAAGACGTGTTTTTCCACATTTTTAACCATTTGCATCAAAATGGGAAACAGGTTATATTAACTTCCGACAAAGCTCCCGTAGATATGCAGGATATAGAGCAACGTCTTTTATCGCGTTTTAAATGGGGGTTATCCGCAGAATTACAAACCCCGGATTACGAAACACGTGTGGCCATACTGAACAATAAATTGTATCGTGATGGTGTAGAAATGCCCGATGATATTATAGATTATGTGGCAAAACATATCAAAAGTAATATTCGAGAATTAGAAGGTGCCATTATATCGCTAATTGCTCAGTCTTCGTTTAATAAGAAGGAAGTAACTTTGGAGTTGGCTCAGCAAGTGGTAGAGAAATTTGTGAAGAATACCAAGCGTGAGGTTTCCATTGACTACATCCAAAAAGTAGTATCCGATTACTTTGAAATGGATGTAAGTACCTTACAGTCTAAGACACGTAAACGGCACATTGTACAAGCCAGACAATTGGCTATGTTTTTTGCTAAAAAATATACGAAGGCTTCCTTAGCAAGTATAGGTTCTCAAATAGGCAAAAGAGATCATGCTACTGTACTCCATGCCTGCAAAACAGTAGATAACCTTGCAGAAACCGATAAGCAATTTAGAAAATACATAGACGACATTAGTAAGAAATTTTCATAACTAAATGAAAATCAATATTTTAATGGTGTGTCTTGGTAATATTTGTAGGTCACCTTTGGCCGAAGGTATTTTAAAAAACAAAGTAGATGCCCTTAAGGTTTTCGTTGATTCTGCGGGTACTGCAGGGTTTCATATAGGAAAACCACCGGATCGCCGTAGCATTGCCGTAGCAAAAAAAAATGGGATAGATATTTCGCAGCAACGCTGTAGAAAATTTACCAAAGAAGACTTTTCCAATTTTGATATAATTTACGCAATGGATCGTGCCAATTATAAAGATCTATTAGCTTTAGCAGATACAACAAGGCAATCATCAAAAATTAAATTGCTGTTAGAAGAGGTTTCTTTGGCATCTGCTGATGTTCCGGATCCTTATTATGAAAATGACGCTGCATTTGAGTCTGTTTTTCAGTTGATTGATGTTGCCTGTAATGCCATCGCCACAAAACTAATTCAAGGGAAATGAATACAGTACCAAAGGGCACCTTATTTTTAATACCAACCACTTTGGGTGATAATGAGCCTTTAGAGGTACTTCCTTTATCAATAAAGAGAACCATTGAAGGGATTGATCATTTTATTGTAGAAAATGAGAAAAGCGCACGGCATTTCATAAAAAAAATTAGTTCTAATAAGTCTCAGCCGGGGTTGCACATCCAGATTCTGAATAAATTTACGGAAAAGGAAGCGCTCCCCATTTTTTTAGAACCTTGTTTGGCGGGGCAACACGTGGGGGTTATTTCAGAGGCAGGATGCCCCGGCATTGCAGATCCGGGTGCTGATGTGGTGGCACTTGCCCACGAAAAAGGGATACGCGTTGTGCCTTTGGTTGGCCCATCATCCATTGTCCTTGCTTTAATGGCAAGCGGATTAAACGGTCAGAATTTTGCATTTAATGGTTACTTGCCTATTGATGCCTCTGAGCGAAAAAGTGTCCTAAAAAAATTGGAGAAATGGTCTAAAGAAACCGGACAGACGCAAATTTTCATTGAAACGCCTTATCGTAATGATAAGCTCTATACAGAATTGCTTAAAGTGCTAGCACCCTCTACCCTGCTTTGCATTGGTTGTGAATTAACCCTCTCCGGTGAATTCATTGCAACTAAAAAGATAATGGATTGGAGAAATATCACTTTAGATCTTCACAAAAAACCGACTATATTTTTAATACAGGCATAAAAAAACCGCATCGTTTTACCGATGCGGCTTTCCCATTTTCAAGTGTTTATTTTATTGCTTTTAAGCGACCTCGTGCAATGCCATAGAATAATCATATTCCTTAAGCTCGCTATTTTTACATGGGCGTTTTAGACACTACGCATTACGTTTTTGGAATCCTTGGATTTTGCTCAGGAATCACATGAGAAATGTCGTATCCTGAGAATTTTTTCATGTAGTATGCCACACTACTTCCAAAGTCATCACTAGCATCCAATTCGCCACCAGATCGGAGGAATTTTTTTACATTACCCGGACCGGCCAAATGTGCCGCTGCCAGAATGCCCGACTCCGTAATCTCTATTCCTTTCATTTTTTTGCCTACAAAACGAGGTATGTCTTTGCGCAGAATCCATTTGTTTCTGGCCACATTCGTTTGAAAAGCCTTTTCTTGAAGCACAGGATCGTTTAAAAATCGGGTCGCATTGTAAACCCCCATTAATTCTAATGTACCAATACCAAACTGATACTTGCCTAAATATCCTAAGGTGTTAATGGTAAAGTAGTTGCCCTTAGATTCTTTGAAAGCCAACGCCTCCTTGAACCCTACGTACGAACTCCCTAGAAAAGGAGGTACAGCCATAGCTTGCGCAAAATAAGTTTTGTTTTTGGGGAACAAAACTTTAGTAGGTTGCTTTACTTTAAGATTTTCAGGAACCACCACCTTGGCTGATGGGCTTCTAAATCCGAAACTCAATAAAATAAAGATCACGATAAGAGGACAAATAAAATTCATCCACTTTCTCATAGAATTGTTTTCTTAAGACTCACTGCCGAACGTAAATGGCACGCTTAAATTTCACTCGGCAAATATACGTCTGAATTCTTTCTTTTGGACGTGCTATGCCTAAAGTTTTAACTAAAAACGGCTGTTTTTAGTTAAAATGTCTTAAAAATGGGATAAGAAACTTACCTTTTAATCTGCTGAGAATTAATCCATCGGACATATTCCTCTTTGTTTTTATTATGTTGAGTCAAGGTTTTTGCAAACTTATGATAGCCAAAATCGGTTACGTTGGCCACAAAATAAAGGTAGTCATGCGCTTCCGGATTAAGAACGGCATCAATGGCTGTAATGTCGGGCATGGCTATTGGACCCGGTGGCAATCCTGCATATTTATAGGTATTGTAAGGCGAATCTAAGGTTAAATCTTTATAAAGCACTCGCTTATACACCGTATTAAAATCTCCTGAATGCAATTTAAGTGCATATATAACAGTGGGGTCTGCCTGAAGCAACATCCCTTTGCGCAACCTATTCAAATAAACACCGGCCACCCGCGGTCGTTCATCTACCTTTGCGGTTTCTTTGTGTACAATAGACGCTAAGGTGCTTATTTCTAAAGGAGTCAATCCTAATTTGCTAGCCTTTTGTAATCGTTCTTCGTTCCAAAAGCGATCGTATTCCTTGCGCATGCGTTCGCGGAATTGTGTTGCCGAAGTGTTCCAAAAAAATTCATAACTATTCGGAATATACAAAGAAAGCTTGTGGTGCGCATTAAATCCGATAGTATCTAAATAGCTAAGTTCATTAAAAGCAGTTAGTAAAGAAACACTGTCGGCCTCAATTTGCGAAGCAATCCGTCCTGCCAAATCAGAAACCGTTTCTTGGTTATTAAAAGACACCTTAACCGGTATGTTATTGTTGCGCAATGTATTAATCATGTCGTTATTGCTCATGCCTTTACGCAGCACATATTTACCTCCTTTTATGTTCGCGGTATAGCCTTTTTTTTGAGCAATTTTTTCAAAAGTACTCAGGTCTTCAATGTAAGGGTCTAAAATGGGTCGCATCTCGTCGAATGTTGTTCCGGTTGGTATATAAAGAACCACCTCATTTTCTGAAAACGTGGTGTTGGAACTAAAAATGGCTTGGTACACCATATAGGCAAACGCCCCACAACACAAGAGTCCGATCAGCAGAATGAGCCACACTATTTTTTTTAGGTACATAGGTTGTTTATTTTTTGTAATAGGATCTCATTTTTAAATCCGTTCTGAGACAAAATCCAGTCCTTTTTTAACCCAACTTCCGCAAAACCCAATTTTTTAAATAAATGAATACTTGCATCGTTGTCTTCTAGCACATTGGCATAGAGCTGCTTTAGGTTTAATACGGAAAAGGCATAATCAGAAAGCAATTGCAGTGCTTCTTGTCCGGCACCTTGATTTCTATTTGTAGCCTGAGAAATGATAATACCCACACCAGCCCTACGATTTTTTGGGTCAAAATCGAATAAATCCAAAAGACCAATGGCTGCATCATTATGCTTACAAATGCACAAGCGTAATTGCTTAACGTCATAAATATCGCGATGCGCATTGTCCAAATACATCCGAAGTACGTGCTTGGAGTACGGTGCGGTGGTGCCACTAATTTCCCATACGGCAGGGTTGTTTTCTAATTCATATAGAAAGTCTAAATCTCCCATTTCCAGAGCTCTCAAGTAAATAAAGTCTCCTTTTATGAACATCGTAGTTGACCTTTAAAAACCAGCTTTGCCGGCCCTTTTAACACTATGTGTTTGTATTTTTTATTTTCACTTGTAAACGAAACTTCCAAATCTCCACCCGGAGTACTAATCAACACGTTTTGCGCCTCCGTTTTTCCCCAATAGTGCATGGCTATCGCCACAGCAGTAACCCCCGTACCGCATGATAGAGTTTCGTCTTCTACCCCTCTTTCATAGGTACGAGCTTCAAAATGAGAATTAGATATTTGTTGCACAAAATTAATATTGCTTCCCGTTGCACCATAAATACCATAGCGCAATTTGGCACCCTCCTTAACGACATTAAACCGATTAAGGTGTGCTACACATTGCACGTGATGTGGCGATCCCGTACTAAGAAATAGGGCATTCGGCTTTTCGTGTATTGTAGCTACATCTTGCATCTGAAGACAAATCTGATCCTTAGTAAGCGTGGCATGATGCAGGCCATCTACGGCCATAAATTGAGCCTTGTTTTCTATAATACCCAGTTCTTTGGCGAATGCTACCAGACAACGGCCTCCATTACCACACATGGTACTTTCCTTACCGTCTGCATTGTAATAAACCATTTTAAAATCTACCCCCTTTTCGTTCTCTAACAAAATAAGCCCATCGGCACCAATACCAAATTTTCGATGGCATAGTTGCGCAATTTGCTCGGTAGATTGTTTTGGAAAAATTTCATTTCGATTATCTATCATCACAAAATCGTTTCCTGTACCTTGATATTTGTAAAATGTGAGTTCCATATGCACTATTCAGTAGATGCAAAGATAGAATTTATTTAGGGTAAATTTTACAGTTAAAACCGAGTTAAACCTATTGACACTGGTTCTAAAAACAAGTAATTTCGTGTAGCTAATCTTTAAAACATTTTATTTTATGAAAAAAATCGGAAGTTTGTTAATGGTTTCCATTTTTGCCGGAGTAGTTACACTAGGCGCCTATAAGGTGTTTTTTGAGAAAACCAATATTCAGGTGGTAGCAAACGATAGTCCGGCTTCTTTTATAACAACAAGCTATACGCCAACCTCGGCCAAGGGCTCCGGAATAAATGAAGTTGATTTTACTATAGCAGCGCAAAACACCGTTAATGCTGTAGTTCACGTGAAGAATGTAACCCTTAATCAAGCACCGCAAAGTTTAATGGAATTCTTTTACGGTTCCGGGGGCAGCCAACAGCCACAGGTAGGTAAAGGTTCTGGTGTAATTATTTCTTCTGATGGCTATATAGTAACCAATAATCATGTTATTGCCAATAGCAATAAACTCCAAGTTACCTTAAACAACAATAAAAATTATGATGCCGAATTAATTGGTACCGATCCTAATTCCGATATTGCCTTACTAAAAATAAATGCAGAGGATAAATTACCGTATTTAGCTTTTGGTGATTCTGATAATACAAAAATTGGCCAATGGGTGTTGGCTGTGGGCAATCCTTTTGATTTAACTTCAACAGTTACTGCAGGTATAATAAGTGCAAAAGCGAGGGATTTAGGTGGAAATCAATCGTTTATTCAAACAGATGCTGCTGTAAATCCGGGCAATAGTGGGGGCGCCTTGGTAAATACCAATGGCGACTTAATAGGTATCAATACCGCGATAACTTCCCAAACCGGATCTTATGTGGGTTATTCTTTTGCAGTACCCAGTAATATTGCCAAAAAAGTAGTGGAAGATATTATGGAATATGGTAATGTGCAGACGGGAATGCTGGGTATTCTTAGTCCACCTATGAATTCGCCTTATGCCATAGAAAATGGACTTAATGAAATTGAAGGTGTTTTTATTGGAGAGGTCGAAGAAGATTCGGGTGCGTATGATGCCGATCTAAAAAGTGGTGATATCATTAAAAAGGTAGACAATGTTGCTGTTCGAAAATTTGCCGATCTTACAGGATATATTGCTACCAAAAGACCAAAGGATCAGATAGAAGTAACTATCGATAGAAACGGAGAACAATTTACGGTGCCTGTAACATTAAAAGAAAGACAAACTTTAAATGTACCTACTATGGGTTTAACAGTAAAAAATCTTACCGATAAAGATAAAAAGCAATTTAAAACCAAAAAAGGTGTAAAAGTAGTCGGTGTTCCTGAGACCTACAGAGGTTATGGTTTAGAAGGAAACGTGTTGCTTGCCATAGGCGATGAAGAAATAGACGATATTCAGGAAGCGAAAGTGTTGTTCGGTAAAATTTCGCGTTACGGAAGAACCATCATAACCATGCTTAATGAAAAAGGCGAAAAGGAGAAAATCATATTTCAATAAGCGATACAACGATTTAAAAAAGAGCACTGATTTCAGTGCTCTTTTTGTTTTTAAATAGGTTATAGTCAAATATCTATACTTTTAAAAATAAGACTTTCAACATAGAAATTGTATTTCTGTTAGCCATTTTTTTTAATTATTAGGATTATTGAATTACATTAGTGTGCTCTAAATCATTAACAATAATGTACAACATGAAAACCGTAAGAATTGTTTATTTTGTAGTCGCCCTACTTTTTTGTCAGCTACAATTTGCGCAAAACACAGATGAAGATGACGCAAAACTGTCGCTCGATGGAGGTCCAATTAGTGATCAATTTGAATTTATCTTTCAGAAATCAGGAAATTATCGTGCAGATGGGGTGCGGTACGAGGTTGTCCGGGAAGCCAATCTTTACAAGTTGCGGCAAAATATTCTAGATTCGCTTAAAGTAGCCTCTAAAAATTCCATAGAATTACAAAGTGTTATTGCCGAAAATGAAATTACCATACAAGCATTAAATAAAAAACTAGAAGAAACGACTCAAAGTTTATCTCAAGTGTCCGAAGAAAAAGATAGTATGTCATTTCTAGGCATACCTATTGCTAAAGGCTCGTATAATGCCATCATGTGGACGATCATTATTGGACTTTTAGTGTTGCTTGCCTTGTTCGTATATAAATTCAGGAACAGTAATGTATTAACCCAAGAAGCCAAAACAGCCTTATCTGAAATTGAAATTGAATATGAAGATCACCGACGAAGGGCGTTGGAACGGGAACAAAAAATAAGCCGGCAATTGCAGGACGAGATCAATAAGCACAAAAAAACGAAATAGCATATAGGAACTGTTTTGTTGGTAATCGTAATGCTAACATTTTTGTAATGAAGTAAACAAGGCAATTGTATTGTTTTCGTTATTGTAAAGGCAGATAATAGGCTGCACCCCGAAAAGTTTATAACCCTATCCATATCAATTTCCATTAAACTATCAGCATGCGCATTGATATTATAACTGTGCTTCCCGAACTATTGAAAAGTCCGTTTGAAGCTTCTATTTTAAAAAGGGCTATAGACAAAGGATTGGTTGAAATTCATTTGCACAACCTTAGAGATTATACCACCAACAATTACAAACAGGTAGATGATTATCAATTTGGTGGTGGTGCCGGAATGGTCATGACCATTGAACCCATAGATAAATGCATTAGTGCTTTACAATCGGAACGAGCGTATGATGAAGTGGTTTATATGACGCCCGATGGAGCTACATTAAATCAGAAAACAGCAAATTCGATGTCGCTACTCCAAAACATCATCATTCTTTGTGGCCATTACAAAGGAGTTGATCAGCGTGTTCGGGATATGTTTATTACTAAAGAAATATCTATTGGTGATTATGTGCTTTCGGGAGGTGAACTTGCGGCTGCCGTATTGTGTGATGCGGTCATTAGGTTAATCCCTGGCGTGCTTAGCAATGAAACCTCGGCATTAACCGATACGTTTCAAGACAATTTGTTGGCACCTCCGGTGTATACACGGCCATCGGAGTATAAAGGCATAAAGGTTCCGGAGGTATTACTTAGTGGCAATTTTTCTAAAATTGAAGCTTGGAGAGAAGAAGAAGCATTACGACGAACCGCCAAACTTAGACCAGATCTTCTAGAATAATGGACTAATAGGATACTTTCTGTAAAATTTGAGTTATATTCCCTTGTTATTTAAGATATATGCGCTATTTTTGCACTCGCTAAAACCAACCTCTGACGATATCCGTGAATGTTGCTTTGATGTGTAATTGTAAATCGAAACAATGGAAGAATTAATAAAATTTGTTGAGAACGAATTTGTAACTAAAAAGGATTTTCCTCAATTTTCAGCAGGTGATACCATAACGGTATATTATGAAATTAAGGAAGGTGAAAAAACGCGTACCCAGTTTTTTAAAGGTGTTGTAATACAGCGAAAAGGAACAGGTGCTACAGAAACATTTACCATAAGAAAAATGTCGGGTACGGTAGGAGTAGAAAGAATTTTTCCTGTGAATATGCCGGCACTACAAAAAATAGAAGTGAACAAACGCGGTAAAGTACGACGCTCTCGTATTTATTACTTCAGGGGTCTCACTGGTAAGAAGGCACGAATTAAGGAAATTCGTGGCTAATAAACGTTAAAAATTTTTATTTAAAAAAGCAACCTGTACAGGTTGCTTTTTTTTATGAACTATTGTTAATAACTATAGTGCATAAGGTGTTGATTTGTTTTTCTGAAAAAGTTTGGGAATTTATAACTATTTGTCGTATATTTAAACAAAGGAAAACGAAAAACTTGCCCCGCAAGTGACTCTCTATCCTTACAAAGTTTACGTTCTTTGTTTTGTTGTGGGTAGATTATAAAAAACCAAACCCTCTGGTTACGGTCTAAATAAGATATCTTTTGTTTGTGAAAATTGAAAACTTTCGAAAACAAAATTATGAGCCTTACAAGTAAAATAAATGCAAATTTGTTTTAAAATAAGCACGCATAAGACAACAAATAGAAACATCCCTAGATTGTTTTTAAGCCATCTATATGTTTCAAACGTTGAAATAGTGTGGCAAATGCAATCAATGGTTGCCTTCTTACAGTAATGTAGGAAATCAAAATTTGCTGCCTTTTCAAGAAAGCCATATCAATGTATTCGTACGATGATATGGCTTTTGTTGTTAATAACACAGGGTTAAACTTGGAACAAGACTGCTAGATATGCAATGCTCTATTATCGGTAGCTGCCAATGCCGCTTCTTTTATTGCTTCAGCAAAAGTAGGATGCGCATGGCTCATTCTAGAGATGTCTTCGGCTGATGCCCTGAATTCCATAGCGGTTACGGCCTCAGCAATTAAATCGGCACATCGTGCACCGATCATATGCACCCCCAACACTTCATCGGTGTTTTTATCGGCAAGAATTTTTACAAAACCGTCCAAATCCATACTGGCTCTGGCACGACCTAAAGCGCGCATCGGAAATTGCCCTACTTTATATGAGATGCCGGCCTCTTTAAGTTCTTCTTCGGTTTTACCCACGGCAGCTACTTCAGGCCACGTATAGACAACACCCGGGATAAGGTTGTAATTTATATGGGGTTTCTGACCTGCTAAAATTTCGGCCACCATGGTACCCTCTTCCTCTGCCTTATGCGCCAACATGGCACCTTTAATGACATCACCAATAGCATAAATAGTAGCGATATTGGTCTGTAGTTGGTCATTCACGGCAATGCGGCCTCGCTCTTCCATGTGTACACCGGCAGCATCTAAATTTAACCCTTCGGTGTAGGCACTTCTGCCTACCGCCACCAAGCAATAATCGCCATTAAACGTAATTTCTTCACCTTTTTTATCCGTTGCTTTTACGGTAACCGTTGTTCCTTTGCGTTCTACAGAGCTTACTTTGTGCGACAATGCAAACTGTACTTTTTGTTTTTTAAGTACTTTGGTTAACTCTTTAGACAAGGAAGCATCCATAGTGGGAAGTATGCGATCCATATATTCTATTACAGTTACATCGCTGCCTAAACGCTTGTACACTTGCCCTAATTCTAATCCAATAACACCGCCACCTATAATTAGTAAATGTTTAGGAATTTCCTTTAATTTTAAAGCTTCTGTAGAAGTGATTACGCGTTCCTTGTCTATTGTTATAAAAGGTAAACTAGACGGTTTAGAACCTGTAGCTATAATACTATTTTTTGCCTGAATAGTTTCTTGCGACCCATCATTTTTTTTGATTTCGATATGGGTAGCATCTTTAAAACTGCCTAAACCTTCGTAGACGTCGACTTTATTTTTATCCATTAAAAATTTGACACCCGCACAGGTTTGATCCACGACCGCTTGCTTGCGCGCAATCATTTGTTCTAAATTTATTTTTATTTCCCCGGAAATGGTAATACCGTGTTCTTCAAAATGAGTTAATGCGTCTTCGTAATGGTGCGATGAATCGAGTAGCGCTTTAGAGGGAATACAACCCACATTAAGACAGGTGCCACCTAAAGTAGCATATTTTTCTATCAGGGCAGTTTTCATTCCCAATTGTGCGCAACGTATGGCGGCAACATATCCGCCCGGGCCGGATCCTATAATGGCTACATCGTATTCCTTCATAATCTCTTTGTGAAAAATTTATAATTAAGCCTTACAAAAGTACAAATGTTTTAGGTTTCAACAACACCCATTTTAAGGGGAATGCCCTGTTTTTTGATGATTAAAACCTCCAAAACTATTTATGAAGTTAGCATTATGGCGGTGGTATTTTTAATCTCACTAATGCCAAAAGTGCTGTGTGTGCTTCCGATATGTTGCAATGCGGTTAGCTTAGTTACCATAAATTCCCGATAAGCTTCCATATCGCGCACATACACTTTTAAAATATAATCATAATCGCCACTTACATGGTAGCAGGATACGACCTCTTTAAGTTGCAAAATCTCGCGCTCAAACTGTAATACAAATGCCCTGTTGTGCTGCACCAATTTTACATGGCAAAAAACCAATAATTGTTTATCAACTTTTTTTCGGTTCACCAGAGCCACATATTTTTCAATAACGCCTGTACGCTCCAGACGCTTAATGCGTTCGTAAACAGCCGTGGTTGACAAATGCAACCGATGGGCATATTCTTTGTTCGTTTTCTTACTGTCTTCCTGTAGTAATTGAAGCAATTGTGCATCTACTTCATCCAATTTTTTCATTTCAATTTTTTAAATTAAATCGTTTCATTAGGAGCGATAACAGCCCAATAAAAAATTTCTTGAAACTGACTATTCCCGAGTCAAGCCATAGAGGTATAGTTCTGCTGCGCTCAGTACGGGTTTCGCCAGTTTCATTTTGGCCTTTGAGCCAAAAACCGAAATTTTGTATTTTACCTCACCCGGAACTGCAAAAAGGCAGTTCCGACCTCTCCAAAGGAGCGATAAATGGCAAACTCCGACCCTTGGGTCGGGGAATCTTTAGATTAACAGCAAAAATTAAGCTTGTTAAGGCATTTTTCTCGCCTTTCAAAATTACTTTATGACGCATTCATTAACACAAAAATTAAGAATCCACTGGTATTTTCCATGTTCTAAATTGTACCTCACCGCTTTTGTAACTCATTCTGATTTTAAGATAAATTTGGACGCATATCAAGTTTAAAATCTAAATATATACTAATGTATAGTTTTTAAAACTAATTAATAATAATAGTATTGATTATTTATCTAGGATACATTAATTTAATCAATTAAAAATTATTTTAGAATGACACATAACGCAATTGATCAGATACAGGACTTACAGTATTTTGGGGAGTTTGGCGGGGTAAATCCCTCAATTTCAGACTCATCGACCTATACATTTCTTTCCGCCAAAACCATGTTCGATACCTTTGAGGGCAATACCGAAGGTTGCTATTTATACAGCAGGCACTCCTCCCCTTCTAATCTGTACCTTGGTCAGACTTTGGCAACCTTAGAAGGCACTGAGAGTGCTAACGTAACGGCTAGTGGTATGGGGGCCATTACTGCGGTGATACTGCAATTATGCAGTGCCGGAGACCATATTGTGTGCAGTCGAACCATTTACGGTGGTACGTACGCTTTTCTGAAACATTTTTTACCGAAATTTAATATTACTACCACTTTTGTAGATTTTACAGATACAGCCTTAGTGGCGCAAGCGATAAAACCGAAAACCAAAGTGATTTATTGTGAATCGCTTAGCAACCCTCTTTTGGAAGTTGCGGATATTCAGAAGCTTTCGGCGGTAGGTAAAAGCCATAATATACCGTTAGTGGTAGACAATACATTTTCTCCATTAACTATGACTCCCGCCAAATGGGGTGCCGCTATTGTGATACACAGTTTAACGAAGTTTATTAATGGCACCGGAGATTGTGTAGCGGGTGTAGTTTGTGGTACATCTAACTTTTGTCTCGGTTTAAAAGATGTGCAACACGGCGCGGGGATGTTACTTGGTAGCACTTTAGATAGTGCGCGCGCTGCTTCTATTCTGAAGAATTTAAGGACGCTACATATCCGAGTAAAAAAACATAGTGAAAATACCCTTTTTTTGGCTCGTAAATTGGAAAATGACGGATTTAGAGTAGTCTATCCCGGCCTCTCTTCTCACCCGGGGCACCACACATTAAATACCCTTATGAATGTGGAGTATGGCTATGGTGGCCTTTTGACCGTAGATGTAGGATCGGCCACAAAGGCAAATGAACTAATGGAACTAATGCAACAAAAAAAACTAGGCTATTTGGCAGTAAGCCTTGGATTTTACAAAACTTTATTTTCGGCACCTAGTGCCTCAACGTCATCCGAAATCCCGCTAGATGAACGTGCTAAAATGGGACTCTCCGAAGGTCTTATTCGATTTTCTATAGGCTTGGATAATGACATACAAAGAACCTACCTCCTCATGAGAGAATGTATGGATAAATTAGGGATTACACCCTAGAACCTTGTGTTTTTGAATTACCCTAGCGGAAAGGGTTGCAGAACAAAAACGAAAATCGTAATATTACGAATAACTTATTTAGAGATACATGCCAAGCCATCCTAACCAATCTTCTGAACCCCAACTGCCGCATATTGTAGAGAATAAAAAATTAAATATTTGGGAAGCCCTTATCCCTGTTGTACTGCTGATGCTGCTATTGGCGTACAATATTTTTTTTAAAGATGGTGAAGTTTTTGGGGAATATTCTAACCAGTTCATTTTGCTCATTGGCGGTGGTTTTGCTGCTGTCGTTGGCTTTTTTAATAAGGTCACCTTGAAATCCATGATTGCGGAAACTTGGGAAAACCTTAAAAGTGTATTTGTACCCATCATGATATTGTTTCTTGTGGGGGCTTTGGCGGGGACTTGGTTGGTTAGCGGTATTATACCAGCCATGGTATATTACGGGCTACAGGTGCTTAATCCATCTATTTTTTTACCCGCATCCGTGATAATAGCTGCCCTAATTTCGTTGGCTACCGGAAGTTCATGGACTACCTCGGCCACTGTAGGTATTGCCTTGGTGGGCATCGGTACGGCATTGGGCATATCGGGAGGCATGGTAGCGGGTGCTGTTATTTCAGGAGCTTATTTTGGTGACAAGATGTCTCCCTTAAGTGACACTACAAATTTAGCACCCGCTATGGCCGGTACGGACTTATTTACGCATATTAGATATATGACCTTTACAACGGTACCTACCATTCTCATTACCCTAGCGATCTTCTCCATCCTGAGTTTCACTACGCAAACTACGGGGAATGCAGATATTAGTGGTCTTATGGAAACCATTACCAATTATTTTACGATTACCCCATACTTGTTTATCGTTCCCTTAGTAGTTATTCTGTTAATCGTCCTAAAAACAAAACCCCTTATTGCTTTAGGTGTTGGCGTAGGTTTAGCCGGAATTTTTGCGATGATTTTCCAAGGGTGTACGCTCGAAATTTTAAATAAAGATTCGCCTGTAACAGCCGTGTTAAGAGCTATTTTTGTTGAAACCTCCATTGTAACGGACAACGATAAATTAAATGAATTGTTTAGTGCCGGAGGAATGCAAGGCATGTTATGGACTATTGCGCTTATATGTTGCGCAATGGTCTTTGGAGGCATTATGGACGCCATTGGTGCCCTTTCTAAAATAACGGCTGTGCTGTTATCTTTTGCTACAACCATATTTGGTTTGTTTGCCAGTACGGTACTTAGCTGTCTGGGGCTAAATGCCATTGCCAGTGATCAGTACCTCGCCATTGTCATTCCCGGTAAAATGTTTAAAAAGGCCTATGCAGACCGGGGTCTTGCCCCTCAAAATTTGAGTCGAACTCTAGAAGATTCGGGAACTGTGACTTCTGTACTTATTCCTTGGAACACATGCGGGGCCTATCAGTCTGGGGTGTTGGGCGTAGGAACGGGGGAGTATTTTTTGTTCGCTATTTTTAATTGGTTAAGTCCGTTTATGACCTTAACTTTTGCCTTTTTTAAGATAAAACTTAAAGCATTAGTCCCTAAAACTGCTTCCGCCTAAATTAGGATCATTGCATCATAGAATCCGTCATAAATCTGAGGTTTAACGTTTATTTAATCAAAATAGTTCCATTTCCTCCGTATATTTTTTAATTTCACACAAAATTTAAACACATAAATCATGGCAACAGTTACACTCAAAGGCAACACCATTCATACCGTAGGCGACCTTCCAAAAACCGGATCAAAGGCACCCGATTTTAACCTTGTTAAAGGAGATTTATCATTAGCAACTTTGGCCGACTACCGTGGTCATAAGGTGGTTTTAAATATTTTCCCAAGCATAGATACAGGAACCTGTGCACAGTCGGTTCGGCAATTTAATGAAGAAGCAGCGGAACTCGAAAACACCAAAGTACTATGTATTTCTAAGGATTTACCTTTTGCACAAGGCCGTTTTTGTGGTGCCGAAGGCATTGACCAAGTAGAATTATTATCCGATTTCAGGGATGGTAATTTTGGAACAGCCTATCAGGTGGCATTTACCGATGGCCCATTAGAGGGACTTCATTCTAGAGCTGTGGTGGTATTGGATGCTAACGGAACGGTTGTCTATTCCGAACAAGTTCCTGAAATAGTAGATGAACCCAATTACAAAGCTGCCTTAGAGGCGCTAATGAATGCCTAAGGAACATTTTTTTTTGAATAGAATTAGGAGCGTGGGTTTTGCGCTGAAAGGTGCTTTGTTGTTACTCCGTACTGAGGCGAGTATAAAAACACAAGTTTTTATAACCCTTGTAATGACCGGTATTGGATTTTATTTTGAAATTTCGGAGACGGAATGGATATTGCAAATTCTGGCAATTGCCTTAGTTCTTGGTACGGAAGGCGTAAACACGGCTATTGAAAAAATGGCGGATTACATTCAACCCGAACACGATCCTAAAATTGGATTTATAAAAGATGTTTCGGCCGGTGCTGTGATGCTGGTTTCTATAGCCGCGGTAATTGTTGGACTGATCATTTACCTGCCAAAACTTTTTTGATCTTATTCTTTTCCTATCATCCTTCGTAAATTTGTAATTTTGCCCCATCAATAAGGCCTTAATGATAAAGAAAGATAAAAAATCAAAGTCGACCACGACAAAAAAGCGTTTTTCTTTACGGTTATCCAAACAAAATAAAATTATTTTGGGAAGTCTGCTTATGCTGTTAAGCGTAGCACTTTTTTTCTCTTTTATTTCTTTTTATTTCACCTGGAAAGAGGATCAAAGTCTGCTCTCTGCCTTCAGTGATCGCAATCAGGAAGCGCAAAATTTACTGAATAAATTTGGAGCCGGAGTAAGTCACTTTTTTATGTACAGGGGATTTGGTTTGGCTTCCTTTATTTTCAGCTTTCTACTTTTTAGTACGGGATTATCTCTTTTTATGAGTTTAGAAAAAAAGGGACTTGTTAAAAAATGGATTTGGGGGCTTTTATTTGTAGTTTGGATCTCTATAGCGCTTGGTTTTTTTGCTGCTGATAGACCTTTATTGGGTGGATTGGTAGGCTATGAGATGAATGATTTTTTACAGGATTACACAGGAAAGATTGGTGTATTTCTGATCTTACTTTTTGTGTTAATTATTATTTTAGTCCGTTTTTTTAAGGTAAACCCGGAACAAATAGTGTCTTTTTTGGGACAAAAACGAAAGTCGTTGGTTTCTGAATTTAAAAATCCGGGGCAAGAACAGAATACTGATTCCGTATCGGAGGTTTTATCTAAAGAAGACGAAACACCAATCGTAGTAGACACGTATACGCATAAAAAGGACATTCCCCCGCTGAGAGATAAATCAACAGAAGATTTTCAAATCACCAATACCATTGAAGAAGAGGAGAGTATTTCGATGGAAGTGAAAGAGATTGCCACAGAAACCGAAGAAAAGGACAATTTATCGGCAAAATTGGTTGAAGATTTTGGCGAGTTCGATCCTACCTTGGAGCTGGCAAGCTATAAATTTCCCGTTATTGAGTTGCTCGATGCACATGGTTCCGGTGGAGGCATCACCATAAATCAGGAAGAATTAGAGGAAAATAAAAACCGTATTGTAGATACGTTAAAAAACTACAAAATTGGCATCGCTCAAATTAAAGCGACCATAGGGCCAACAGTAACCTTGTACGAAATAGTGCCCGATGCGGGAATTCGAATTTCAAAAATAAAAAACCTGGAAGACGACATAGCCCTGTCTTTGGCCGCTCTTGGCATTCGTATAATTGCACCTATTCCGGGAAAAGGTACCATAGGCATCGAAGTGCCGAATAAGAACCCTACTATTGTGGCTATGCGGAGCGTTATTGCTTCCAGTAAGTTTCAGAAGGCCGAAATGCAACTCCCCATAGCCTTCGGGAAAACCATTAGCAATGAAACCTTTGTGGTCGATTTAGCCAAAATGCCCCATTTATTAATGGCCGGTGCTACCGGACAGGGAAAATCTGTAGGACTAAATGCGGTGCTAACTTCTTTATTGTACAAAAAGCATCCTGCAGAGGTGAAGTTTGTTTTGATAGATCCTAAAAAAGTGGAACTAACCCTTTTCAATAAAATAGAAAGACATTTTTTAGCAAAATTACCCGATACCGATGAAGCCATTATTACGGACAACACCAAAGTAATCCACACCCTCAATTCACTTTGTATTGAAATGGACAACCGCTATGAGTTGTTAAAACTTGCTATGGTGCGCAACATTAAAGAATACAACGAAAAATTTAAAGCACGGAAGCTAAACCCGAACGACGGACATCTTTTTTTACCTTATATCGTGGTAGTTATAGATGAGTTTGCCGACTTAATAATGACCGCCGGTAAAGAAGTAGAAACGCCTATTGCCCGTTTGGCGCAGTTGGCACGAGCTATTGGCATTCACTTGGTTATCGCTACACAACGCCCTTCGGTAAATGTTATAACGGGTATTATTAAGGCTAATTTCCCGGCGCGGATAGCCTTTAGAGTTACTTCTAAAATAGATTCCAGAACCATTTTGGATACGCAAGGTGCAGATCAGCTTATTGGTAGGGGTGATATGTTATTTACACAAGGAAATGACGTAACGCGCCTGCAGTGCGCCTTTGTAGATACACCGGAAATAGCACGGATTACAGAATATATTGGGGCGCAGCGGGCCTATCCAGAAGCCCATATGCTGCCGGAATATGTAGGGGAAGATTCTGGCACAAGTATTGATTATGATATAGCAGATAGAGATGCCATGTTCCGGGAAGCCGCAGAAGTGATTGTTATAGCCCAACAAGGTTCGGCCTCTTTAATTCAGCGAAAATTAAAATTAGGCTACAACAGGGCGGGGCGAATTATTGATCAGTTGGAAGCTGCCGGTATCGTAGGTCCTTTTGAGGGAAGTAAAGCCCGACAGGTTTTGTTTTCTGACATAAGTGAATTGCATTCTTTTTTAAACAACGAAACAAAATAACATAACATAACCATGAAAAAAATAGCTTTAATTGTACTCTTTTTAGTGGCCAATATGGTTGGTGCGCAAAACGCCGACAAAGCAAAAGCCTTATTGGATGAAGTTTACCAGAAAGTAAAAAGTTATAACAATGTCTATGTTGATTTTAAATATTCCTTACAAAACACCGAGGCCAACATAAATCAGGAAACTCGTGGCGATGTTACGTTGGAGGGCGACAAGTATCTATTTAATTATTTAGGAGCTCAACAAATTTTTGACGGTAAAAAAGTATATACCATAGTTCCCGAAAATGAGGAGGTTACTATAGAAAACAAGTCCGATGACGCGCAGACCATAACCCCATCAAAAATGCTTACCTTCTATCGCCAAGGGCATACCTATGAGTGGGATATTCTTCAAAATGTGCAAGGACGTAAAATACAGTATGTAAAATTGACTCCCATAGACAGTAAGTCCGAAATCAAATCCATATTATTGGGTATAGATAATGAGACCAAGCATATACATAAACTTATTGAAACAGGAAAAAATGGCACCAATACCACCATCACTGTTAATTCTTTTAAAACAAACCAACCCCTGTCAAAAACCTTATTTACTTTTGATGAAAACAAATATAAAAAAGAAGGGTACTACATCGTAAGAAACTAAGGCATTGAAAATATTAGACCGCTACATTTTATCTCGATTTTTATTTAATTTTTTTAGTTCGTTTGTGATTTTGATGCTCATCTTCATATTTCAAACGATTTGGTTGTTTATCGATGATTTGGCCGGTAAAGGTCTGGATGTGATGATTATTGGTAAGTTTCTCTTTTACATCATGCCTAATCTTACTGAAAAAGTACTTCCTCTTACAGTACTCTTGTCTTCAATCCTCACTTTTGGCACCTTTGCAGAAAACTATGAGTTTGCGGCTATGAAAGCCTCCGGAATATCCTTGCAACGCGCTATGCTTAGCCTCATTGTTTTTGTTACATTTTTGGGCGGTGTTACGTTTTATTTTGCCGATAATGTTATCCCTGCTGCAGAGCAAAAAATTTATAATCTACGACGAAACATAGCTCAAGTGAAACCCGCCGTGGCCATAGCAGAAGGAGTTTTTAGCGATTTTGAAGGCACCGGAATGAACATTAAAGTAGATAAAAAATACGGTGATAACGACCGATTTTTACAAAATGTCATTATTCATAAAAAAACAAAAACCTATATCAATAATACGGTAATTAAAGCCAAAACAGGTGAGTTGGTCAGTAGTGAAGATTCAGATATTCTTTCCTTGGTTTTAAGAGACGGACATTATTATGAAGATCTAAAACCTAAAGATACTAAAGATGATCCTAAAAACCCTTTTGCAAAATCCGATTTTGAAACCTATGTGATGAATATGGATTTTTCAGAATTGAACAATGTAGATTTGGAAGCAGAAAGGGAAGTGAATACCGATAAAATGAAAAACGTGTCCCGGCTACGAAAAGACATCGATTCCTTAAAAAACGATAATATTGATGCGGTAACAGCCTTTTCCAAAAATATTTCGAACCGCATGGGTGCCTTTTTGCCACAAAAACAAAGAGATACAAGTTTGGCTACATCAGCTAAAACACGCAAGAAAGATACATTAACGGCTCTAGAAGGATTCGAAAATGAGCTTGCTATTCTTGATATAAAGGACATTCCCGAACTGTATCCAGAATATCAAAAAATACAGATTTACAATAATGCAAAAAATGCATCGGCCAGTATTGTAACCACTATTGAAGGAAAAAAATTAGAATTTCAAAAAAGATTCAAAGTATACAACATGCACATTTTATCGCTTCACAAAAAATTTGCACTCGCCTTTTCTTGTATAATTTTATTTTTTGTGGGCGCCCCATTGGGGGCTATCATTCGAAAAGGAGGCTTAGGACTCCCAATGGTTATTGCTATTATCCTATTTTTAATCTATTATTTTATTGGAGTTTTCGCTGGTAATTACGCAAAAGAAGGTAATATACACCCTATCTTTGGCGCTTGGCTCGCAACCATGATTATGCTTCCTTTAGGCATTATATTAACCCAACGCGCCACAGCAGACAAAGGTCTTATGAACATTGGCAGTGCAATAGACTTTATAAAGGAATTTGTGGCCAAGTATATAAACCTTAAAAAAAGATAAAAGCCCCTACCCCTATGCGTTGGGCTGCTTTCCAGAAAGCATCTATTGGAATGTGGAACGCACTATTTATAAATAAAAAACTAACGTAGTGACTAAAAGTAACGAAAATAATATAGCCTTACATACCATTGAAGAGGCTATTGAAGATATTCGCAATGGAAAAGTAATTATTGTGGTTGATGACGAAAACCGGGAGAACGAAGGCGATTTTATTGCTGCCGCAGAAAAGGTGAGTCCGGAAATGATCAATTTTATGGCACAACACGGTCGTGGTTTAATTTGTGCCCCTTTAACCGAAGAACGATGCGAGGCACTTGGACTTACCATGATGGTTCAAAACAATACGGTTTTGCATCAGACCCAATTCACGGTTTCTGTAGATCTCATAGGTCACGGATGTACCACCGGAATTTCAGTGCAGGACAGAGCCAAAACGATTAAGGCTTTGGTTTCTGACGATACCAAACCGCATGACTTAGGGAGACCGGGGCATATATTCCCCCTAAAGGCAAAAACGGGTGGGGTGCTAAGACGTACCGGACATACGGAGGCTGCTATAGATTTTGCCCGCTTAGCAGGATTAGAACCCGCCGGAATATTGGTTGAAATCCTTAATGAAGACGGTACAATGGCACGACTCCCGGAACTCATTGAGGTTAGCCGAAAATTTAATCTTAAAATCGTTTCTATTGAAGATTTAGTTGCGTACCGTATGCATCATGAAAGTCTTATAGAAAAGAAAGAAGATTTTGATATAGAAACCCGATTTGGGAAATTTCGATTGCGTGCCTACAAGCAAACCACTAATAATCAGGTGCATATTTCCTTGACCAAAGGCAGCTGGATATTGGATGAACCAGTTTTGACACGGATAAATTCTACCTTAGTAAATAACGATATTTTAGGCACCCTAACCAATAATCCGGACAAGAAATTAGAGGATATGTTTCGTGCCATTAACAAGGAAGGGAAAGGCGCTTTTGTTTTTATCAATCAACAAACAGAATCTATAAATTTGTTGAGACGCTTAGAGGAGTTAAAAAATCTGCAGCAACAAGGAATTTTAAAAGCACCTAAAATAGATATGGATGCCAAGGATTTTGGGGTGGGAGCCCAAATATTGCACGATATAAATATTTCTAAGATTCGATTACTAACCAATTCCTCACAGGCAAAAAGAGTGGGTCTTGTAGGCTATGGTCTAGAAATTGTAGATTACGTAACGTATTGATGGCAAAGCAATCTACCTAAGCGGAGGTCTCTTTGTTATTCCATTTTCTTGATTTAAATATCCCACTACGCGTACATGCGTACCATTCTAGTTGGTAGCATCGGTATGGGAGGTAGTACAGACTCGGGTTGAAATGTAATGTAAAGGATTCTTATCAACTAAAGAATTCCCCAGAGCAATCCTAGGGATTTTAGCAACCACTTCTCCTTTGCCTTGCGGCTGTTCTTAGACATCGTTTACTGTATTCTCTGACCCTGAGTGGTAAATGACAAGCCTTGTTGACCCGATGTGGAAATCATTACGGCTTCAAATAGGGGTTCGGGGGCATTTGTTTTTATTCCCCAATCAAAAACAAAATTAGCTCCTGTACCCCCTTGCTTATCTAACTCATCAATTACAATAGCCACTGTTTCCATAGGTTCCAAAAAAATTGGTTCATCAAAATAAATGCGTATTAGTAAGCCTTGGGTATTGTAATATCGGGCATTGACCACGTACAACGAATCTTTTAAACTTGTATTGCGCATGCTAATGGTTGCCGTTAGATCTTGGGTACGATGTTCTGTAGCACTATAAATTTGCGAATACACGGACAAATAAGTTGTGCCTAGGCTTAAAGAATCGGAATGCGGAAGGGCTTTGGCTCGTTGTTTCCAATTTACAGCATTCACAGAACTAAGTTCACTTCTTTGGTCACAGGAAAAAGAACATAGACCTATAACAAAACTGAGAATACCTATTTTTATAATTTTGATCTTTAGAGTAACCATGATGTCTTAAAATAAGGGTTGTATATCTATTTATGCGATGCTCAGCTTACCTTTTAAAGTGCCTATAAATTGTTTAAAATGGTTACCATTTTATCGGCACGCCCCTGTAATTCCTCTTTGGACCACCCTAGCTTAATTAAACAGGAGAGGTTTCGACCCACCCAATAATCGGACTGCGAAAAATCTGATAAGACATAGTTCGGTAATCCTTGCTGTATCTGTTGGGATACTGGGGCGATCGATTTCAGTTCCTTTAAATGCTGCCATTGTTTGTGGTAATGCCAATTATTGTCATACCAATAGAAACAGGAATCGATTCCCCCTTTCTGAAGATGCATTTCCGCTTTTTTTGCCAATTCTCGTGTTGGTAGATAAAAACTAAGGAAGGAATAGTTTTCTACACCGCCATGAGGCACCCTTCTAAATGTAATTCCAGAAACGGTTTGTAAGGCATTTTTAAGGATGGTATAGTTTTGTTTTTGTATTTCTAAAAATGAATCTAATCTACGAATTTGAGCCAATCCTACAGCGGCATGTAATTCGGATAGTCGGAAATTGAAACCCAAAAAAGGGTGCTCTTCTGCTCCCCTATTAGTTCCAACATGATCATGACCATGATCTGAAAATTGATCCGCATTTTTGTAAAATTCGGTATTATGGGTGATGAGTGCACCGCCTTCACCACAGGTAATTGTTTTTACATAATCGAAAGAAAAGCACCCCAAATCGCCATAACTACCCAAAGGCTTGCTTTCATAACTTCCACCGATGGCCTGACAGGCATCCTCCACTAAAAAAATACCATGCTTTTTACACAAACGATTTAAAGGTCTAAGATCTGCCATAGAACCACACATGTGTACCGGCATGATTACTTTTGTTTTTGGGGTGATAGCCCTTTCTACCGCCACAGGGTCTAGGGTAAGGGTATCATCTACATCTACCAAAACAGGGACAGCACCAACTGCCAAGACAGCTTCAAAACTGGCAACAAAAGTAAAAGTAGGCAAGATAACCTCGTCTCCGGCTCCAACGTTTGCCACTGTTAAGGCTACGGTGAGGGCCGCTGTACCACTGCTAAGCACCAATGCATGGGTTGCCTGCATACGTTGTGCTATTTCAGTCTCTAGCTGCTTGGCTTTCCATTGTCCGTTCCGTGCGGCATCAAACCCGTAGCGCATAAGTACGCCGGTATTTAATACCTCTTGTACTTCGTTTTTTTCCCTATCTCCAAAAAGTTCAAATCCCGGCATAACTCAATTTTAAACGTATAGTTTTTAAAAAATAACAATACAACATCAAACTAAAAAATAGAATCAATACATTTCAATAACACTTTCTGTTACTTTTTTCCGTACTTTTTTTAAATCTGAAAAGAGATCATCTTCTGCCCTATACCCTATAGGCATCACCAATACGGGGTGTAGCTCTTTGGTATCTAAATGCAGCACTGTGGCATATTTTTCCGGTATAAAACCTTCCATAGGGCAGGCATCTATTCTCTCTTGGGCACAAATGGTTAACAAATTACCCATAGCCAAATAGGCCTGTTGTGTAGCCCATTGGGCTATATCGTCTTTTGTTTTCTTAGCAAAATCAGCAATTAAAGCCGTTCGGTAAGGCTCTAAAATACGTTCTTCGGTACTCCTAATTTTTGCAACGCGATCAAAATACGCATTGATGTAGGCGGTACTTATGTTTTTTTGAATGCAAAATACCAACACATGTGAGGCCTGCACTACTTGATCTTGATTATACGTAAACGGAAGTAGCCGTTGTTGAAACTCTTTGTTTTGTACAATTACCAACGTAATTGGTTGCAAACCATAAGAAGTAGCCGTTAGATTAAAAGCTTGTTTTAAAATTTCTATTTTTTTAGGAGACACCGTCTTAAACGCATCAAATTTTTTAACGGCATAGCGCCATTCCAAATTTTTTATACTTTTACTCATGTTTTCGTTTTAATTGAAGAACCAAAGTTTTACAGACATGGCCGCAATGACCACAATCATTAAAATTTTGACAATACCATCTCCCTTATTTACAGACCACCGACTTGTAATCCATCCGCCTAAAGCCTGACCCGAGGCCAAAGTTAACCCTATTTCCCAATTTAGTTTTCCACTGAGACCAAAAAAAATAACAGCTACCACCGTATAGGCGAGCATAACAACTGCCTTAATGACGTTTGATTTCATTAAACTAATTCTGTTTATAGAAGAGAGTGCCAGTAGCATGAAGATGCCTGTGCCCGCCTGTATGAAGCCCCCATAGATACCTATAAAAAAGAAAGCTACAAATCCCCAAACATTAAACTTTCCTGTAAGCCTTTCCGTAAATGTCGCTACGGGTGTTTTGGGTTGAAAAATCATTAAAAGTACCATTAGCAACATTACCACGGCCAATATTCGGTTGAAAAGTTTATCGTCTATTTCTAAGGCCAGTTTAGATCCTATGACGGTTCCGACTGCAGCGGCAAGGGATAAAAACCAAATAAATTTAGAACTTACCTCTATACCTTTGCTTTTGTAACCGGCTACATTGGCGATTCCCTGTACCAAAACTGCGATTCGGTTGGTGCCATTAGCTACACTTGGAGGTAAGCCAAGAAAAATTAAAATGGGTAAACTCAACAAGGATCCACCGCCGGCAAGGGTATTTAGAAAACCTACTAAAAAACCAACAGCAGCCAAAGCCACATAATAATACCATGCTTCCATGGCACAAAAATAGCGGATTAAGGAAATAAATGACAGGCAGAAGATAAATAATGTCTAAAACCTTTTAAAGAATGAAAAGGGTTATTATATTTGCACCCGCCAAAGGGTACCCTTTGGACTTATTTTGGAGGAATGGCAGAGTGGTCGATTGCGGCAGTCTTGAAAACTGTTGAGGGTCACACCTCCGGGGGTTCGAATCCCTCTTCCTCCGCATTTAAAA
This sequence comes from Aurantibrevibacter litoralis, assembly GCF_034651555.1. Lineage (NCBI taxonomy): Bacteria > Pseudomonadati > Bacteroidota > Flavobacteriia > Flavobacteriales > Flavobacteriaceae > Aurantibrevibacter > Aurantibrevibacter litoralis. The sequence continues at coordinate 57,558 of NZ_JAYEEQ010000009.1, read as the reverse complement.
ACCATATTAATCTAAATATCAGATTGATATGGTTTTTTGCTTAAAAGAATATATACCTCCCTTTTTAGTGGAATTTGTTAGACCCGCCATGCGTGTCAGGAATCCTTATTTGCGTTATTAAATCTAAGCATACAAAGGGTTTACTTGTGGTGAATTACAACAAAACGGGAGAATCTGGAATAGCATCCGTCCTTAAAATAAAAAAATCCCAACGTTGCGGTTGGGATTTAATTTTAACTACGAATTTATGTTATTCGCCCATGGCAGCCGCAACCGCCGCAGAAAGTCTTTTGTATGTTCCGTTCTCTAAACGATCGCGAATTGCAGAAAAGGCGTCTAACGTAATGGTAATATCTTCTATGGTATGAGTTGCGGTCGGTATCATTCTAAGGAGAATAAGTCCTTTAGGAATAACGGGGTACACCACAATAGAACAAAAAATACCAAAGTTTTCTCGTAAATCTTTTACCAATGCCATGGCTTCCGGGATGCTTCCATTAAGGTACACCGGGGTAACACAGGTATTAGTATTTCCTATGTTAAATCCTTTGCTTTTTAAACCATTTTGCAATGCGTTTACGTTCTCCCATAGTTTGGCTTTTAACTCTGGCATGGAACGCAACATATCTAACCGTTTTAGCGCACCCTTTACAAAAATCATAGGGAGCGATTTGGCAAACATTTGAGAACGCAAATTGTATTTTAAATAATTGATAACTTCCTTGTCGGCTGCTAAAAAAGCACCAATACCCGCCATGGATTTCGCAAAAGTGGCAAAATACACATCAATACCATCTTGTACACCTTGCTCCTCCCCTGCTCCTGCGCCTGTTTTTCCTAAGGTTCCAAAACCATGAGCATCATCTACCAAAAGACGAAACTGAAACTTTTCTTTTAAGGCTACTATCTCTCTAAGTTTTCCTTGCTCGCCACGCATTCCAAAAACACCTTCGGTAATTACTAAAATTCCACCACCGGTTTGTTCCGCCATTTTAGTTGCCCGATCGAGATTTTTTTCTAAACTCTCCACATCGTTGTGCTTAAAGGTAAAGCGTTTGCCCATGTGAAGTCTAACCCCATCTATAATACAGGCATGAGAATCTACATCGTATACGATAATATCGTCTTTGGCAACTAAGGCATCAATAGCCGACATAATACCCTGATAGCCAAAATTTAAAAGGTAAGCGGCCTCTTTATTTACAAAAGCGGCCAATTCATTTTCTAATTGCTCATGAAAATCGGTATGGCCACTCATCATCCGCGCGCCCATAGGGTAAGCGGCACCGTGTTCCATGGCTGCTTCGCCATCCACTTTTTTAATTTCAGGCAGGCTGGCAAGTCCAAGATAATCGTTTATGCTCCAGGTAATGACATCTTTACCTTGGAATTTCATTCTATTAGAAATAGGACCTTCTAGTTTGGGAAAAACAAAATAACCTTCTGCTTGTGAAGCCCATTTGCCTAAAGGACCTTTATTTTCAATAATTCTATCAAATAAGTCTCTCATGTAACCAGGATTGATTTTAAAGCAAAAATATGCATTTTTGAATTGTATTGCGCATATTTATTTAGAGAAGAAACTAATGGTTGTTGGTTCTTGCTTTTATTTTATTCTTATAGGTACGTATCACCTACCTACTTTATAAATTGAACTTGCTGCTTCTCTTCCACATTTTTCACATCGAAAAAGCCTTGATTGTTCATCCACTGATCGCTATAAATTTTACTCATATACCGCGATCCGTGATCGGGAAGTATTACAACGACATTACTATTCTTATGAAACTCACCTTCGGCACTTAATTGCTTTACTGCTTGAATGACGGCACCACTGGTATAACCCGCAAAAATACCTTCGGTTCTACATAATTCACGGGCACTATGGGCACTATCTTCATCAGATACTTTAATAAATTCATCAATAACATCAAAATCTGTGGTACCCGGAATGAGGTTTTTTCCTAAGCCTTCAATGCGATAAGGATATATTTCATTGGAATCAAATTCGCCGGTTTCATGATATTTTTTTAACACCGAACCGAAGGCATCTACACCAATGATTCGGATATTTGGATTTTGTTCCTTTAAAAACTTGCCGGTTCCGGATATGGTACCACCTGTGCCACTACAAGTTACCAAATGGGTAATATGACCATTGGTTTGCTCCCAAATTTCAGGACCTGTAGTTTTGTAGTGCGCCTCACTATTTAGCGCATTAAAATATTGGTTGATGTATACTGAACCCTTTGTTTCTTCGTGCAACCTTTTCGCTACCTGATAATATGATCTTGGATCATCTGCGCTAACATGGGCAGGACAAACATACACTTTGGCACCCATGGTGCGGAGCATGTCTATCTTATCTTGTGAAGACTTAGAACTTACTGCTAAAATACAGTCGTATCCCTTTATGATACTCACCATTGCAATGCTAAATCCGGTATTTCCGGAAGTGGTTTCAATAATGGTATTGCCTTTGGTTAAAATGCCTTTTTGTTCCGCATCTTCAATAATGTATGCCGCAATCCTGTCTTTTGAGGAATGACCGGGATTACAAGATTCCATTTTTGCGAAAAAATTACCTGAAAGGGCTGCTGTTATATTATTAAGTCGTACTAGTGGGGTATTTCCTATAAGTTCAAGGATATTATTGTAAGCGTTTATCGTATGTTCCATATAGGCTTTTCTAGTTTATGGAGGGCTTTTTATTAGGATAAAAAACAAAAAACCCGCAACAAAATTAAGCTTTTTTTTTAATTAATCGACTTTGCCCTCCAAATCTAGTAAAAAAGTGTACTCCTTCGCCACTTCTTTAAGCGATTCAAAACGTCCTGATGCGCCTCCATGTCCGGCATCCATATTAACATGAAGCAATATCATAGTGTCTCCTGTTTTCAGTGCTCTTAACTTGGCCACCCATTTGGCGGGTTCAAAGTATTGCACTTGAGAATCGTGCAATCCTGTAGTAACCAAAGTGTTTGGATACTTCAAGGCCGCCACATTGTCATAGGGTGAATACGATTTCATATACTCATAGTATATTTTATCATTTGGATTGCCCCATTCATCATATTCTCCGGTAGTTAAGGGTATAGACTCGTCGAGCATTGTGGTTACCACATCTACAAAAGGAACAGCCGCAATAACGCCATTGTAAAGTTCAGGAGCCATGTTCATAACAGCACCCATGAGTAAACCTCCAGCCGAGCCCCCCATGGCATACAAGTGATTGGGGGAGGTGTATTTTTGATTAATTAGAAATTGGGAGCAATCTATAAAATCGGTAAAGCTATTTTTCTTTTTTAATAATTTCCCTTCCTCGTACCACTTTCGCCCTAAATATTCTCCACCTCGTACATGCGCAATAACATAAATAAACCCCCTATCTAACAAACTTAGGCGAACGGTAGAAAAAGAAGGGTCTACGGTATATCCATAGGAGCCGTAGGCGTATTGCAATAACGGGCTAGTACCGTCTCGTTTAGTGTCTCTATGGTATACTAAAGACATAGGTATCTTTACTCCATCGCGCGCTGTAGCCCAAATGCGTTCGGATACGTAATTTTCTTTTTTAAATGTACCTCCCAAGACTTCTTGCTCCTTCTTTATCTCTTTCTCCCGGGTACGCATGTTAAAGTCGATTACAGAACTTGGCGTTGTAAGGGAATTATACCCATATCGCAATATCTCCGTATCAAAATCAGGATTGGTTCCCACATAGGCGTTGTACGTTTCATTATTAAAAGGAAGGTAATAGGTTTCTTTTCTATCCCAACGCGCAATTTTTAGTTTGGACAGCCCATTTTCCCTTTCAGAAAGCACATAATGATCTTTAAAAATGTCGATATCTTCCAACAAAACATCTTCCCGATGCGGTATAAACTCCTTCCAATGTATAGCTTCGGTCTGGTTTTCCGTGGCTTGCATCAACTTAAAATTCGTAGCTCCGTCCTTATTCGTCAAAATATAAAATTCCTTTTTATAGTGCGAAATGGAATACTCCAGACCTCTTTCTCTTGGAGAAAAAATTTTGAAGGTAAAGGATGGATCGTCTGTGCGCGCTAAACGATACTCCGAAGTTAGTGTACTTGTTGATCCTATGATAAGGTATTTCTCCGACTTTGAACGGTAAATAAAGGTATCGAAAGTTTCGTCTTCTTCATGATACACCAATTGATCCTCTTCAGTAGGTGTACCCAAGATATGTTTGTATATTTTATCTGAACGCAAGGTAACCGGATCCTTTCTTGTGTAGAAGAGTGTCTTGTGGTCATCTGCCCATACAGAACCTCCCGTGGTATCATCTATCTTATCCGGATATAGTTCTCCGGTTTGTAAATTCTTGATTTGAATATAATACTGTCGCCTACCAACGGTATCTACACCAAAAGCGGCCAGTTCGTTATCTCGGCTAATGTTTAGCCCTCCTAAATTGAAATACTCCTGATCCTTGGCCAAAGCGTTACAATTGAACATAATTTCTTCGGGGGCATCCACTTTTTCCTTATGTCTGGCGTAAATGGGATATTCTCCACCCAATTCATACCGAGTAGCATACCAATATCCATTGTGTTTGTATGGTACAGAGGCATCGTCCTCTTTTATTCGGGATTTCATTTCTTCAAAAAGGGCTGCCTGAAAATCTTTTGTATGGCTTGTTTTCGCTTCAAAATATGCATTTTCCTCATTGAGATAGGCAATTACCTCAGGGTCTTCTCGATCCTTAAGCCAAAAATAATGATCAATTCTAAGGTCGTTATGCGTTCTTAATTCCTTCGGGATTTTTTTGGCCTTGGGTGCGCTCATCTGCAAATCGCTATTTTTAGGGTTTGTGCAAGAAAGTGCGAAAATAAGACTAAATAAAAAAACAGTTGCAATTTTGCATATCGTATACATAATTACTTCGTTAGTATTCGGCAAATTAGTATTTTTAAACAAGAAAAAAAAAGAAACATATGTTAGGCGATTTAATGGGAATGATGGGTAAAATAAAAGAGACCCAAGCAAAAATTCAGAAAACAAAAGATAGCTTAGACCATGTCTGTATTGAGGAACAAGATGCCAACGGTCTTCTTAAGGTAAGGCTTACCGCAAATAGTGTTATAACGCAAATTCATATTGCCGATAGCCTGCTTACAGATAAAGTGGCCTTAGAAGCATCCTTGAACCTAGTATTGAACAAGGCACTAGCCAAGGCAAGAAAACGTAATGAGGCAGAACTTGGTGCCATAGCAAAGGAAGGTATGCCCCAAATTCCGGGTTTGGACACTTTTTTCAAATAGAATCGCAATTTAAGTACATCTTCTTTGGTTTATTAATTTTAGATTAGTACTGATGCGTTAAAATTTAATCGCTAAATAAATTCATCTGTTCATTGACATTTTGATTTGATTTCGGCTCGGTGAGCAACTCCTGCAAAGGAGTCTTGTCTATGGCGGAGATACCTAATATTTGGATTATCTCATAAATGGACAGCTCGCTTTTTAAGGAATGTTTTACGTGTGCCACTACCAAATAAGTGCAGATCGCTACCCAGATATGGATGTTGACGGCATTTTCCGAGTGCCCCCAAAGTTTCTTTATGGCCAGGTTCTGCTTGATCCATTTGAAGAAGGTCTCTGTCTGCCATCTGTTGCGGTACAGTTTGGCGACCTCGAGAGCGGACACTTCCATGTTGTTGGTCAGGAAAAGGAGATCGACATCGCTTTCCTGGTCATGGTATTCCACGAGCCTAAGGGGTCCGGGGTAGAGCTTTTTCGACCTATGCCCGTTAAGGGCCACGGTCCTGTCCGTTCTCAGACCTGATGCCGGATCGATGTTGTAGTTCTGTTCCACAACGCTGTAGTCCATGTTGGACTTCGCCCTTGAGACGAAAAAGGCCCCGGCCGTATCCATTCGGTAAAGCGCCTCGAAGTCGACGTAGGCCTTGTCCATGAGATAGACCGCACCGGGTACGGGCACTAATAGGTCGAGAACGTTGCTATCGTGGTACTTTCCATCGCTCACCAGTATAAAGGACGGGATGTTCCCCCTCAGATCCAACAGCGCATGGACCTTAACGGCTCCCCTTGAATATTTCCCGGGCGCCCATCGGAACAGCGCAAGGCTAAGGAAAATCGTGGTGGAATCCAATGCGAAGACCTCGTTGTCCAGTTTGACATTGGGGACCTGACTATGGGCATACATTGGCCGGACCAGGTCCACAAGGTACTGTCCGAATTCCGCGAATATCCTCCAGTCCCGTCGCTCGTTGGCACGCGACAGCGACGATTGGTTGACATGTCCACTAAAGCCGAGGTGGTAGAGTTTGTTCCTGTGGGCCCTGAGGCAGGTCGCGATGTCCCTTAGGGAATTCCTGGAAGTCAGCTGTCCGAAGAACAACTGGATGAACTGGTTCCAACAGTTGAAATCCCGGGCCCTGTAATCTCCGTTGTGCCTTTTTACACATTTCTCGAACTCGTACCTGCTTATATACTCAAGGAGTTGGGCAAAAACATATTTTCCAGAATTCATGACGGTCAGTTTAACAAACCGCCAAGATATCGGCCAAATCAAATCAAAAAATCAAAGAACGCTTTTAATTTCCCGTGTATAAAGGGATTGAACAAAATTTTAAAAAGTTAACGCATCACTAGTAATTTTAGATCATAGTATAATACGGTACTTAGAAGAACTCTTAAAGGTGTTTTATGGTTGTACTACGTAAGGAAGGACATGGTAATTACGGTTTTAGTATAAGGACTAAAACGGGCGGCATCTTATTTTCTAGCACCACGTACCGCTCCGAAGAAGAAGTGAATGAACTCATTGAAAAATTGAATACTTCTTTTGAGGATAGTTTTTATGTAGATCGACACACAGATCATCATGGCCAATTTTTTTTCACACTTAAAAATAATCTCGGGCACATTGTGGGTCATGGTAATTTATACGATTCTGAGCCTGGTTTAGAAAATGGAATTAAAAATTTTAAATCAGCTCTCGGTTAGTATATTGCCATAGGGTTTAGGTTACAGTTGCTTTAGAATGGCAAGAAGGGTTTTGTGCTTATCGTCTGTGTAATCTAAATGCGTTACCATGCGCCATTTCCCTTGTCCCATTCCAATGATTTGAATCTGGTGTTCCTTTAATTTCTGAAGAAACAAGGCTTCCGTAAATACCTTTTCATCAATTTCGAAAATAATGATATTTGTTTCTATAGGTTCAACCTTTTTTACATAGTGAAGTGTTTGGAGTGTGGCACCAATTTCTGCGGCTCGTTCATGGTCTTCGATTAAGCGATCTACGTGATGCTCCAGTGCATAGATTCCTGCAGCGGCCAAATATCCTGCTTGCCGCATACCTCCGCCCAATACCTTACGTACTCGTAGAGCGTTTTTCATCATCTCGGAATTTCCTAAAAGAACAGAACCTACAGGACAGCCTAACCCCTTGCTGAGGCATACACTTATGGTATCGAATAGTGCTCCGAAGGTTTTGGGCGATTCTCGTGTGGCAACCAAGGCATTCCACAAGCGGGCGCCATCTAAATGAAATGACAATCCGTTGGTTGCGCAAACCTTTTTAATTCGCGTTAACTCTGCCACATCCCAGCACGCACCACCACCCTTGTTCGTTGTATTTTCGATGCAAACTAAAGAGGTTAAAGGACTGTGATAAAAATCAGGTGGATTAATTGCGGCTTGCACCTGTTCGGCCGTCATCATACCGCGATGCCCAACAACCAATTTGCACGATACTCCACTATTAAAGCTAACGCCTCCACCTTCATAATTGTACACATGTGCATACGTATCACAAATGAGTTGTTCGCCGGGTTGGGTATGTAACTTTATAGCAGTTTGGTTGGCCATGGTGCCACTTGGAAAAAATAGGGCTGCATCCATCCCGAAAAATGCCGCCAATTTGGTTTCTAATGCATTTACCGACGGATCATTCTTAAAGACATCATCTCCCACTTCTGCCCTCATCATTGCGCGAAGCATATCTTTGGTAGGCTTGGTTACCGTATCGCTAATCAGATTTATTTCCATCGCCCTAAATTAATCGAAACAATCCATTCCAATAGGCGAACCGTCTGGAATTATGGGTGCGGGAACCACCTTGAACAGTTCCGGGTGATTGTAAAAATTATCTATTCTGCGAATCATCTCTTGTGCTATGCCCGTTTTCCGAGCGAATAGCAGGCTTTTTGAATTTTTTAATTTTTCATTGGCAATGGCATTCACTTGCGGATGTACCTTATCCGAAGCTACCAAATTCATGATATGAAACAAGACCCGAAAATTAATGTTTTGCTGTACTTCGCTGTGGTAAGGATTCTTATGATTTTTTTCAATCGTATGTTGAAGGAGCTCATCTAAAACCTCGTCCAAGCCAAGTTGTTTGGTATCTAGACTTTTTTGTTGTACCAGTCGGGAGGCCCGCTCCGGATGCAATAGTAGGGCAAGTGTCATGTCTGCCGCCGTCTCTGGAGCAGAAAGGGCATCAAAAGCAACCCCGGTCTTTCCTTTAAAAGACTCTCTACTGCGATCATAGCCGATTGCTCTGGGCGGAAAGAGAAAAAGTTTATCTTCCGGAATAGCTAAAGTTTCGGCATCTAGTGTTTTCAAGATGGTTTGTAAGGCGTTTACTTGGGTTGTTTTCGCAATTCCTGTAACCGTCATTTGGCCATCACCTTTAACAGCATAATTATAATCTAGCCCTCCAATAACTTTGGCAACAGCTTCAGTTTGGTATCTGTGAAAAAAATATAAAGGAACAAAAACATCCTCTAAAACGGAATATGGTTCATTTTGGCGAATATTATCCATCGAAAAATTGCGAATGGCCACGGTACGTAATTGAAGCATTTCGTCTAAGTTAGATATGGCATCTGCACCGTTGTCCCATAAATGAGCCAAAGCGTGCGCACCACCTTGCGGGCGTGCATCCCGATCGGAAATGTACCGTAGCCCTGCCTCTTGTGCCTCCACTAACAACTTATTTAGAGCTTCTCTTTCGTTCCTGTCTTTTTTAAATTCGGAATAGGAATATGCTACCGTTACTTTGTCCCATGCCCCTATGCCTGTGCTATATGCTTTAGAAAAATCGATGTGGCCGTTTTTTAGGGTAACCATAGGATGTGGATAATCCATTACCGAAGCCCTATTATTGGTACTGGCCGCGAAATTATGTGAGAATCCTAGAGTATGCCCAATTTCATGAGCAGAAAGTTGGCGAATTCGGGCTAAAGCAAGCTCTAGCATGGGGCTGTAATTGTCATCATTTTTGGCAAAGGGTTTATTCATTAACGCCTGTGCAATAAGAAAATCTTGACGAATACGAAGACTTCCGAGACTCACGTGACCTTTCAAAATTTCTCCTGTACGCGGATCGGTGATGCTGCTTCCATAGCTCCAACCTCTAGTAGAACGGTGTACCCACTGAATTACATTGTAGCGCACATCTAAAGGATCTGCATCGTCCGGAAGTATTTTTATCTGAAAGGCGTCTTTGTAACCGATGGCTTCGAAGGCCTCATTCCACCATTTTCCACCCTCTATTAATGCAGAACGCACAGGCTCCGGAGTTCCGTTATCTAAATAATACACTATAGGCGCTACCGCTTCACTCAATGCAGCTTCCGGATCTTTCTTTTTTAGACGATGTCTTGTAATAAATCGTTTTAGAATAGGTTCTTGCACCGGGGTGGCATAATCATAGTACGAAAAAGGATAAGAACCGCTTCTGGGGTCAAAAACACGCTGCTCAAAATTGCTATCGGGTAAAGCTATAAATGAATGATGCTGCGCTACGGTAACTAAATTGGGATTTGGTGTCACCGATTTAATATGCGCTCCTTTGGCCTCTCCACTAAAGGTAAGGGTTACATCGAACTCAATGTTTTTAGGGAACGCTTTTGTTCGGTCTAATGCTAGGGCACTTTTGTATTTATCTAAACTATAACTTCCCTGATCGTTATCTTTTAATCGTTTGGCGACACCATGAACATCTTGCATCAAAAAATCGGTAAGGTCTATAATGTAGGTGCCGTTTTTCTCTTCCTCTATAGGAAAGCCAAAAAGAACTGACTTGGCAAAGGCTTGTGTTACCGATTTTTTCTCCAAGGCATTTTCGGTATGTGCTCTGTACATTAAATTGGGCTGTACCAAAAGCAATTTAGTACCTGCCTTTTGAAAATAGACCACTTGCTCATTGCCCAATTGACCCCGATCCAGACCAATATCATTACTGCCAATACCACTGCTTAAGGAATAGACATAAAGCAGCTCCTCGCCTAAACGAGGTACTTCTAAATAAATCTTGTCTTTTTTTTCGTCATAATAAAAGGTGTAGAGGCCTTGAAATTTTTGAAAACCTGAACTCTTTTCAAAAAATTGGGAATATCCTTTTCCTAAACAAAACAAAAGAAAAAAGAGGTAGGTAACGGTATGTTTCATTGTGAGTGGTTTTTGAATTTTAAAGGTATAAAAAATTTCTCCATATATTTTTGGCACCAAAATAAGGGAAATGATAAAAATACAGGCTTATAATTAGCTAGGCTACAAAACAAGACCCAGATTGCTGTGTAAATTTTCTTTTGTTGCCTAAAAATGCGTACCTTAAGAATCATTAGTTGAACAAGTGTTTCAACTTCAATGCGTTTTTGGGCAGTTATGAAGCAGGTCTACTTTATGAAGCGCTAAAAACAAATGCGATTTCACTCTTATTATAAAACGTTATGAATACGAATTCCGAAAAATCAATTTTTTCTTCCTACCAAAAAAACGAATCTCTTTTTGATGAGGTTTTTGATCCTAATGGTGCTTCTAAAGAAGTGTATCAAACACTTTTTGATCTTTATGGGGATCATTCTATAAAGGACTATGTGCAATTGAACAACAAAGCAAAAGCCTCCTTTTTTAATCAGGGCATAACCTTTCAGGTATATGGGGAACAAGAAACAAAAGAAAAAATATTTCCTTTTGATCTTTTCCCTAGGATCATTGCGCCGAACGAATGGGAAATTATTGAAACCGGAGCCATTCAACGAAGTCGGGCACTAAATCTTTTTCTGTGGGATATTTATCACGACAAAAAAATCATTAAAGACAAGATCGTCCCTATGGATTTAATAGGTTCTTCGGTCAATTATCTGGATCAAATGATTGGCTTAGATCCGCCAGGCGGTATATATAATCATATTTCCGGTACTGATATTATTAAACATGCGGATGGTCGTTACTATGTTTTAGAGGACAACATTCGTTGTCCTTCCGGTGTAAGCTATGTCATTTGCAACCGTACCGCTTTAAAAAGAGCCCTCTTTGGTGTTTTTAATCATTACCATACCCATACGGTAACTAATTATGCCGAAAATTTATTAGACATTTTAGAAAGTGTAAAACCACATGGCGTAGATGTGCCTACCTGCGTCGTTATTACCCCCGGTATTTATAACTCGGCCTATTACGAACATTCTTATTTGGCCAAGGCGATGGGCGTAGAATTGGTGGAAGGCCGGGATTTATTTGTAGAAAATGATTTTGTGTATATGAAAACCATCCGCGGACCGGAGAAAGTTGATGTCATTTACAGGCGAATTGATGATCCGTTTCTAGATCCTTTAGAATTTAGACCCGACTCTGCCTGTGGTGTTCCCGGACTTTTTGCCGCGTACAAAAAAGGGAACGTATGTTTGGCCAATGCCCCAGGTACCGGTGTTGCAGATGATAAGGCGGTGTACACGTATATGCCAGAAATTATAAAATATTATTTAGATGAAAAACCTATTCTCAACAATGTGCACACCTATCATTGCAGTAGGCCCGACGAACTTAAATATGTATTGGAACATATTGCCGAATTGGTCATAAAACCGGTAGACGAATCTGGTGGTTACGGCATTTCTATAGGAAACAAACTAAGCACCTCTGAAATTGAAGTCGTAAAAAAACAAATCATACAACAACCACGAAAATATATAGCGCAGCCTATAATGTCTCTTTCCGTGCATCCGACGTACATAGACGAGACCGAATCTTTTGAGCAACGTCATGTAGACCTCAGGATGTTTACCCTACTGGGAAAAGACAAGGATTTTGTCTTAAAAGGCGGTTTAACGCGTGTTGCGTTACAACGAGGTAATTTAGTAGTAAATTCATCACAAGGAGGCGGATCCAAAGACACCTGGGTTTTAAAAAAATAAATCGATCTTATGTTAGCACGAGTAGCAAATAATCTTTTTTGGATGGGACGGTATATAGAACGTACGGAACACATAGCCCGTTATTTAAACGTAAATTATTTTTCGTCCTTAGATGCCCCTAACCAAGTATCGCAGTCCCGGCAATTTGTTTTAAGGTCAATGCTTTTTATGATTGGGGAACCTGAGCATGATGATTCGCAGGTTCTAAATGAGGAAAAAGTCCTGTATGATATCGGTTTAAACCCGCAAATGCCCTATTCAATAATCAGCAATGTAAAATACGTTCGAGAAAATGCCAATAGTGCTCGCGATGTCATCTCTACAGAATTGTACGAATCCATAAACAAATTTTACCATTTTGTATTAAACTACGATATAGAAACATTTACCAAAAGGGGGTTGTATGATTTTACGGTAAATGTTACCGAAATGACCGCTATATTAAGAGGTAAAATTAGAGGAACCCTCTTACATGATGAGGTATATGCCATAATAATGATGGGATTGAACATTGAGCGTGCCACTCAAATTATTCGTATCATCAATGCGAAATATAACGATGCGTTAAAAGCAAGAGGTAGTTACGGAGACCAAATTGCCAATAGTTTTGAATGGATCACCCTGCTTAAATGCGCCGAATCGTATGATATGATGCGTCGCTTTTACAAAAAAACACCCAATAGTATTTCAACCCTAGAATTTTTAGTTCTAAATCCTGATTGTCCCAGATCGGTAATGAATAGTTTAAATCAGGTGCACAAGCATATCAGGGTTTTAGATCAACACAAAAACCCCTCTAAAAATTCGACCTCTTTTTTAGTAAGCAAGGTAAAGGCCGAATGTGAACATAAATATGCGGAAGAAATAGAAGAAAATGTGCAAGGCTTTATCGAAAATATATTGTCTAATTTAATGCTCATTGGTAATAAAATGGAAAAAGAATTTTTTAATTACTAATCCTTACTTTTACCCTTTCCTGCTTTAATTCGTTATGCCGGTTAATTCTAAACTATTTCACCCAATTTTCATAGGGCACACTAGCGCTATACCCTTATCCAAAAATGTTTAAACTTGTACCAAAAATAACATCGATGCCTCTAGAATATACGGTAACTTACACTACTACAAACCATTACCAAGATGGGGTACATAAGGCTGATTGGCAGTTTCTGATCTTACCGGAGAACAATGCCGATCAGGAGCTTATTTCGTCGTATTATGAGAATTCCTTAGGAGCTGACCATCAGTTTTCTGTAAATGGGTATGGATTTCAAACATTGCGAATAAGATGTGTACATAAGTTTACTGAATTTGCGCTAAAGGCAACATTCAAAGTTTTAAAAAACGATATAAATCCGTTTGATTTCAATACTTTCAACAGTCCTGAAAAAGAATATGCCATACGCAATAGTTTAGATTTTAAAATCGATTTTGAACCCTTTTTGAAGCGTACCAAGTTTACAACCCTTCCACCCGAAAACGAAACGATATTTCTTTTTGATGATACCCAATCGATCTTTACCAATTTACAAAAATTAAATACTTGGGTTTCAGAGTTTATCCATTTTAAAGCGGGAGTAACCCATGTAGATACCGAATTACATGAACTCTTTTTAAAAAGGCAGGGCGTTTGTCAAGATTACGCTCATTTATTCTCGGCTATTTCCAGACAAAATGGCATTCCTGTACGGTATGTATCGGGATACCTACATCAAGGGCTGGGTTATTTCGGGGATTCTCAAATGCATGCTTGGGTAGAAGCGTATGTGCCTCTTGTAGGGTGGATAGGTTTCGACCCTACCAATCGTATTTTAGCGTCATCCGATCATTTAAAAATAGCACATGGTAAAGATTATAATGATTGTGCTCCGTTAAAAGGTGTTATCTATGGAATAGGTAAAAACGAAACGAAACATTCCGTTCAGGTTATAGCACAACAATAATTGAGATTTAAACCTATCAATCCACAGAAAATAACCTTATTTTTGACAAAATTTAGAAGCTATGATAACTACAGATCTTACCAAAGATCTTCTTGAGCGCCTTGGTGCGTTAAGGAGGTATCTTTGACTTGGACAACAAGTGTATAGAAATAGAGAACGAGGAAGAAAAAACGCTCGCCCCGGATTTTTGGGATTATCCTGAGAAAGCACAAGCTCACATTAAAACCATTCAATCCAAAAAAAAATGGGTAGATGATTTCAACGCCGCTAAAGAACAAGTAGGCGATGTGGAGGTGTTATTGGAGTTTCTGAAAGACGGCGCGATTGGGGAAGAAGAAGTAGAAAATGCCTACACCAAGGCGCTTGCTTCCATTGAGGATTTAGAGTTTCGGAACATGCTTTCCGAGGAAGGCGACGATTTGCCAGCTATTATACAAATAACGGCCGGTGCAGGGGGTACCGAAAGTTGTGATTGGGCTGCCATGCTTATGAGAATGTATCTGATGTGGAGTGAAAAAAATGGATTTAAAGTTAAAGAAATAAATTATCAGGAAGGCGATGTCGCCGGCGTAAAAACAGTTACGTTAGAAATTGACGGTGCCTATGCTTTCGGTTGGTTAAAAGGAGAAAATGGCGTGCATCGATTGGTGCGTATTTCCCCATTCGATAGCAATGCCAAACGGCATACCTCTTTTGCTTCTGTATATGTGTACCCTCTGGTAGATGACACTATAGATATCGCCATTAGTGCTTCCGATATTTCTTGGGCCTTTGCGCGTTCTGGAGGTGCAGGTGGGCAGAATGTAAATAAAGTAGAGACCAAAGCTATTTTAACCCATCACCCTACGGGTATTGTAATTCATAATTCCGAAACCCGATCCCAACTGGAAAACCGAGAAAACGCCATGAAACTTTTAAAATCGCAACTTTATGAAATAGAACTGCGAAAAAAAATGGCGGCAAGAGAAGACATAGAGGCCGCTAAAATGAAAATAGAATGGGGCTCGCAAATACGGAATTATGTCATGCATCCTTATAAACTAATTAAAGACGTGCGCACCGGTGCCGAAACCGGTAATGTGGAGGCTGTTATGAACGGAGATCTCGATTTGTTTTTAAAAGCATTTCTTATGGCTACCGGTCAGAGAGAAAGGTTGTAATATGTGCTAAAACATTAATATGCCCTATTTTAAGCGAAATGGGCTAGGACATTTGAATGGCAAACCATAATCTATTTAACATACATTTAACCAATAACGGTTAAACCTTATTTTCGATTTTTAATCTTAATACCGTAAAACATCATGAAAACACAAAACAAGTTTTTTTTAACCTTGGCAATAGCCTTACTCACTTTACCCCTTTTACAAGCCCAATATGGATATGGAAATGGAAATTATGGCAGAAGACAAAGTGCCGTGCCACGAACCCCAGAGCCAGAGAAAAAAGTAGAGCCAAAAACGGCAGAACAAATTGTAGATGGCGAAATGCCTTTCTTATCGGAAGAACTGGAGCTTAACGAATTTGAAAATGCTGTTCTAAGAAGCACACTTGTTAAATATGTACAAGAAGGTATAGAATTACAATTACTGAAATTGAGTCCTGAAAAGACAAGAGAAGGTATTGAAAGCATCACTAAAAGGCAAAATGAGGAATTAAAGGCCAGTTTGCCTGCTGAGAAATTTGAAAAGTTAGAAGAATTACAAAAAAACGGTTTCAAAAAAACCAAAAAGAAAAAGCAAAAGAAGAAAACAAAATCGTAACGCATGAAAAAACTGATCCTGTTAACCCTATTTACTATCCCATTTATATTAACTGCACAACGACCTGGAGGTCAGGGATTCGGAGGACAAGGCCCTAAATTAATCACGTTAACAGGAACAGTTTTAGATCAAGAATACGGTGTACCCCTAGAGTATGCCACCTTAGTACTTCAAAGTGTTCGAGATCCAGAAAGAATAACAGGAGGTATTACCGATGCCGATGGAAAATTTAGTGTAGAGACCATGGCGGGAGTGTATAATATTCGTGTTGAATATATATCCTACAACTCATATACCTTGGACAATCAAACCTTAAATGAATCCAAAGATTTAGGAACCATTCGCCTTTCACCCAATGTAGAACAGTTAGAAGCTGTTGAGGTTGTTGGAGAAAAAACGACCGTAGAAGTACGATTGGATAAAAAAATATACAATATTGGTAAGGATCTTACCACCAGTGGTGCCACTATTAGCGATGCCTTAAGCAATGTACCATCGGTTACTGTTGATGTGGAAGGTGTTATCAGTTTAAGAGGTAACGATAACGTGCGTATCTTGATTAACGGAAGACCTTCTGCTCTTGCCGGATTTGGTTCTACGGATGCGCTACGGCAGTTACCCGCAGATGCCATAGAAAAGGTAGAAGTTATTACCAGTCCTTCGGCCCGTTACGATGCAGAAGGCACCGCCGGAATTTTAAATATAATTCTTAAAAAGGAAAAGACGCTAGGCTTCAACGGTACCGTAAACACAAGCATAGGGTATCCGGAGGCCGCTCAAATTACGAGCAACCTTAATTTGCGTACCGATAAATTTAATATTTTTACTACGTTTAGTTATTCTTATCGAGAACCGCCCGGGAACGGTCTTTTCGACAACACATTTACCGTAGGAGATTTTTCGCGCATTATTGAAGACAGGGATATTGAAAGAAAAACCAATTCCTTTAATATAAATCTTGGGATGGAGTATTTCATTACCGAAAAATCATCTATTACAGGAAGTTTTTTTACCCGATTGTCTGATGATGAAGATCTTACCTCTAACGACAGCCGACGTTTTGTTGGCACTACATTAGACAGTAGAACGTTACGAACAGAATTAGAGACAGAAGACGACAAGACCTACCAAGTTGCTTTAAACTACATTAATAATTTTGACGACAATGGTCACAAATTAAATGCAGACTTTCAATACTCAAAAGGCGATGAGGAAGAATTTCAGATCATCGAGGAGAACAACGTGTTTCCCAACACACAACTCTTAGCTTTAGAAAATGTACTTCAAACAGAGATCGAAAATGAGTACCTCATTCAAGCAGATTATGTGTTGCCTTTGGGCGATGCCCAGTTTGAAGCGGGATTTCGGAGTACCTTAGAAGAAACCATCACAGGGTTTAAATTAGATACCCTTAACCAAAATTCAGGAATTTTTGAGACGAACAGAAATCTTACCAATACTTTTACGTATGACGAAAACGTACATGCAGTATATACCCAATACGGTAATAAATATGGTAAATTCTCCTTCCTCTTTGGGTTGCGTTTAGAAAATACCGAACAGAAAGGAAAAGTGGACTCGGAATTTGATGAAGAAGCACTTCAAGAAATACTAGGCCCCGATATCGATGTAAATTTTGATAAAAACTTTTTAGGTCTTTTTCCTACCGTAAACCTCATCTATGAATTGGCAGAAAATGAAAATATAACACTAGGTTACAACCGAAGAATTAACCGGCCAAGAGGCTTTTTCATTAACCCATTTCCATCTAGATCTAGTAGAACCAATATTTTTCAAGGGAATCCGGATTTAGATCCTGCCTTTGCCAATGCGTATGACATAGGTTATCTAAAACGATGGAAGGAACTTACCCTAACGGCTTCCATCTACTATCAAAAGGAAACCAATTCTTTTGAGAGGGTTCAGGAAGAAACCGGTCAGCTCACTTCCGATGGCATCCAAATTATACGCTCTATCCCCATCAACTTATCTACCAACGAACGCTACGGCGGTGAAGCAGGTATTTTGTACAATCCTACAAAATGGTTGCGATTAAACGGGAGCTTTAACTTTTTTGTGTTTGAAAAAGAGGGATTTTTTAATGGTGTTGATTTTGGCGCCTCAAACACCAGTTGGTTTTCGCGGTTTAGCTCTAAGGTAAGCTTGCCCGCTAAAATAGAGTGGCAAACCAACGCTTTTTACAGAGGTCCTTCTGAAAATGCACAAACAAGAAACGAAGGCATTTTCTCTTTAGATTTCGCCTTTAGTAAAGATGTGATGAAAGACAAGGGTACCATCTCCTTTAATGTAAGCGATGTATTTAACTCCAGAAAAAGAAGATCCTTTACAGAAACAGCTTTCTTTACTTCGGAAAGTGAGTTTCAATGGAGAGAAAGACAATTTACCTTGTCATTTTTATACCGATTTAACCAACCTAAAGAACGTGGCAGACAACAAAGACCAAACGGAAATGACGATGGGGATGGGGAATTTTAAAAATTGAGGAACGTATGTTATAACTAAAAAAGAAGCCATTTGGCTTCTTTTTTTATATTTCTCGCTTAGCTCTTTTTGCTTCGCGTTTCTCTTTCCAAATTTCAAGCAAATTACCTCCTAACCAGTAGGGTACTACAAATAGCAATAAAAAAATCATTAACCAAAACCCTATAGTAAGAATGGTCAAAAAAGCTAAAAAACCTAAATATTGGTCAAAATCAAACATAATAGACATTGTTTATTACAACAAAGATACTTTGAAATAGGTAAATACAACAAATCAAAATTAAAAAAAATGGAAATATTTCTGCAATGCCTTACTTTTGTTTGAATCAAAAAAAGGTAATTATGAGTTTTAGAATTGAAAAAGACACCATGGGCGAAGTACAGGTACCGGCAGATAAATATTGGGGTGCCCAAACTGAACGATCTAGAAACAACTTTAAAATTGGACCTTCAGCATCCATGCCCCTAGATATTGTTTATGGTTTTGCATATTTAAAAAAAGCAGCCGCTTATACCAATTGCGAATTAGGAGTGCTTTCCGATGAAAAAAGGAATCTTATAGCTCAGGTCTGCGATGAAATATTAGCAGGAAAACTAGACGAGCAATTTCCCTTGGTTATTTGGCAAACAGGTTCTGGCACACAAAGCAATATGAATGTCAACGAAGTAATTGCCAATAGAGCTCAGGTGGTGGTCGGAAGAAAAATAGGCGAAGGTGAAAAGGCACTTCAACCCAATGACGACGTTAACAAATCGCAATCCTCTAATGATACTTTCCCAACGGCCATGCACATTGCAGCGTATAAGAAGATTATGGAAGTAACCATCCCAGGAATAACTGCCTTACGAAATACCTTGCATAAAAAATCTGAAGAGTTTTCTAAGGTAGTAAAGATTGGACGCACCCATCTTATGGATGCCACACCCCTAACGCTCGGACAAGAATTCTCCGGATATGTATCTCAATTAGATCATGGCCTAAAAGCATTAACGAATACGTTGACTCATTTAAGTGAGCTCGCTTTGGGTGGTACGGCAGTGGGCACTGGTTTGAACGCTCCTAAGGGGTATGATGTATTGGTAGCCCACCATATTGCGCAATTTACGGGTCTGCCCTTTATAACCGCCCACAACAAATTTGAAGCCTTAGCAGCACATGATGCTATTGTTAGTAGTCATGGGGCTCTTAAACAACTGGCGGTTTCACTTAATAAAATTGCCAACGACATTCGGATGTTGGCCTCAGGCCCTCGATCGGGTATAGGTGAAATCATCATTCCTGCAAATGAACCGGGGAGTTCTATAATGCCCGGAAAGGTAAATCCTACCCAATGCGAAGCACTTACCATGGTTTGTGCTCAGGTTATTGGCAATGATGTTGCCATTAGTGTTGGGGGTACTCAAGGGCATTACGAACTTAATGTATTTAAGCCCATGATGGCGGCCAATATACTGCAATCGGCTCAGCTTTTAGGTGATGCTGCACAAAGTTTTGATCTGCATTGTGCACAAGGAATAGCGCCCAACCACAGTGTTATAACCCAATTGCTTAATAATTCCTTAATGCTTGTTACCGCACTAAATACCAAAATCGGGTATTATAAAGCAGCAGAAATAGCAAATACTGCCCATAAAAACGGTACGACTTTAAAAGAAGAGGCTATTAACCTAGGCTATGTTACCGCAGAAGAATATGATGCTTGGGTGCGCCCAGAAGAAATGGTGGGTTCTTTAAAATAAAAATTCATCTTATAAAAAAAGGGTCGATCTGTAAAGATCGCCCCCTTTTTGTTGATGTATAGTGTTTATTACTTTAAAGTGAATTTGGAAGTTCCCAATAATTTTAATTTGTCATCATAGACATTTACCATATAATTTCCTTTTTTGAAATCACCGGCAGGTTTATTAATATAATCACAAACATCCAACGCTTTATTTTCATAGTAGAAGTTGGTACCCTTACTATAGGTTACAGAGGCTCCTTCTTCAGACGTTTTGGACTGACCTTCGCCTACCACGTTTCCTTGCGGATCTAAAATTTCTAAGAAAAATTCTCTGTCACCCGCTTGAGCAATCACGTTATCGGCTACCGTAAAACACACCTTGAATTTGTCGGTATTCCCAGCTCTAGAGGTGGATACCAATTTACCACTGTTGCGCTCTTTTACGGCATCAACACTGAATTTAGACAGGTTAAGGGCAGACCCTTTTTCTACCACGCTTGCCAACTGCGTGTTTTGTACTACCAAGGAATCATTAAAAACAGTTTGTTTTTCCAATTCCACAAAAGTACTGTCGCGCTGCATGGCGATCAAGGCATTAGATTTTGTTAACTCATCAATCTTAGTGAGCAACTCTTCTCTTTCCTTTTTCAACACATTTACTTGATTTCTGTAACGATACAAGGCAGAAATATCGGCCTTCATTGTATTTACAGAATCGATGTACTGTGCAATGCGATCTCTGGCACTCACCAATTCTTCGTTAGTGGCATTGCTTTCCAAAATGGCTTTGTCGTACTCGGACTTTAAACTATTTAAGTCTTCAACAACAAGGGCTTTTTGTTGGGTAAGGGCTTCTGTCGTCTTCTTTTTGTCTTGATAAAGGCTTACGGTGTAGATAATCGTTCCTAATAATACTACACCGAGTAAGCCGGCAATCACTTTCAATCCGTTGTTACTCTTTGTTTCAGTCATAATATAAAAATTAAATCTTTTTTTAAATAATTTGTTTTCACTGATATATGTACGTTTTACATTCACTTTTAGATTTTTTTAGGACAAAAAATAAATGTGGGGTTCCATCTTAGCGAGTTATTGTACTTTTAGAAGTACCAAAATTAAGCTGCAATGCAGAATACAATTGTACACATCATCCCCTTTGAATCTCATTTGTCTGTACACTTTAAGCATCTAAATGTGCAATGGCTTCAACGTTATTTTGAAGTTGAACCTAAAGACGAATTGCTATTGGACCATTGCGAAGAAAACATTATTGCCCAAGGCGGGTATATATTTTTTGCACAATGGGATGCTAAAATTGTCGGTTGCTTTTCTTTTTTAAAAATAGATCAATTTGTGTTTGAATTGGGAAAAATGGCTGTGGATCCCAACTACCAGGGTTTAAAAATAGGCCAGTCGCTGCTGCAATTTGCTATTGCCTTTGCTAAAGCGAAGGGCTGGAAAAAAATAATACTTTATTCTAACACCAAATTGGTAAACGCGCTTTACATATATACAAAATTTGGTTTTACAGAAGTAGCATTAGAAAAAGATATACCTTATCTTAGAAGCAATATTAAAATGGAGTACAATCTCATGGATACTCATACTTGGACGAGAAAATAATATAAGGTTTGAGTATCATAATGCTATATACACGTAAAATACTATGTTTAACCGTAATTTAATTGCTGTGAAAGAAGTAATGTATTCGCTTTTCATTGTCTTAACATTGATGGCCTGTAAGGAAAATAAGAAAGACACCGCAGATGTAGGTACTCCAAGCAATGAGGTATCTGCGCCTGATCCGGAAGTGGCCGATATAAAAATTATCCCTATTGCTCACGCCACGGCTATTGTAGAATGGGAGAACCTAACGATTTATATAGATCCTACCGGAGGCGAAACGGCTTTTGAGGGACAACGCATACCGGATCTTATTCTAATTACCGATATTCATGGCGATCATTTTAATTTAGAAACCTTAGAGGCTTTGAATACCCAAAAGGCTAAAATTATTGTACCTCCTGCTGTGGCCGAAAAAATGCCCGATACGTTTGTTCCGCAAATTGATGTTTTGCAGAATGGCGAAACCAAAGAACGATACGGGATTACCGTAGAAGCTATTCCTATGTACAATCTTAGAGAAGATGCATTGCAATTCCACACCAAAGGACGAGGTAATGGATATGTCCTTACTATTGGCGGTCAGCGTATTTATTTTTCTGGCGATACCGAAGATATACCGGAAATGAGAGCGTTAAAAAATATAGATAAAGCTTTTGTATGTATGAATTTGCCGTATACCATGACCGTACAGAACGCTGCGGATGCCGTCTTAGAATTTAAGCCCAAACAAATATACCCCTATCATTACAGAGGCAATCCGGATGTTAGCAATGTAGCTGAATTTAAGACTTTAGTCAATGCCGGCAACGCAGCTATCGAAGTGGTGCAGTTGGACTGGTACCCCGGGGAATCGTATTAATGAAACGTTTTTTTGATTTTGTTTCTTAAACGATGCGCGGGATTAAAATCCATGAAAAACCATAGTGATAGGCAGTACTTTTCAAAAAAAGTACTATTTTTTCAACTTTTTGTCCAGAAAAAGCGTTTTTGAAATGCAGTTAAACCACAGCTATTGCAAAGACCATGACATAGGTTTGCCCTGCTACTCTAACGCACCAATTTTTTATATCGAATGCGTTTGGGTGTTTGGTCGCCACCCAGCCTTTTTTGCTTGTTTTCTTCGTAATCAGAAAAAGAACCCTCAAAGAAATACACTTGAGAATCGCCTTCAAAGGCAAGGATATGAGTACATATCCTATCTAAAAACCAACGGTCATGGGAAATAATGACGGCACAACCTGCAAAGTTTTCTAGTCCCTCTTCCAATGCCCGCAATGTATTTACGTCGAGGTCATTTGTAGGTTCATCTAAAAGCAAAACGTTTCCTTCTTCTTTTAAGGTCATCGCTAAATGCAAGCGATTACGCTCACCGCCAGAAAGCATATCTACCCTTTTATTTTGCTCACTTCCCGAAAAATTAAATCTACTTAGATAGGCTCTTGAATTCACTTGTTTTCCACCCATTAGAATAAGTTCATGACCCTCACTAAAATTTTCCCAAATGGTTTTCTCGGGTACAATATTAGAATGACTCTGATCTACATAGGCTATTTTTGCAGTATCACCCACCAAAAATTCGCCCTTATCGGGTTTTTGCTCGCCCATAATCATTTTAAATATGGTCGTTTTTCCGGCACCATTGGGGCCAATAATCCCAACGATACCTGCCTGAGGCAATTTAAAATTAAGATCTTCATAAAGCAATTTGTCTCCAAAGGCTTTACTAACGCCTTTAGCTTCAATAACATTGGTACCTAAACGAGGTCCATTGGGAATATAAATTTCCAATTTTTCATCCAACTGTTTTTGATCTTGACTCAATAATTTGTCATAGTTATTTAAACGCGCCTTTTGCTTGGTTTGTCTTCCTTTTGCGCCTTGGCGCACCCATTCCAATTCCCGTTCCAGTGTTTTTTGTCGCTTGGAAGCTGTTTTGCTCTCTTGCGCCAGACGCTTCGATTTTTGATCTAGCCAACCAGAGTAATTGCCTTTCCACGGAATACCTTCACCCCTATCCAATTCTAGAATCCATCCCGCCACATTATCCAAAAAGTAGCGATCGTGCGTCACCGCAATGACGGTTCCTTTATAATTCGCCAAATGGTGTTCTAACCAATGTACCGACTCCGCATCCAAATGATTCGTAGGTTCATCTAACAATAAAATATCAGGTTCTTGTAAGAGCAAGCGGCAGAGGGCTACCCTCCGGCGTTCGCCGCCCGATAAAACTCCTATTTTCTGATCGGGTTCCGGAGTTCTCAGGGCGTCCATTGCAATTTCTAATTTTGTATCGAGTTCCCACGCATTGGAGGCATCAATCTGATCCTGTAGCACCGCCTGCCTATCCATCAATTTCTGCATTTTATCGGCATCCTCGTAAATTTCAGGCAAACCGAACATATCATTTATTTTGTTGTATTCGTCTAAAACGGCTACCGTATCGGCTACACCTTCTTTTACGATATCCAATACCGTTTTTGCATCATCCAGTTTCGGCTCTTGTTCCAAATAGCCTACTTTATACCCCGGTGAAAACACAACATCGCCCTGATAATTTTTATCAACGCCTGCAATGATTTTTAGAAGTGTTGATTTTCCTGAGCCATTGAGCCCAAGGATGCCTATTTTTGCCCCGTAAAAGAAACTTAAATAAATATTTTTTAAAACAGGTACGTTTGCTGTTTTGTAGGTTTTGGTGACTCCAGACATGGAGAAAATCACTTTTTTATCGTCAGACATGTTCCTTAAAATAGTTTTATACTAGTGAAAAAAATAGCTACACCCTGCCCTTTAACGCATTAAAAACCCATGCAATTGCAAAAAAACCAATTCCCACGGCAGCAAATCCCCAACCTGCAACCTCATTGTAACGAAATGCACCTAGGGCAATTAGACCAAGACCTACAATAATCATGATAAAAGTGGCCCAAGCGAGCACCGTGTTTTTGTTCATACCCATATTCTTTTGTTTAAAAGCGATAAAATTTACAAAAAATTAACGCAAAGTAAGACTCGATTGACTCGGCTTATTTTTCGAATGTAAATTTAATGTTATTTTGATTTCTAACCGAATCTAAAATGGTGATTAAATCGATACTGTTCTGATGGCTCCATAGATCGCTTTGTATTTTTCCATTGCGAAGACAGTAATGTACTTCTTCAATTTCATGTGCATAGCCTTTCCCTGTTACGGGCAAAAGAATATCTTCCACAACATCATCCATTGCCAAGCTATACCCCGGTGCTTCATGCCATCTTGGGTGTAAATAAGCGGTACCTTTACTTCCGGCAATCTCGGCGCGCATCTCCGAGGTGGCATTTAAACCACTATATAGCAATGCTTGGCACGTTTCATATTCAAAAATCATAGCGGTCTGCATTTCAACTCCTGTTTTATAAAAATTAGCGGCAGATAAAATCTTTTTAGGCATCCCTAACATAAGATAGGCTAGAAAAGCAGGGTAGATACCAATGTCTAATAATGACCCGCCTGCCAAATTCGGATTTAGTAGTCGCCCGTCTTCACTTCGATCCAGCGCGTAAAATGCGAAATCGGCACGAAGATGACCAATAACACCTATTTTTCCATTCTCGACAAGTTCTTTTACTTTTTGAATAGAAGGATTGAATCTGCTCCATAAGGCTTCCATTAAGAAAACACCATTCTTAACAGATGAAGCCACCATGCGTTCCACTTGGGTACGCGTAACTCCCATAGGTTTCTCGCATAGCACATGCTTGCCATGCTCCATAGCGGCAATACTAAGTGCCTCATGCGAATTATGTGGGGTAGCAATATAAACCACATCTACCTCTTTACTTTTAAAAAGTGCCTCATAGCTGCCATAGGCTTTATCTGCTCCATATTCCTGTGCAAATGCCGTTGCTCTTTCCATACTTCGCGAGGCCACTGCTACGAGTCTGCCTTCTGGCACGAAAGCCAAATCTTTGGCAAAAGACTGCGCAATTTTACCCGGACCCACAATGCCCCAGCGTATCGTTTCTTTCATAATCATTTTGATGTTTACCCAAATGTAATCAATTTTACTGCTTATCTTTAGCACAGAAACGAAACATAAAGCTATGAGCCTAAAGTTTAACAAAAATGAGGAGTACAATAAATTGTTGTTGTCCGAGCTCAATAATAGAGGTACCAAAATTAGTTTAGGCGGCGGTAAAGATCGTATAGAAAAACAGCACACCCTTGGGAAAATGACCGCTCGGGAGCGAATTGCGTATGTTTTGGACGATGAAAAGGATGTTGTAGAAATTGGCGCTTTTGCCGGAGAAGGTATGTATTTAGCACATGGCGGGTGTCCATCTGGCGGCGTAGTCGTAAAATTAGGTTATGTATCTGGGAAACTATGTGTTGTGGTGGCCAATGACGCTACGGTGAAAGCCGGTGCCTGGTTTCCGATTACGGCCAAAAAAAACCTAAGAGCCCAAGAGATTGCTATTGAAAACCGATTGCCTATTATTTATTTGGTGGATAGTGCCGGAGTGTACCTACCCTTACAGGATGAGATTTTTCCGGATAAGGAACACTTTGGACGGATTTTTAGAAATAATGCCATTATGAGTGCCATGGGCATTACCCAAATTGCAGCAGTTATGGGTAGTTGTGTGGCCGGAGGCGCCTATTTACCCATTATGAGCGACGAGGCTTTGATTGTTGATAAGACCGGAAGTATTTTCTTAGCCGGCAGTTATTTGGTGAAAGCGGCTATTGGAGAAAGCATTGACAACGAAACCTTAGGTGGGGCAACTACGCATAGTGAAATAAGTGGGGTTATTGATTATAAGTCTAAGGATGATAAGGAAGCCTTAGATACCATTAAAAAGATCATGGATAAAATAGGTGATTTTGAAAAGGCAGGTTTTAACAGAAGGCCGTCGAAATTGCCTGAGGGAAAAATGAAGGAACTCTATGGTTTAGTGCCGAAATCCCGATCAGAACCCTATGACATGTTGGAAATTATAAAACGAATTGTTGATGAGTCGCAGTTTGAACAATACAAAGAAGGCTATGGAAAAACAATATTAACCGGTTATGCGCGCATAGATGGCTGGGCCGTTGGTATTGTTGCCAATCAAAGAAAAGTAGTAAAAACGCAAAAAGGGGAGATGCAATTTGGCGGTGTAATCTATTCGGACTCTGCAGATAAGGCGACCCGATTTATAGCCAATTGTAATCAGAAGAAAATTCCGCTGGTCTTTTTGCAAGATGTTACCGGATTTATGGTGGGTAGTAAAAGCGAGCATGGAGGTATCATTAAAGATGGCGCTAAGATGGTAAATGCAGTAAGTAATTCAGTAGTGCCCAAATTCACGGTTGTTATTGGAAACAGTTATGGTGCAGGAAATTATGCCATGTGTGGCAAAGCCTTTGATCCTAGATTCATTGTAGCTTGGCCTAGCGCGGAACTTGCGGTAATGAGTGGTAATTCTGCAGCAAAAGTTTTGCTTCAAATAGAAAAGGCATCCTTGGTTAAAAAAGGAGAAAAAATTACTCAGGAAAAGGAAGATGCACTTTTTAACGAAATAAAAGAGCGATATGATCATCAAATATCGCCTTATTACGCAGCTGCCCGTTTATGGACAGATGCGATCATAGACCCCTTAGACACTCGAAAATGGATTTCCATGGGTATTGAAGCGGCCAACCACGCACCGATTGAAAAGCAATTTAATATGGGGGTTTTGCAGGTTTAGAGACAAATTAATTTGATGTTACAAGGGAAACATTGTTAAAGGTGAACAACTTTTGGTTCACTTCTTTGAGACTTAATTTAAAAACCTTGATAACCTTGCTTTGTTTTGGAGTTCCATAATTGTTATAAATAGACACTTTAAGGTACGTTGGCGTAAGGCTTTTATTGCCGTGATAAACAGTATTCACTTGCCAATGACCATTTAGAGAATCATCTATGATGTACTCTTCCGTTGCGAATCCCACTAATTTTTCATTTTTAATGCGATCTGGTATTTCAGAAAGGCGATGTGGCCAAACAAAATAGCGCTTTTGAGGGTTTACAAATTGAAGTGTAAATTCGGCCTCGCTATCATTCCATTCAAATACGAGCCGGGTACCCATGGCATCATCTATTACTTCTAAATTTTTCATACCTTGATCGGAAATGAGATCTTTTCCATGTACATACAAAAGATTATTTTGCTCCCTTTTCATTAATGGCTCAAAATTTTCTTCCTCAGTCCTCATCATCCCCTCTGCTACCAAATAGTCATATCTTGAAAAGATAGCCAGTGCTTTTTGGTACTTTTTTAATTCCCTATAACTTGTGGCTAAATCCAGATAGGATTGGGCATAATGCGGTCTTAATTTTAGAACTTCCTTATAAATCTCGTTGGCGGCGGCCCAATTAGATCCTTCTTGATAAATATATGCCAGCGCTTTTAACGCAACCGGATTATCGTTAAACAGATTCCAATGTTCTTGAACAATAGAGTCTGCAAATGAATTTTCGAACCATATATTGTGGAAGTAGTGTATCGCATCAAGTAAAAAATAAGCAGAACTTTCGTATGTATTCAGATATTTTTTATACATACTTTGTGCCTCGTTTACCGTAGTGGCTGTCGCCATTTCTTTTACATATTCGGCTTCGTTTTTTAGTACTTCGGACGCACTTAAGGCCTGTCCCTCAAAAAGATTGTTACGAACAAGTGCGTAATCGAAAGGCTCATTTGTTTCAGGATCAATTCGATTATTACCCAATTTAGTGTTTATCACTATGACACCTCCAGCGGCAATGGTACCATAACGCGCCGCCGAAATTAAACCGGGTAAAAGCGCAATACGCTCTATGGTAGCTACATCTAAATACGTCGGGGCATCACCTACCAAAGCACCATCAACCTCAAAAACCAGTGGGGTATTATTATTAATACTCCCCGCTCTACCCATAAAAATCTGTGGACGAGTTGGATCCGAAGGTGATCTAACTACGCGAAGGCCGGGTAATTTAAATTGTATAGCTTGTATGAAATCTACAGCGCCAATGGTAAGGTCTGAACCGTCTATGACATGCATAGCGAAACTAGCCGTTTCCTTGTCCAGTATTCCAAAGCTTGTTTTTATTAAATTTGGATTTGTATGGTATTCTCGAACCAAATCTTTCTGGCTCTTTCTTTTGCTTTTAACCACCACTACCTCATCCAATTCATCAAACTTGGGTACCATTTTTATATTTAGAATTCGTGTAACATCTTCTACGACAATTTCAACTGTTTCCATTCCTAAATGTTTAAAAACTAGAATATCTCTGGGGGAAGCATTGATACTGTAGCTGCCATTTTCATCGGTAAGTACTATTTCGTCCGAGTTTTGTACAGCGATATGAACATTCCTTAAAGGTATATTTTCATTGGTAACCACTCCCGTAATTCGCTGTTGCGACAGACCTACAAAAGCGATACACAGTACACAATAAGTTAGATAGTATTTCATGTCTTAGATTGCTATTTTAAAACGTAACTTCTAGGTAGTTTTTGAAACAAATCCAAGTTTAAATATAAGTTTTAAATAGTTATCTTATAAAAAATGTATTATTTTTCTTAGCTGATGCTACTAATTTCCTTGATGCTCTGTAACTCTTGGTATCAATAATAATTCGGTTTGCCTACCGTTGACGTACCTAAAACCCTTTTCTCCAAAGTAACCGGCTTCTTCTAACATAATCCGAATATCGCGTTGCCATTCGGGTATTGTTACAGTGGTATTTAGCTCTATAGCGTACACGGTATTGGGATTGAGGGGATAATTTTCTCCATCATCCTTCATAACGCCATCTTGCGCATCCCACATCCCGATGGTAGTTCCTGCCGAATGCCCGTAAGAGCCTAAAGGATGCGTATAAATAGCGGGGCGTAGTCCGGCACGCTTTGCGTGATCCAAAGCAGTAGCCAGAATTTCATTTCCTGTTTTACCCTTTTTCATATTTGTAGTTAAAAAATCCTGAACCTTGTTTCCGTTATGTAATGCGTTTACTAAAAAGGTTGGTGCAGCTTTTTCTTCAGGTTTTAGAACATAGGCCAGTTCTTGGCAATCTGTATTTAGTCGAAGATAGGTAATTCCAAAATCGCAATGCAGCAAATCTCCCGGAACAATAACCGTATCATCCGGGCGACCTGAAAAGGAATAGAGATGACTCACCAATGCTTCATTGCTGCGTTGAACATCTACGGTGGGATGAAACCAGGTTTCTAATCCTAAATCGGTTACTTTTTGACGCATCCACCATTCTACATCTGTCGTAGTAGTAATGCCGGGTGTAATTACTTTTTCGGAAAATGCTTCGGAAATAATATCGTGTGTAATCGTTACCAACTGGCTATATATAGCCATTTCTCGTTCTGTGCGTGTTTCAATCCAACGTACCGCCAACGGTTCGGCAGAAACCACCTTTGCGTGCCATTTTTTAGGTAAGTACGCCATAAATTCCTCAAAATCGGTTTTAGCTAACCCGTCCGCAATATTATGATCTTTTGAAAAATTGAGTCCAATATTCGTTGGATTGCGCTCCTCTATTAATTGCATTAACCGTTTCCATTGGTCGGGTTCTTTTTCTTTGTTCCAAGCCGATTTTATGCTTTTTCCTACATCATACCTTGCCACGGCCAATTTTTCAATCGTATTCTTTTTCTTATCTCTATAAAAAAGCAGGATGGTTCTTCTTCTGGCATTTAACCATGTGGCCGGTAACATGGTTTTTAGTACCGGGTCTTCATTATATTCTCTAGAAATAACTACCCACATGTCTATATCAGAGGTATCCATTAATTTTGGAAGAAGAAGGTTAAAGCGTTCTTCCAAAATTTCATCTATTATTTGCGCTCGTTCCCTTTCCGGCAAGATCTGTTGCCCCCAGCAAAGGCTTGTTATACAAGTTAAAAGAAGTGTTTTAAGTGCCGTTTTCATTAGTTTTTTGTTTTTTTAGTTGTATGCTAAAGAATTCCCGGAGTATGCCCCGGGGTTACTGTATTCAGCGCTCCTTTGGAGCGGCCGAAACTACCATGGCAGTTTCGGGTGAGGTAAAATAATGAATTTCAGTTTTACCTTCAGGTCAAAATAAAACTACCGAAACCTGCCATGAATACCTTGATAAAATCCGTAAGGTATTTGTCGAATAGGTACCTCTAGGGCTTGCCTCGGAGATATTCCGTTTTAAGAAATTCGGTAGTACCGCTTAGGCTTTCATTTCATTTTAGTATGGAACAAAGTATCTAGCGTTGCTTTTCGATTTAATTTACCATTACTGCCCAGTGCAAATTTGGGGACACAATACACCTCTTTTGGAATTTCAAATTTCTCTAGCGATTTTAAGGCGTTTAATTTAGACAATAAAGCTTTATCGGCTTCACCTTCGATAATTACGATTAATTTTTGACCTAAAACGGTATCCGGAATTCCTGCCACGAAAAAGGGAACGGGAATCACTACTTCCAGTTTTTTCTCAATAGCCTCCGGATGTAGTTTAATTCCACCCGAATTAAGTATGGTATCGTACCTACCCAACCACTCAAATTGGTTCTCAGAGATCAGGCGTACCACGTCATTTGTTACTACCGCTTGGTTTGTTATTTCGGGGGCATGTACCACAAGACATTCGCGGGCATCTGTGGCAACGGTGACATTAGGAAGTACCGTAAAGCATGTTTCTTTTGCTCCTTTTTCAATTTTTTTTAGGGCAATGTGCGAGATGGTTTCCGTCATCCCAAAGGTTTCATACACTACCGAATTTACTTGTTCAAGATCTCTTCGTAATGGAAGTGATATGGGAGCTCCCCCGACAATTAAAATCTTTACTAAATGTAATTTCTGAAGCGAATTTTGCGCCTGTAAAGGAACCATAGCCACAAAATCATATTTTTTGGTGGCAACATCCAAAGGACTTGAAGACGGTGCCACATAGTCTAAATTCCATCCCAAGGTCATGGCCCGTACAAACATCATTTTTCCGGCAATATAATCGGCAGAAAGACAAAGTAGTGCGTTGGTAGTATACCCTAAGTCAAAAAAAGCTCCGGTAGCTAATGCCGAATTTACCATCTGTTGCTTTTTTAAGATGATCTTTTTAGGTGTCCCCGTAGATCCGGAAGTACGAACAGATAGCGTGTCTTTTTCAGTAAGCCAATCTAGTAAAAAATCGCCCATACCATTTTCGAAGGGCTCTCCTTCTTTTATAAGACTATAGGCCACTTCTCTAAGTTCTTCCTTGGATAGCGAAAACCCGTTTAACTTAAAATAAGGGTGTATGTTCTTATAGGTTGTCTCCATAGTGTTTCTGATTTACATTGTGTTTTTATGTTGTACTTCGGTTAAATGCAGCTCGCCGTGCGCATTAAATTCATTTTTAGCAAGAATCTTTGCCGTAAGACGTTCTCGCCATTGATTCCATTTGTATTTTTTTGAGAAAAGATAAAGTAAGATAGGATAAATAATTAAAACCGGAATAAAAACATCCCAACCCAATTTAGGTTCGGAAACATCCCGATAGAGCGAATGGGTCTGAAAGGCTGTCCAATCGGCAGTAACTAAAAGGGCTGTAAATAGATTATTAGCTGCGTGGAAGCCCAAAGCCAA
Source organism: Aurantibrevibacter litoralis (assembly GCF_034651555.1). Taxonomy (NCBI): domain Bacteria; kingdom Pseudomonadati; phylum Bacteroidota; class Flavobacteriia; order Flavobacteriales; family Flavobacteriaceae; genus Aurantibrevibacter; species Aurantibrevibacter litoralis. The sequence goes on along the minus strand of NZ_JAYEEQ010000009.1, from coordinate 25,204 downwards.
CTCAAGTCCATCATCCATAAGGGTGATCACTCCTAAAAATAATCCGGTTCCGATATAAAATACCATAATGCCATAGCCCAATTTCCCTACTTCCGGATTAGCGATATGCAACAGGCCAAATACAAGCGAGGTAATCACCAAAGGCATCCATTTGTTTTTAGCCCAAAGACCTATTCCTTGCATGAGATAACCTCGAAACAAATATTCTTCAAAACTGGTTTGTAAGGGTATAAAAAGAATTCCAATGACTACTAAAATAAAAAAAGGAATAGGTTCAAAATTAAAAACATAATCTTCTGGTGCCAGATAAATGCCAATCGCGGTTAGGGCTATAGAAACCATCCCCCATAGCGCAAAGGCGAAAAAAATACGTTTCCAATCTATTTTTTTTCGGGATGTGGTTAGCGCAAGAAAGGGTTGTTTATGAACGAATTTTATGGCTATTAGTAAAAATACCAGTCCTATGACGAATGACAACAACATAAAGAACAAAAACAAATTGCTTCCTAACGTTTGCGCCATAAGGCCTAAATCGCCCGAAGCTAGCACTGCCAATGAATCCGATTTCAAGACTACGGCAGCGATAAGGGGTAATCCACCGAAAACTTGCCATCCTACAAAAATTAAGATGATGCTTACCACATAACGCCAACTGTCGGTAAGGCCTTTATACACTTGCTCTATATACATTAATCTAAAATTAAATTTATGTTCCAATCTTTAGTAGTATCATACAGCAACGCTCCCTGAGTAACAGTGAGGGGACTTTCCACATTATTGACGTACAATGCCCCTGTTCCTAGTCCTTGAGGCAACGTATTGTTAAGGGTATAGGTCCACTGGGCTATGGCATTAAGCCCCACATTACTTTCTAAGGCGCTGGTAACCCACCATCCTATATTATATTTTTCGGCTAGCGCAATCCATTCGTTGCTTCCTCTAAAACCGCCAATTAAGCTCGGTTTTAAAATGACATAATGCGGCTTAATTTCTTGCAATAAGGCTTCCTTCTCGGCTGGGTCGTAAACTCCAATGAGTTCTTCATCCAATGCAATAGGTATTGGCGATTCCTTGCACAACCTAGCCATTGCGCCCCATTGTCCTTGTTTTATGGGTTGCTCTATAGAATGAATATCTAAATGTGCCAAACGTTGTAGTTTTTCCAACGCATCATGGGTTGAAAACCCTCCATTGGCATCTACCCGTAATTCTATCTGGTAGCGACTGTAACGGGCACGTGCAGCAGTTAATAGTTCTATTTCAGAATTAAAATCGATAGCTCCAATTTTTAGTTTGATACAATTAAAACCTTCCACTACCTTTTGCGCGAGCTGCGCTTGCATAAAGCCAAGGTCGCCCATCCACACTAAGCCATTTATAGGAATAGAGGCACCACGATGAACAAAGTCAGAATCAAAAAGTACAAAAGAATCCTGAGATTTTAGCGACATGAACGCTTGTTCTAACCCAAATTGAATACTGGGATACAAGCGCAACTTATGCCATAGATCATCAAATTCTTTATGGATGTTATGACACACCCATTTCAGTCGGTCTTCATAATCTGGTACATCGTCTGTACTTAATCCTCGCAAAAGACCGCATTCTCCAATTCCAAACCTACCATTTTCCTCTAATATAAAGAACCATGTTTCCTTAGAATTCAAAATGCCCCGCGAGGTGCCACTGGGTCTTTTAAAATGTAACTTATATTTTTTGTAGCGTAACTTCATAGTACTATGTCAAAAATAGCTATATTTTACATCTAAAAAGGGAAGTAATGACAAGAATTGATGGAAAAACGGTATGGATTACCGGCGCCTCATCGGGTATAGGGGAAGCTTTAACATACAAACTGAACCGTAAGGGTTGCCAATTAATTATTTCTTCCCGGAATGAAAAAGAACTCCTAAGAGTAAAACACCGTTGTTTACATCCGGATTTGGTATTTGTATTACCCCTAGATTTAGCTGCATTTGATGCCATGGAAGCAAAGGCAAATGTGGCCATTGCTGCCTTTGGTAAAATTGACATCTTGGTAAACAATGGTGGTATGAGCCAACGGTCGCTTATTAAAGACGCAAGTTTTGAAGTATTTAAAAAACTTATAGACGTTAATTATTTAGGCACCATTGGTTTAACTAAGGCACTGCTACCTTATTTTTTGAAACAGAAATCGGGTCATATAGTCACTATTACTAGTCTCATGGGTAAATTTGGAACACCTTACCGTTCCGGGTATTGCGGGGCAAAGCATGCGTTACATGGTTTTTTTGATGTATTGCGTATGGAACACGAAAAAGACGGTCTTAAGGTGACGCTCATTTGTCCGGGTTTTGTAAAGACTAAGGTGGCCATGAATGCGCTCTCGGCCGATGGCACTCCACAATTGATAGATGATGGTGCTACAGCCAACGGGCTACCCGTGGATGATTTTACACAAAAAATGATTGGCGCCATGGAGCGCGAAAAGTTTGAGGTGTATATTGGTAAAAAGGAAGTTATGGGCATCTATTTAAAGCGATTTTTTCCCAAACTCTTGCACAAAATTGTCCTGAAAAGCAAGGTGGTGTAAATGCCTTTTGCTACAATTCTAAAACGGCACCAATATCTAAAAGATGCAATTGCTTTCCGGCTGCTGCAAAGGTTTTTGTTGCGACTTCATGATCTATTTCAATATAGCCAAAAGTGTCGTAATGGCAGCCCAAAACCGTTTTGCAAGACACAAAATCGGAAGCTAGGAGCGCATCTTTTATCCCCATTGTAAAATTATCGCCAATGGGTAAAATCGCCAAATCTAATTGTGTGGTTATGGGTATCAGTTTCATATCCATAGTTAGGGCGGTATCACCGGCAATATAGATTTCTTTACCGTCTGCCGAAAGTATAAAACCTCCGGGTTGCCCGCCATAGGAGCCATCCGGAAATGAGGAGGTATGTACAGCATTTACGTACTTTAAACTTCCGAAGGAGAATTTCCAAGCACCCCCATGGTTCATAGGGTGTCCTTGCAACCCTTTCTGTTGATAATGCGTCACAATTTCGTAATTGCTGATGATGATGGCTCCACTCTTTTTTGCAATGACTTCCACATCTAAAGTATGATCCTGATGGGCATGGGTAACCAAAATGAAATCTGGATGTAGATCTGCAAGATCTATTTTACCGTCGTTTTTCGGATTTCCAGAGATAAAAGGGTCTACCAATAAAGAATGATCCGCAGTTTCAATTAAAAAAGCAGCGTGACCTAAGTATTTTATTTTCATCGATATAGGAATTTAGAAGAACGTATACCTACATTAGAATCTTAGCGTGCTGAGTTCTTTTGTTTTTACGTTGCTATTTTGTGTATCAAATTTATTTAAAATTGAACCAAAAACGAACACCTTCAGCTGTTTTATCGATATTTAGATTCGATTGTAATTGATTTACAAGTCTGTTCATTAATCGGATGCCCATTGAGGCATTCGCCCGATCGTCTGTATCGGCGGGTAAACCAATACCATTATCGGTATATTCAAAAAATCCTTGTTCGCCATTTTTGCGGATATGGATGTAAATTTTGCCGTTTTCGTCGCCCTCGGGGAACGCATATTTAAAAGAGTTGGAAACCAGCTCATTAAGCACCAAACCAAACGGAATAGCCCTATCAATATCGAGCTCCACCCCTTCTGCATCTATGGTTATATTGATGTTATGTCCCCCCTTTTTGTACACCGATTGGATACTATTAATTAAACTTTCAATATAGCTCTGCATTTCTATGACCGAAAGATCATCGTTTTGATATAACTTCTGATGGATTAATGCCATGGCTTTTACCCTGCTCTTACCTTCCTCCAATGCTTCTATAGCCGCTTTACTTTTAGTGTTTTTGGTTTGAAGGCTTAGCAAACTAGATACCATTTGCAAATTGTTCTTTACGCGATGGTGTATTTCTTTAAGCAAAGAATCTTTTTCTACGAGCGAATTTTCAATAATATGCTTTTGTTCGGCAATAAGACGTTGGGTTTTTATACTGCGCAAATAGGCGTAGAACATTCCCGCAAAACCTAAAAGCGTAAAAACCAAGGAAATGAAAACAAAATTAATGCGCTCATCCTTGGCTTGCATTTCGTTTCTAGATCGTTCTAGAGCCTCTTTTTGTTCATCGATCATGGTTCTCGTATTGGCCAAGTCTTGCCCAAACACAGCGGCCAACTGCTGCTTTTTTATAGCGGTATCATTATTGCTAAGCGAATCGCGTATTAAAGCATTTCGTTTTAAATATACCGTGGCATTTTGATAATCTTCCGTTTTATCAAAATAGGTTGCCAATAATCTATTTTTTCGCAGGACATTCTGAATTTTTACCGGTTTACTGTTTTCTGATAAATAGGATTGCGCCATCTCGTAATTTTCGAGCTGTAAATAACATTCTGCCAAATCCAGTTGGTAATCTATTAATTCCGAGGAAAAGACCCCTGTATTATATTCTTTAATTGCCGCACTGCCTTGTTCTAAATAGGGTATAGCCTCATCAAACTGCCTAAGCGCTACATAACATCGTCCAATATTGCCTTCTATGATGCCTCGAAGAAGATGGCTGTTGTTGATATCCAATTCCGTTTTTACAATCGCCAAATTATTAAGATATACATCTATATAGCCTTTAGCTTCCTTAAATTTGGTTAAGGCAACCGAAGTAGATTTGTCTAACCGCAGATAATTGCCAATAGTATTGTGGTATTTTGCCAAACTGTAATAATCGTCTTCCTTCACGGTTTTTTTCATTTCCATGATATAATCTTCCATGGCTTTTCGGTGAAGTCCTAGTTGGGAATAAATATCATAAAAGGCAATGTTTTCGGTGAATCCTAATTCCTTTTTTTCTCTACGTATTTCCAACTCCTTATCAAAAAGCTGCAATTGCGCGTACGCGTTATCCATAAGATCGAGAAGCCTTTTCTTAAATTCAAGTTCCAGTTGCTTGCCCTCCTTATACAGTTCATTGGCAATAGCAATACTTTTATCATAATCGCCCAGATCATAATAAATTTGCGATTGGATGAGTTTGTAATATTGAGTTTCTAAAACTGCACCCTTTTTTTGCGCTTGATTGCGATATTCCGTAGTAGCATCTAACCAGTCATAAGCCGAATTTTCGCTGTAGCGATTGGGCGTGTTAAAAAATAAAGAAAAACGTTCTTCTGCACTTTGCGAGATCCTATACTCCTGTATAAGTTGTTCGTACGACAGGCTGTCTTGTGCCAAAGTAAAACTTAGCGTGCTCAAGATGAGAAAGCCATATTGTACTACCTGGTGCAGAACTCTTTTCACACAACTAAATTTAAGTGCAACATTTCCTTCTTTGCGTTTGCTACCATTATGCAAGCGTTTAATGGTATTCTTGGTGTTAGCATCTCTTTTAGTTTTTGCTATTCATAGCTTCCTTTGTGCCGTATGTTGCCTTTAGAGCTAAAAACGGATATCATTTAAAAACGCTATCCAATTGCAATATCTTCCTCTTTTTTTCACTATTCGGAATGCGCATCATACCAATTAAAATAAAAAGGCTGTACAACAATGCACAGCCTTTATTTAAAGATTAAACATGTAAAAGGTAAGATTTGGGATCTCATAAACTTTGCATCAAAAATAAAGTTTCCCATCGTTACCTCCTTAAAAATGTTGTGTAACGTCCTTTTTATGTGGTGAAAATAAGGTAATCTCCTTTTCTAAGATTTAAGACCTAAAAAGCAGATTTTATATAAAAGAGTTCGCCACTACCGAAAGTGTAAGATTACTATTAGAGAAGAATCGAAATTCTGCCAAAAACCACTAAAAAAGTGATTATGAATTCATGGCAGAAATGATAAAATCTTTGAATTCTTTGGATATAGGGATAAGGGTATTATTTACCATAATATCCTTAGAATTGATGGCATCGATATGATCTACATTTACAATGTACGATTTGTGCGCCCTGTAAAATTTATTGGAAGGAAGTTTTTCTAAATAATCCTTGAGTGGTGACCGAACCAAAAATTTCTTGTCCTTGGTGTTTACTTCCAAATACACATTGTCTGCCTTTATGAATTGAATGTCCTCAAATTGAATGCGGTAGTAAAGATTCTGCTTTTTAACAAAAATAGAATCCTTTAGAATGGAGTTCGACATAAGTCGCTCTGTAGTATCATTCTCCCGTTCGGTACCATCCGATTTTTCTAAATAATTAAAATTAGATAGTGCAATTTCTATAGAAGTGTATAGGTCCTGTTGCTCAAAAGGTTTTACTAAATATCCGTTGGGTTTTACTGTTTTGGCGTTTTCTACGGTAGCTCTATCGGAGTTTGACGTAACAAAAATAAAAGGAATGTTATATTTTTCGCGAATATGTTTACCCAAATCAATTCCGGTTTTGCTGGAGGCCAGAATAATATCTATGAGCACTAGATCTACCTCTTTGGTTTTTAGCACTTCCTCGGCTTGTTCATAAACAATGACATTGTCTACTATTTCATAACCGATTTCTTCCAGCATGGATTGCATGTCATCCGCAATGATTACATTGTCTTCTACGATAAGGATTCTTATGGGCTGTTCCAAAGTACGTTAGGCTTAGATGGTTATGCCTTCAAAATTACAAAAAATTATTAAAACTTATGTAAAACAACAGCGACAAGAGAAAAGTACTTAATGCCAATTTTTTTAGTTCGGGATCCAATGCCGAAAGATTGCGATTATACATAACGCGTCTGAGATGTAAAAAAATGGGAATAAAGGCTATGAGTGGCAGTAGGTGACTATAATTCTCCTTAGAATACAGCACAAAAAATAGAAAACACACAAAAGCACCAATTAAAAGAAAGCTATGGTATTTTGTGGCCGCAGCATACCCCATTTTAACCACCAAGGTGTTTTTATGGGTTATTTTGTCCGATTCGTGATCTCGCAGGTTATTTAGATTGAGAACTGCAGCACTCAAAAGTCCGATGCCTGTTGCAGGTAACACGGCAGAAAATGTAAGGTTTTGAGTGTACAAAAACAGCGTTCCAAGAACGGCCACCCATCCAAAGAAAACAAACACAAATACATCGCCCAATCCTTTGTACCCATAAGCGGCATCGCCCACGGTATAGGTTACTGCTGCCCATACACTTAACACTCCTAAAAACCCAAATAGTGCGATGTATAGCAAATTTTGAGACCCAAAAGCAGTGTAAATTAAAACAAAAGCCAATACTAAACTTAGTGCGATACTTGAGGCAATTCCCCATTTGAGCTCTATTCGAGATAAAGCGCCACTTTGAAATGCTCTTTTAGGCCCAATTCTATGTTCATTATCGGTACCCTTAATACCATCGCCATAATCGTTGGCGAAATTGGAGGTAATTTGAAAACCGACGGTAGTTAGTAATGCTAGAAAAAAAAGGATGTTATTTTCATAACCCCAAAAATTAGCCATAGCGGTTCCGGTAATTATCCCTGAAAGAGAAAGTGGTAAGGTGCGTAAACGAGCTGCACTAATCCAAGCCTTGAATTTTGTCAAAATTAATAGGGATCCTCTATTTTAATTCGTTTTCCATCTTTATAGGAGGCTACGAAAGCATCATCAAACCCCATTTTTACTAATTGATAACGAAATGATTGTGCTTCAGATAGGGTTTGAAAATTTCCCAGTGAATAAGAGTAAAACGGATTAGTTTTTACAAATAATGTATTGTTGAGTGCTTCTGCGGAAAGGGTTAAGTTATTGTCTACAAACGATTTTATCTGGACAGAGTAAATCGTTTCTTTTTCCAAAAAGTTCTTGGCCAAATAAAATTCTTTTACCAAACTCAATTCTTCATTTTGCTTTTTAAGATTGTCGATACGTCCTTTAATTGCTTCTAAGCTATCTATAGAAACCAACAAATTATCGTGCTTATCAAAACTAGAAGATCGACTTAAACCTGCTGTAAATGAAATAATAGCGAGTGTTCCAATCAAGAATAACCCAGTTACCCCAGCAAGTATATTGCGCTGCACTTTACTGCGTTTTAACTCTTTATTTTTGAATTTTATCTGATCTAAAAGCCGTTCATTAATAATTTGAGCTTTATCAATATCCTTATGCAATTCCAGCAAATCACTTTCTTCAATAAATGGCATATATGTGTTTTTAGGAAGTTTTTACAGTTAAAGTTAAAAAAAAGGTACTAATGTGCAACCTAACCTGCTACAAAACGCAAAAGTAGCAGATATAAAGCGATTTAAAAAACAAAAACGGAGTTTTTGATGTTTATTTGGTTGATTTACATCGTATTGAAGGTCTCTAGGCAATGTTTTACTTGATCAGATAAATTCCGTCTTCTTTAATTTCAATTTTCCGTTCTTTATACAAACTGCCTATTCCTTTTTTAAATACCTTTTTACTCATCTGAAAAATTTCTCTTATGGCCTCGGGATCCGATTTATCATGTACATTGAGATATCCATTTGAAGCAAGCAGTTTCTCATAAATAATTTGTGCGGCAGGCTCTAGACTTTTAACCCCCAAAGGCTGTAAAGAGATATCGATTTTATGATCTGGTCTTACGGTCTTTACATACGCCTTCATTTTATCGCCAACGGCTATCTTTTTATACACTTCGTTGGCGTAGATCAGGCCTTTGTGCTTGTTATTAACGATAACTTCCCACCCTAAATCCGTTGCTCTGGTTACCAGAATATGCACTTCATCTAAGGCCTTGAGTGTTACATTTTCATTGCTTAAAAATTTGTCTAATTTATTAGATCCTACCAGTCTGTTCGTCTTCTCATCTACATAACAATGCACTACATACCATTGGTTTTCAATCATTTTGGATCTTTGTTCTCGAAAAGGAACTAAAAGATGCTTTTCTAACCCCCAATCTAAAAAAGCCCCAAAATCATTCACTTCTTCTACTCGTAACAGGTGAAAATCATCGGCGGTAATATAAGGGGTTAATGTCGTTGCCACCGGGCGCTCATCGTGGTCTAAATAGCAGAACACCCTAATTTTATCCCCTATTTCAAAGATTTCCGGCACATATTTATTGGGCAATAAGATGTCATTATTTTCATCGTCGCCCAAAAAAAGACCCACACTCGTATCTCGGAGTATTTCTAACTCATTGTATTTTCCTAATGCAATCATAGCACAAAAGTACATTTAAAAAAACCGCAAAAAAAAAGCCGTTCTAAAAAAGATCGGCTTAAAGAGTTAGAACCCAAAATTAATTGTACACAGATTCCTTTTTAAAATGTTTTACCAAAAAGTAATACACTATGGCTCTGTACTTGTTTTTCTCTGAAGTTCCATACTGAGTTATGACGGCATGTATGGCTTCGTCTAACTGCGGTCCATCGCTTAAACCCAACTTTTTAATTAAAAAATTGTTTTTTACGGTTGCCAGTTCCTTGTCATCACTGCCGGACACTTTGGAAGAATCCGCATTGTAAATAGAAGGCCCTAGACCAATGGTTACTTTGGTCAATAAATCTAAATCCGCTTTTTCTCCAAATTTACTTTGGATTTCCGAAGCATACTTCTCGATAAGTTCATCTCTTTTACTCATAATGAAAGGTTTTCTTTAAAGTTATGTGGTCTAAGATATAAAATCAAAATAACCGAGCAAAATTTTATTATTTATTAATCGAGGTGTATGTATTTCGAGCAACTTAGGTTGCCCAGATTCCGTGTAAAACACATCTAATATGGAGGATAATTCTGTGCTATTATCTGCACGGTAATAGGCTATTTTATGCATAGCGCAAAGCTGAGAGGCGTCAAGGGTGTGCGTTGTTTCAAAAAAGGTTTCAAAACGCGCGGTGTCTTCTTTTCCTGGTAGAATACGAAAGATACCGCCGCCTTGATTATTAATGAGTATAATTCTAAAATCTGATCGTATATACCTGTTCCATAAACCATTGCTATCGTAGAAAAAACTTAGATCACCTGTAATGAATAGGGTTGGCGTTTTAGCATACCAAGCACTGCCAATAGCCGTTGATGTACTTCCGTCTATACCACTGGTACCTCTGTTGCAATACACTTGAACCGATGGTGCTATGGGAAATAATTGCGAATAGCGCACGGTGGAACTATTGGCCAATTGCAGTTGATATGCATCAGGAATACTTTGCAATACACTATTAAAAACGGACATGTCTGAAAAAGGAATCGTGGCTACATAATGCTTACGTTTTTGCTCATAATCTAGTTTAACCTTGTTCCAATAAGAAAAGTAGGTGGATTCATAGTCCTCCACGCCCTTTAAAAAATCTGAGAGAAATGAATTGATATTTCTTTTAAAATGTTTGGTTAGCGAAAAAAAGGTGTCGTTTGCTCGGTACTCATGCACATGCCAATGTGCTTTGGGTTGATACTGCCTCAAAAAGGCCTTAATTTTTTTTGAAACAATAAGTCCACCAAAAGTGAGCAACACCTCGGGTTGCAGTTTTTTAAATAATTCCTCTTTTTCGGTAGATTTCTCTATGGGAGCTATAATACTGTCTATACTAGGAAAAAAATGAGGGTGGTGCACGTTCGACGTCGTCTCTGTAAACACCAATACAGAAGGATCTCCGCCAAGTTTTTCTAAATAATGTGCTTCTATACTATCGGGATTTAAGGTGCCTATAAGCACCATTTTTTTGGCAGATGTGTTCCAAATAGTCGAAAACTCGGCAAGCGATTCATTCGTTTCTATTGGCTTTTTACAACCAATTTCAATGGATGTATGAACGGTTTTTGTACGCTGTATGTTATATAACGGCTCTTCAAAAGGGATATTGATATGTACGGGTTGCTCTGTATCCCTGAGTACCCGGAAGGCCCTGTTTAATTCTGTATCGTTATACTGCTGTATCGCTGCCTGACATGCTTCTGGCGTTCCGGATGACAATAGTTGGGGTGCGTATGCTTTAATTTTATCGGTGGCATGTATCGCATCTAACTTTAAATGCGTAGCATATCCTATATGCGTATTAAATACTCCATTTTGACGTATGGTTTGTCCATCTCCTATATCAACCATATAAAAGGGCCTGTCCGCAGACAAAATCACTAGGGGAATATCACTATAAAAGGCTTCGGTAACTGCTGGGTAGTAATTTACCACTGCACTACCCGATGTACAAACCAAGGCCACGGGTTTTCGCTGTTGTTGGGCGATTCCCAGCGCAAAAAAAGCAGCACAGCGCTCATCAACAATACTAAAGCAATTAAAATACGGATCTTCGGTAAATGCGATGATCAAAGGAGCGTTGCGCGATCCGGGCGAAATTACAATGTTGGTAAGTGCATTGGCCTTACAATGATCTACAACAGATTGTGCTGCCGGAATAGTTGAATATTTCATAAAGATTTAAAAACTTTTTTCATAGATTACAAACTCAGTTATCCTGCGTAAAAAAATCCCTCCAATACAAAATACACATTGGCGAGATTAATAGTTGATATGTCAATTTTTTAAATTGTGAGGTTTGTACTTTTTTAATTTTGCAAAGTTGGAAGCATCGCCTTATATGGTTGCTTAAATTGCCTCCACTAAAAGCAAAATATAGTGTAATCTATCATCATTGCGATTGCAGTATGTTTTGGGTATTCTTATCATTCCGTAATTTTTATATCTGCATTTAGTTCCAATATTTTCTCAATAAACGATTCGTTTGTTTTTGGACTAATGTAAAGATCGTTGTACCTGTCGTATTTTATAATCAGTCCTTTTCTTGAAGTAGCCGGCCTAAAGCCAACCCAAAGCGTTTTTCCCTTGATAATTTCGGTTATTCGTTCCACCTTAATTTTTCCATTAAAAGGCCCGCTTTTGTATACCAAGCCGTTTTCTTTGGATAATTCATAACCGGTGCCAAAATACAACCAAAGGAGCAGCCCAACAAGTGCCAAAACCGGAATTAGCGCCCAATATTCATCTTTTACCATTTCTCCATTCCAAATCCCTGTAATAGTGATTCCAATCAGAAATGCATTTATTCCGAGCATGATCATTGTGAACAATACGTCCTTTTTACTGTCGAATTTCATTTTACTTACTTATCGTAGGATTGCTTAAACTACCCTATCAACACTGGTTTCAAGGCCTCAAAAATACAACGGAAGCATCGCTTTGCCTTACTTTTTTTCTAAAATTACGCTGGGTTGGCAAGAACTTGCAAAAGCGTTTTACTTTTGGCAACTGTTTCCTCCCATTCTTTTTCGGGTATCGAATCTTTGGTAATGCCACCTCCTACATAGAGTAAGGCTTCCTCATTCTGTAGTTGCAGGCATCTTAGGTTTACATAAAGTGCGGTTTTGTTCCCTTTAGTAGACGGAAAATTAAGCTCTCCTAAAAACCCTGCATAAAATGCCCTATCGTAAGGTTCTTGTTCTAAAATAAAATGTAGTGCCGCTGCTTTGGGTACCCCGCAAATAGCCGGAGTTGGATGCAGTGCTGCTAGTACTTCTTCGATTTTATTCGATTTTAAGTTGCCTTTCAGAATCGTCTGTAAATGCCATAAATTGCCTGCTCTAACAGATTCCAAAGAACCTGCAACCACATCGGTGACTTCAGATTTTAGGCGTTCCAAAATATAGTCTGTAACTAAAGCCTGCTCCTGCAATTCCTTCTGCCCCCAACTCGGTAGTGTACCCATCATATAATTTTTGGTGCCTGCCAATGACATGGTGGTAAACGTATGGCCATTGAGTTTTAGCAAAAGTTCGGGGGTGGCTCCCAGCCAAAGGCCAACCTTTGGATGATACCAAAGGTAACATAAGGCAGAAGGGTATCTACTTGCTATTCGCTGAAACAATAGAAATACATCGCCAGAAAAAGGCTGTGTTATGGTTCTGGCGAGCACTACTTTAGTCAATCCGCCCGAACGAATGTGGTCTATTCCTTTAGCTATTAATTGGAGGTGCTTTTCTTTGGCACGCGGCACAGGTGCTGCTTGGGTTGGCAGCGTTGTGGACGTCTTATTTTGAGCAATAAAATTTGTCTTGGCAACAATATCCGGAGGCAATAGGACAGCCGGGGTTCCGGGTTTAAAGGGCGCAAAAACAAAGCCTATTTCCGTATATTGAGTGGTTTGCACGAGGGTATCGCAGTGCTGACCCATAAAATAGAGTTGATCCTCGTTAGGCTTTCTGTACACTACAAAAGGAAGCTCTTTTTGATGCTGCGCTTTTACGATATCCCAAAACTGAGACCCTTCTTTATTTTTTGGATAAGGCAATGGTAGTAAGTTTACATAACGAAATTAACTGTTCTTGCTCATTGGTAATGCGTATTTCCCACAATTGAGTGGTTCTCCCTTTGTGAACTATGGTAGCCTTGGCATACACAAACCCTTCGCTTATACTTTTCACGTGATTGGCAGAAATTTCTATACCCCTAATCGCAAATTCCTGAGCGTTTAGAAAAATATACGAGGCCGCACTGCCTACACTTTCGGCCAGTGCCACGGTTGCGCCGCCGTGCAGTACTCCATCGGGTTGGTACACTCTTGAGGTCACAGGCATACGCCCCACTAAAAAGTTTTCGCCTACCCCAACATATTCGATATCCAAGGTTTCCATGAGCGTCCCTTTACACGTTTCATTGCATATTTTTAGGATTTTTTCCTTCACATCATCCATAACCGTTATTTTTGGTAAAAATAATCATTACCAACACAAAACCGTTGCTGAAATTCAATTTCATTTCTGTTAAACCGTATGATAAAAACATGCCAATACCCATTCCTACCCTCGAAAATAATAGTGTAAGACTCTCGGAACTGGGGTTAAACAATTACCAAAACCTGCTTTCCGTGGCTTCTGAACCCAAATTGGTACAGTATTCTCCGTCGGATATTGCTACCCCCGTTGCGCTTAAAAATTATGTAGAAACCGCGCTGGAAAACCACAAAAATAATACTGCAATTCCATTTATTATTTTTGATAAGCGGGTAGCGCGCTATGCCGGAAGTACGCGTTTTATGAATATCGACTGGCATCATAAAGTACTCGAAATTGGATCTACTTGGATCGGAACCGACTTTCAGGGTAGTGGTCTTAATAGTGCCGTGAAACAACTTATGCTCCACTATGCTTTTGCGGTTTTAGGGTTTGAAAAAGTGGAATTTAGAATCGATGAGCGTAATATACGCTCACGAAAGGCTGTAGAAAAATTAGGGGCACAGTTAGAAGGTATCTTACGCCAAAATGTGTATTTGCCCGATGGTTTTAAGAGAAATACCTGTTGTTATGGCGTATTGCGAAGCGAATGGGAAAATAGTGTAGCATAGCAACATATGTATACACCTTCTTACTCCGCTTTTTCCGGATTTGGATAATAGCTAATAGTCCGACTGATATAAGTATTATCCGGGGTCACAATTTGTTTAATCCAATTCCCTGCATCGCCATCATCAAACTGGTAGATATACTTTTTCACCACCACCTTGTCTTGCTTTTTAGTGCGCATTTCTATAACATGCCCCAAGGCATCGTACGTATAAGACACCTCTTCTTCGGGCTGAAATTTTTTGGTTTTATCGGCAGCTTTGAATTTTATTTCAGAAATTAGATGACCCTCCTCATTATACACTTGTTCTAAGGCTTTGCTTGGTTCTCCATTGATAAACTCCTTGGTGAGACGCACCTCGTGAAGGCTGTTCGCTTTTCCTTTCTTTTGCGATGTCCGAATGGTTTTTTGTACCACCTCATCTCTCAGGTAAGTCACTGTAGACTCGCCTTTATAAGTGGTATATTCTAGTCGTATTTCGTCTATACCTTCATTATCTGCATGCCGAATTAGGACGAGATTTCCTTGGTCATCAAAATGATATTCGTTCTGCCCTAAAAACTCCTTACTGTACGAAATAATTTGTTCCGAAACCTTTTTTCCAGAAAGGGTGTCTAAGGCATAGATATTGGCGTACGAAGTGGCTCTGTCAAATATGTTATCTCGGTAATTCTCTACTCTTTTTTCAGAAAGTTCTCCGTGCGCGTATTTGTAATAGGTAATATCGTAATCTGCATCATTAAAGCGTGTAACCGCTTTGGTTAAGACCCCTTTTTCGTTGAAATCGTACGTTTCCTTGCCGTAATTTGTACGCACAAGGCACGATTTTACAGCACCCGCCAAATCAAAATCGGCAATCGTAAAAATTCGTGGCGCCTCTTGCGTCCATACCATAGATACCGAACACAGGATCGCTATAAAAGAGGTAAGCGGCAAACATATAGGAATCCTATTCACTCCAAGAAGTTTAAGTTAAAAATTTAATTTCAGGTCGTTTACCGTTTGTAAAAATCGTATGAGCACCATTTTTTGGTTTTTTTTCTCCCGAATCGAGTTCACAAAAAAGGGTCACTTGTACGTGCCCTCTTTGAGAGGCCATCAAAGTTCAAAATTACGTTATATTGCCTCAAAATTGAAATAATTTGGATGTAGAACATCAAAAAGGGCAGAAATTTCTGCCCTTTTTTGGTATCAAAAGATTTCTAAAAGGTTATTTTACCTCTTCAAAATCAACATCTTCAACGTTATCACCTTCTTTGGTTCCTCCAGAAGAAGCCGTATCTGCACCCTCTTGCGGGGCACCCTGTTGGCCTTCGGCCTGAGCCTTATACATTTCTTCAGAAGCCAATTTCCATGCTTCGTTTATTTTGTCTAATGCTACAGTAATGGCAGCCAAATCTTTACTAGCATGAGCCGTTTTTAGTTGTTCTAAAGCCTCTTCAATAGGTTTTTTCTTGTCGGCAGACAATTTTTCACCAAACTCTTTTAATTGTTTTTCTGTTTGAAAAATCATACTGTCTGCCTCATTCAATTTATCTGCGGTTTCCTTTGCTTTTTTATCCGCTTCGGCGTTGGCCTCGGCCTCAGCTTTCATACGTTTAATTTCTTCTTCGGTGAGGCCCGATGATGCTTCTATACGGATGTCTTGCGATTTATTCGTTGCTTTGTCTGTTGCAGATACCTTAATGATTCCGTTGGCATCAATGTCAAAAGTAACCTCTATCTGTGGTGTGCCTCTTTGTGCAGGTGGAATACCGTCTAAGTGGAAGCGACCAATGGTTTTGTTATCTGTTGCCATGGGTCTTTCCCCTTGAAGCACATGAATTTCTACTGAGGGTTGATTGTCTGCCGCTGTGGAAAATACTTGTGATTTTTTAGTCGGAATGGTTGTATTTGCTTCTATTAATTTGGTCATTACCCCACCCATAGTTTCTATACCTAGAGATAGTGGAGTTACATCTAACAACAATACATCTTTTACATCTCCGGTAAGTACACCACCTTGAATTGCGGCTCCTACAGCAACTACTTCATCCGGATTTACACCTTTAGATGGTTTTTTACCGAAAAATTGCTCTACAGCCTCTTGTACGGCCGGAATTCTAGTAGATCCTCCCACTAAAATAATTTCATCAATATCACTTTTGGAAAGTCCCGCAGCTTTCAATGCGTTTTGACAAGGCGCAATCGTGCGCTTTACCAAATCCTCTATTAATTGCTCAAATTTGGCTCGCGTTAAGCTGCGCACCAAATGCTTGGGTCCTGTCGCAGTAGCCGTTACATAAGGCAAGTTAATTTCGGTTTGCGCGGAAGAAGACAATTCTATTTTCGCTTTTTCGGCGGCTTCTCTTAAACGCTGCAATGCCATGGCGTCTTTGCGTAAATCAATACTTTCTTCTTTATTGAACTCATCTGCCAACCAATCGATGATTTTTTGATCTACATCGTCTCCACCCAAATGCGTATCCCCATCGGTAGACAATACTTCAAAAACACCATCCCCTAACTCTAAAATGGAAACATCATGCGTACCACCACCAAAATCGAAAACAACTATTTTTTGATCTTTCTGTTTTTTATCCAATCCGTAAGCCAAGGAGGCTGCCGTAGGTTCGTTTATAATACGCTCTACTGTTAGGCCCGCAATTTCTCCGGCTTCTTTGGTAGCCTGTCGCTGTGCATCGTTAAAGTAGGCAGGTACGGTTATTACGGCACGTGTAACGGTTTGTCCCAAATAATCCTCTGCGGTTTTCTTCATTTTCTGAAGAATCATGGCAGACAATTCTTGCGGAGAGTACAAACGACCGTCAATATCTACACGCGAAGTATCATTATCTCCTTTTACTACTTTATAAGGAACTCTACCTACCTCTTTGGAAGACTCCGAATATTTATTCCCCATAAAACGTTTTATGGAATAAATGGTTTTGTGCGGATTCGTTACGGCTTGTCTTTTGGCCGGATCGCCCACCTTTATTTCGCCACCTTCCACAAACGCAATAACGGAAGGGGTAGTTCTTTTACCTTCTGCATTTGGGATCACCACGGGCTCATTACCTTCCATTACGGAAACACAAGAGTTGGTAGTTCCTAAATCTATACCTATAATCTTACTCATTTTAATGGTTTTATAAAATTGAAATTCTTTTTAATTTTTTCTGTAGATTTCAATGATTGTGCCATGAACTAAAATATGACAAGGTGGCAGTTTCAAAAAAAATAAGCGGCTTCTATCAAAAAAGTAGTTATGGGTGCCATTAGGATACTATACGGAATATTATCCTATATTTATAGGATCGCATAAGGAACTGCAACCATGGAATGTATCAGTGTATTTGATATGCTAAAAATAGGTGTCGGCCCATCTAGTTCTCACACCTTGGGGCCTTGGCGTGCTGCGCTGCAGTGGATCGCAGAATTAAAGGAAGAACAGCTTTTTATGCATGTAACAACCATTGAGGTGCATCTCTTTGGCTCTTTGTCCCTAACAGGAAAGGGACATGCTACCGACTACGCCATTTTGTTGGGGCTAAGCGGGGAAGATCCGGAATATGTTCCTATAGCGAACATACATCGCCTTGTAGCTCACATTAAAAAGACGAAAACCCTCAGCGTAAACAACGAACAAAAATTATTTTTTGACCCCGAGCAGCATATTGTGTTTCAAAAGACCTTTTTGCCTTTTCATGCCAATGGGATTCGTTTTATCGCTACCTTAAATTCCACTAAAAAGGTGGCTTCCACTTATTATTCTATCGGCGGTGGCTTTGTGGTAAAAGAAGAACGAAAACGTGCAAAACGAAATTTGGAGGTATTTTGTAATTTCCCTTTTCCTGTAGAAAATGGCGCACAACTCCTTAATTTTTGCAAGCAAGAGAATAAAAGCATTTCGGAAATTGTTTGGAAAAACGAATGCGCTTTGCGTTCCGAATCCGAAATAGACCAGGGCCTAAAACGTATTTGGGATACCATGTTAGAATGCATGTACACCGGGTGCCATACCGAAGGTAATTTACCGGGAGGTCTTAATGTACGGCGAAGATCATATGATACGCATTTGCAACTAAAAGGCAACATTCCCTATTACACACCACAAGAATGGCTAGAAACCATACGAAAAACCGAGGTAAAATTTCGCGAAATTCTAAAATGGGTCAGTTGTTTTGCCCTTTCTGTAAATGAGGTAAATGCCTCTCTAGGGCGCGTTGTAACCGCACCCACCAACGGAAGTGCCGGGGTTATCCCTGCAGTGCTCATGTATTATTTGGTTATAGAGAATCATAAAGCCAATTTTAACCACATTAAAAAGTTTCTGCTCGTAGCCGGTGAAATAGGCAGTATCTTTAAAAAAGGTGCCACCATTTCTGCCGCTATGGGCGGATGCCAAGCCGAAATTGGGGTTTCTTCTGCCATGGCAGCCGGAGCCCTTACCGAACTTATGGGTGGCACGCCTGCGCAGGCACTCATGGCTGCCGAAATAGCCATGGAACATCATTTGGGACTTACTTGCGATCCTATTGGTGGACTTGTGCAAGTTCCCTGTATAGAAAGAAATTCTATGGGTGCCATTAAAGCCATCAATGCTGCAGAACTGGCTATGGATGCTAATCCTGCTAATGCCAAAGTGTCTTTAGATCATGTGGTACACACCATGTGGGAAACAGCCAAGGACATGAGTACAAAATACAAAGAAACGTCTACCGGAGGGTTGGCTGTTGGAGTATACTTGAGTGATTGTTAAAATGCGTTGACGAGATGTTGCACCTTTAAATTAGAATTTCTATTTTGAAATTATTTTAACGAAATGTGATACTGCCAAGGAAATGGCCTTTTACCTTCTTATGAATAAATTAAAACCAACCACATGAACAAAATCCTAATCGTAATGTTAAGCCTTATCATAGCCGCTTGCACGAATCCAAAGGAAGTTCAAAAAACAACACCCATTCCTGGAGGAAAATGGTGGAAAGAACTTATAATCTACCAAATATACCCTCGTAGTTTCAAAGATTCTGATGGCGATGGTATTGGCGATCTAAAAGGAATTATTTCGCAGTTAGATTATATTTCAAGTTTGGGGGTAACTGCGGTTTGGTTAAACCCCATTTACAGTTCGCCAAATGATGACAATGGGTATGATGTCAGCGATTACAGAAACATCATGCAAGACTTTGGCATTATGGAAGATTTTGATACCATGCTACAAGGTATGCATGAAAGAGGGATAAAGTTAATTATGGACATTGTGGTAAATCACAGTAGTGACGAACACGAATGGTTTCAACAATCCAGAAGCGCACGAGATAACCCCTATCGCAATTATTATCATTGGTGGCCTGCCGAAAAAGGGAAACCCAATTACCGTTACAGTCTTTTTGATGAAAAAGGCGATGCTTGGCAATACGATTCCCTTACCGATGCCTATTACCTCCATTATTTTTCTAAAAAGCAGCCCGATCTGAATTGGGAAAACCCGAAGGTGCGCAAAGAAGTACATGATATTATGAAATTTTGGGCAGAAAAAGGGGTAGACGGTTTTCGATTGGATGCCTTCCAATTTGCCGCTAAAGACACAACCTTCCCAGCGTATCCGGAAGGCTGGGAAAAAGATTTTAATCAGTATTACTCCGTACAAGGGGATTTGCATGACTACTTACGAGAAATGCACAGGGAGGTTTTTAGCAAGTATCCGGTAATGAGTGTAGCCGAAGGTGCAGGAAATAATTTTGAGGATGCTCATAATTTAGTAGATGAAGACCGAGAAGAACTCAATATGGCCTATGCCTTTGAAGGCGTAGACATTGCCAAACCCGAGGGGTACGATATTTTACACTTTAAAGAAGTTTTTTCGCGTTGGGATGCCGAATTTTCTAAAAAAGGCTGGCTGTCTATTTTCCTGTCTAATCACGACCAAGCACGTATGGTAAGCCGCTGGGGAAATGATTCTCCCGAATTTCGGAGTTCCTCGGCCAAAATGCTAAACACCTTTATCTTAAGTATGCGAGGTACGCCCTACTGTTATTACGGTGATGAGTTAGGCATGACCAATATCGGTTTTGAAACCATTGAAGAATACCAAGATATTGCCGCCATTAATGGATATAAAAAAGTTTTGAATTCCGGCGGAGATTTGGAAAAATATATGTCGGATCTCAAATTTTCTTCCCGAGATAATGGCCGAACCCCCATGCAATGGGATGCTTCCGAAAACGCCAATTTTAGCACCGGAACACCATGGATTCCTGTAAACGAAAACTTTAAAACCATTAATGTAGCACGCCAAGATTCCGATCCAAATTCGGTACTCAATCATTTTAGATCCATGGTAGCACTCCGCAAGAATAATCCCGTTTTAATCTATGGCGATTATGCCCTGTTGCAAGCCGAACACCACGACATTTACGCGTATACCAGAACATTAGGGGATTCAAAAATGCTCATTGTCCTTAATTTTACCGATAAAAAATCGCGTATTTCCCTTGCAGAAGCTTCTAATATTCAAACGGTTCTTATGAATAATTATCCCAAACTCACACAAAGCGAATCGGAACTCACGCTACTCCCCTATCTAGGCGTTGTGGTATCTTTAAAATAAGAATCTTTTTTAAAGCCGTCTTGTATCAAGTTATACGTGTTTTCAGAAAAGAATCGTAAAATTAGAAATGCGGGCTTCCTCTTTACGACAAAGTCTCAAAAATGCGTTGTAAAAAAAATATGCTTTTTTTAGGTAACGTCTGGAGATGATTACCTAAGTTTTCGTAGGACGCATAAAATCGTATATTTGCAGCGCTCATTTAAATATAACAACGAATGCCAAAAATTTATTACACCAAAACTGACGAAGCACCCGCTTTAGCCACCCAATCTTTCCTGCCTATTGTTGAGGCGTTCACCAAGAGTTCTGGTATTGCAATTGAAACGAAGGACATTTCACTTGCCGGAAGAATTATAGCTACATTCCCGGAATTTTTAAGCGCCAATCAGCGCGTAGAAGACGATCTTACGCTTTTAGGAAAATTGGCCGTAACTCCGGAAGCCAATATCATAAAATTACCCAATATCAGTGCTTCTATTCCACAATTAAAAGAGGCTATAAAAGAATTGCAGGCCAAGGGCTATGCATTGCCAAATTACCCTGATGAACCTGCGACGGAAGCAGAAAAGGAAATTAAATCGAAATACGACAAAATTAAAGGAAGCGCCGTAAATCCGGTGTTGCGAGAGGGAAATTCGGATCGCCGGGCACCCCGTGCAGTAAAGAATTACGCCAAAAAAAATCCGCATTCCATGGGGGCTTGGTCGTCCAATTCCAAAACCCATGTGGCTACCATGCGCCATGGCGATTTTAGATCCAATGAAAAATCGGTAACCGTTTCGGCGGCAACTCAAGTGCGTATCGTACTAGAAAAAACCGATGGAACATCGGAAGTACTGAAAGAAAAAATAAGTGTACAAGCCGGTGAAATTATCGATGCAACCGTAATGAGCAAAAAGGCATTGATTGCATTTTTAAAGGAGGAAATAGAGGATGCCAAAAAACAAGGGGTGTTGTTCTCACTTCACCTAAAAGCAACCATGATGAAGGTTTCCGATCCTATTATTTTTGGACATGCGGTAGAAGTGTATTTTGAAAGGTTGTTTAAAAATCACAAACTCACTTTTGAAACCTTGGGCGTAAGTCCTAATGATGGGTTAGAAAATTTGTTTACCAAACTTCAAGAATTACCGGAGGTAACGCGCAAGGAAATAGAAAAGGAAATTGAAGACATTATTTCCAATGGTCCGGACTTGGCCATGGTAAACTCGGACAAAGGGATTACGAATCTTCATGTGCCAAGCGATATTATTGTAGATGCTTCCATGCCTGCAATGATTCGCAATTCGGGTCAAATGTGGGATAAATTTGGTGTTTCAAGAGACACAAAGGCTATTCTTCCCGATAGCAGTTACGCTAGCGTATATCAGGCTACCATCGATTTTTGCAAAACTCATGGCGCATTCGATCCAAAAACAATGGGTACGGTACCCAACGTAGGGCTTATGGCTCAGAAAGCGGAAGAATACGGCTCTCATGATAAAACTTTTGAACTGCAAGCTGCCGGAACCGTTAAAGTTGTAGATACCGATACCAACGAGGTGTTGTTAGCACATCCTGTAGCACAAGGCGATATTTGGAGAATGTGTCAGGTAAAGGATGCCGCCATACAAGATTGGATCAAACTTGCCGTTTTAAGAGCAAAAGCAACAGAAACCCCTACCCTGTTTTGGTTGGATGAAAATAGAGCACACGATCGAGAAATTATCAAAAAGGTACAAATGTATCTCCCCTCGTATGATACAAAAGGCCTCGATATACAAATCTTATCGCCATCAGACGCCACGGTATTCACTTTAAAACGATTGAAGGAGGGTCAAGATACCATTTCTGTAACGGGTAATGTCTTACGCGATTATTTAACGGATTTATTTCCCATTCTGGAAGTTGGTACTAGTGCAAAAATGTTGTCCATAGTACCTCTTATGAATGGTGGGGGATTGTTTGAAACCGGCGCAGGAGGCTCTGCCCCAAAACACGTAGAGCAATTTGTAGAAGAGGGGCATTTACGTTGGGATTCCCTTGGTGAATTTCTGGCGTTAGGTGTTTCTTTAGAATTTTATGCTGAAAAAAACAATAATAAAAAGGCTTTAATATTAGCTGATGCGCTTGACAAAGCCACAGAGAAATTTTTAGACAACAATAAATCTCCATCTAGAAAAGTTGGCGAACTTGATGTGAGAGGAAGCCATTTTTACCTTGCCTTATATTGGGCGCAAGGTATTTCAGAACAGGATGAAGATGCCAGCTTAAAATCGCAATTTTCTAGAGTATATCAAGAACTTGCAGAAAAAGAGGCTGTCATTCTTTCAGAAATCGATGCAACGCAAGGACATGCTCAGGATCTTGGTGGCTACTATAGCCCCGACCCCAACCTTCTTAAAAATGCCATGCGTCCTAGCAGCAGTTTTAATGGCATATTAGATCGGATTTAATGAAGACATAATCCTATACTTTTTTTGAAAGCAGCCCTTAAACTACAGGTTTAAGGGTTTTTTTTTAGGTTCAAATGATAAGATAAATGATAATAGACGACAGTCGTAGCTAAATTATTCATTTTTCGGTTGCTACTAATTTCACCAATTTCTCGGCTAGGAATTTAATCTCACTCAAGCTGCCTTTAGTTAAGGCTCCGCCAATACCAATTCCTGCGGCTCCTGCATTAAGCCACTCCGCTGCATTGTGATCGCTAATACCACCAACGGCAAAAAAAGGAACGGTGTCAAAGGGTCCTTTAATCAATTTTAAATAGTTGATACCCATTGT
The DNA here is from genome assembly GCF_034651555.1 of Aurantibrevibacter litoralis. Taxonomy (NCBI): domain Bacteria; kingdom Pseudomonadati; phylum Bacteroidota; class Flavobacteriia; order Flavobacteriales; family Flavobacteriaceae; genus Aurantibrevibacter; species Aurantibrevibacter litoralis. The sequence continues at coordinate 1,570 of NZ_JAYEEQ010000009.1, read as the reverse complement.
TCCTGCGGGAAAAAGTTTTATGATATCGGCTTTGTAGATTAGGGCTGTCGCAATTTCTGTAGGCGTTAACGCTCCGGTTAAAACGGGAATATTTGCTTGGTGCGCTGCCAAAATAACGTTTAAATTCACGTTCGGGGATACTAAAAATTGAGCCCCGGATTGGATAGCTTCCCGAGCCATATCCTCGTTTATAATGGTTCCGGCACCTATAAGGGCATCCGGCAGACGCTTTCGTGCCTTCGTTATTTCTTCCGCATATTGAGGTGTATTGCTCGTTATTTCCAACACCTTAATTCCGGCGTGAAACAAGGTGTGTAGTATGCCTTCTATTTTGGCACGATCGGATAGCCGAATAATACCGATTAGTTTTGCCTGCGTTATGCGTGTTACAATTGCTGTTCTCATCGTATGACGTGTCCGGATGTATGCCCATCCATTATGGATAAAATTTCGGTTTCACTGCTTGTATGTTGATCTCCTTTTACGGTATGCTTTAATGCAAACGCCGCAGTGGCAAAATCGATTATTTTTTTCGGAGGCCACTTCTTTTCTAATCCATGTAAAAATGCGGCTGCAAAAGCATCTCCGGTACCAAACCGATCTAAAACTGTTACCGAATAAGAAGAAGCTATTTCCCGATTATTTTCGGTTTGGTAAACGGCACTTAGCGTATTATGCGTAGCCGAGGTATGATCTCGTATGGTAAATGCCATATTTTTAACGCCGTAATCGGCTTTAATTTTATCGATGGCTTCCATGGTTTGGTCGGTAGTGTTTGCGACTTTATAGGTGTAACCGTACACGTCTGACAATGCACCCGTATTGGCAAATAATAGATCTGTAGAAGCTAAAATTTGATCGAAAATCTTTCTTGCCTTCACGGTACTTGTCCATAAAGACCTTCTGAAATTAAAATCGAAACTTACGTTTACACCCAGTTTTTTAGCGGTTTCTACCAATAGAATGGTTTCCTCTGCACAACTATTGGAAAGGGCTGGCGTAATGCCGGAAACAAAAACCCAGGATGTATCTTTTAGCAGCGTATCCCAATGAAATTCCCCCATTTTTATGTTGCTGATCGCCGAATGAGCACGATCGTACAGTACGCTCGAAGGCCGTATAGAATGGCCCAACTCAATAAAATAGGTGCCTATACGTTGGCCACCTCTTGCAATGCCCTCTATGCCAATTCCGTACTGGAGTAAGGATTTAATTGCAGCGTTACCTAACGCATTGTTCGGTAGTTTGGTTATAAAATCTACTGTATTTCCCAAGATAGCCAACGAACTGGCTACATTAGATTCTGAGCCCGCATAACCCGCTAAAAATTGATCGGTATCTCCCAATTTTATACTTTTTTCTTGTGGCGTCAACCTCAGCATAATCTCTCCAAATGTAAGAAAACTCATAAAAATTCTTTTTAGGTATCTTTTCGGGTTCACTTTCGCCAATAGTTCAGAAAATAATCCCTTTACAAAATTCGTCTATTTTATTTATTGACTTAGGCATTTAATTACTAATATTTTTGATATAACAAGGTTGTGCCTGCACCATCCTCTGCATTAGGTTG
>NZ_JAYEEQ010000008.1:55931-161609 GCF_034651555.1 Aurantibrevibacter litoralis | reverse complement strand
TTTAAAAACCTCTCAAAACATCAATAAAATCAATGCTTTTTCGATTGTCACATTCAATTTTCGGGGGATGGCTAATTTAATCATAACCTTAACCCGATGTTCGTTTTGACTTGATTTCTTCAATTTTTGCCCTGACTTAAAGGATGCATTTTAGAAATTTTCATTACTTCCTTCGGTATCGAGGCAATTAATGTAGATTTTAGTGTCAAATAAGCACTAAATAATCAAAATGCACAACAGGTATAACCCTAAAATAATAACCCATGTTGTCAACCAAAACACTAAGCACCATTTGTCTCATATCCATGCTGTCTTTAGGATCATGCAAAAATATGAATCCGGGTACACAAGAAACCACGGAATACCCATCGACTGAAAATAAAATACCGACACCCGCCGATAATAGTCAAAACGCATTAGATTGGGATGGTATTTATAAAGGTACGCTGCCTTGTGCCGACTGCGAAGGCATTGCCACAGTCCTAATTTTAAACAAAAATGGAAGCTATACGCACAAAACAAAATACATGGGGAAAGGCGATGATGCTGTTGAAAATACGGGAAAGTTTAGCTGGAATACCGCAGGCTCGGAAATTCAATTACTGGGCTATGAGAGTGTAAATACGCAATTTAAGGTGGGCGAAAATCAATTATTTATGTTAGATCAAGATGGCCAAAGTATTGTAGGCGATTTGGCCGACCAGTATGTACTTAGAAAAGAAGATACCACTATTACTGAAAAATATTGGAAATTAGTTGAATTAAACGGAAAAACCATAGAAACCAAAGAAGGGCAACGCGAAGCTTTTTTAATTTTAAAAACGGAAAACGACCGAGTTCATGGGAATGGCGGTTGTAATACGTTTAATGGAAGTTACGAACTAAAAGACGAGTACAACATTAGTTTTTCCAAAATGGCAACCACCCTAATGGCCTGTGAAGATTTAGATACCGAACAACAGTTTTTAACTGTATTAGAAACAGCAGATAATTACCATGCCACCGAAACTACGCTTTCACTATTCAAAGCAAAAATGGCACCTTTGGCGAAATTTGAAGTCGAATATTTTAGGTAAGGTCTTGTAATGCTATGGAAATGGCATTGTACTAAGGGCAGTTTTGTAGGCCGTTTTAGAAATACAAGGTCTTACCAGTGCTAAAGGGGTAGTTAAGGTACCTTAGATAATGTGTTTTGATGGTGAATGCTAGAAATCAACCTCTAGATATGCATTCCACTTCCTTGTGATGGCGGGGAGTTTCTGATATTTTACCTTGGTTAGTAGACCAATGAGCCAGAATATTTATTTCAAATGCCAACGGTAAAAAAGCTAAAACATAAATCAAAAATTGTAATTTTGACCCCATGGATTTTTCATCTAAATTATTGGAAAGCGCAGTCTATGAAATGTCCCAGTTGCCCGGTATAGGAAAACGTACGGCACTGCGATTGGTTTTACATCTCTTAAAGCAACCGCCTTCCCAAACAACGCATCTTGCACAAAGTTTGGAACAATTGCGCTCAGAAATTAAATTTTGCACCAATTGTTTTAATATTTCTGATGTCGCCATTTGTGAGATTTGTGCCAATCCAAAAAGGGATGAAACTTTGGTTTGTGTGGTGGAGGACATTCGAGATGTAATGGCTATAGAAAATACAGGGCAATTTCGAGGCTTATACCATGTATTAGGAGGCAAAATATCGCCAATGGAGGGTATTGGCCCTCATAATTTAACCATAGAACCCTTGGTGAGGAAGGTAAAAGAAGGCAAGATAAAGGAACTTATTTTTGCGCTCAGTTCCACGATGGAGGGCGATACCACAAATTTTTATATTTTTAAGAAATTAGAAGGGATACAACTCATAACATCAACCATAGCCCGAGGAATTGCGGTAGGCGACGAGTTAGAATTTGCCGATGAAATAACCCTAGGAAGGAGTATCGTAAACAGAATACCGTTTGAAAACTCCTTGAAAATTTCCTAGTCTTACTGCCGCAAATGCACAAAGTGTAAAAACGAGACGTATTTTATATTATTTTTGCAAAATATTAGGCTTTAATCGCATATAAAATAGTAAAATGTCAAAATTTGAATTGAAATTACCGCAAATGGGGGAGAGTGTGGCCGAAGCAACCTTAACCTCATGGTTAAAGGAGGTAGGCGATACAGTAGCCATGGACGAAGCTGTTTTTGAAATAGCCACTGATAAAGTAGATTCTGAGGTGCCTAGTGAGGTAGAGGGTGTTTTAATTCAAAAACTTTTTAACCCGGATGATATCATAAAAGTAGGGCAAACCGTGGCCATTATAGAAACGGAAAAGGCGGTACTTTCAGAACCCGCCGCACCTTCCGAAACTGAAGCAGAAACGGTAACCCAAGCAGTAGCTTCGGTTAAAGCGATAGAAGACAGTGTGGTTGCTGCTAAAGAAACGGTACGCGTGGCAGTTTCGGAGTATCATACTTCAGACCGATTTTATTCTCCTTTAGTGAAAAATATTGCGAAGCAAGAAGGTATTTCCGTTGCCGAATTAGATACCATTCCCGGCAGTGGAAGCGAGGGAAGACTCACCAAAAGTGATATTTTAGCGTATGTAGAACAGAAAAAAGGGCAAACAGACGCAACTGTGGTTACGCAGCCTAAACATCAGGAAAAGGAGGCATTGAACACCAAGGAAATAAAAGCATCGCTTCCCGAAAATAGCTCGGATACCAAGACCTCAAGTTTGGTGGGAGAAGAAGTAATCCCCATGTCGCGAATGGGAAAACTGATAGCGCAACATATGGTAGATAGTGTTTCTACCTCTGCTCATGTGCAGAGTTTTGTAGAAGTAGATGTCACTAATGTGGTGCAATGGCGAAATAAGGTGAAAGACCTTTTTGAAAAACGAGAAGGCGAAAAACTAACCTTTACGCCCATTTTTATGGAAGCCGTCGCAAAAGCGATTAAGAAATATCCCATGATCAACATTTCGGTACAAGGGGATACCGTCATCAAGAAAAAAAACATCAATATAGGTATGGCTGCTGCATTGCCCGATGGAAATTTAATTGTGCCGGTAATTAAGAATGCCGATCAGTTAAATTTAGTGGGAATGTCTAAGGCGGTAAACGATTTGGCCAAAAGGGCGCGTACTAATGCCTTAAAACCCGACGAAGTTAAAGATGGCACCTATACCGTTACGAATGTAGGTTCTTTTGGTAGTGTCTTTGGAACGCCGATAATAAACCAACCCCAAGTAGGTATTCTGGCTTTGGGTGCCATTCGAAAGGTACCGGCGGTTATTGAAACCCCAGAGGGCGATTTTATTGGTATTCGAAGCAAAATGTTTCTTTCCCACAGTTACGACCATCGGGTGGTTAATGGTGCCTTGGGAGGTATGTTTGTAAAATCGGTTGCAGATTATTTAGAGGCATGGGACATCGATAGAGAGATTTAGTCTTTCATAGGCAATTCTTTTTTGACATTAGGGGCGATTAATTTTCTGAAAAGGATCTAAAAACTATATTTGCAGAAATACCACATACGATGCAACTACAGCTAACAAAACCGATTTGTTTTTTTGATTTGGAAACTACAGGAACCAATGTCGCCAAAGACAGAATTGTTGAAATTTCCATGCTAAAAATTTACCCAAACGGTAATAAGGAAAGTAAGACGTGGTTGGTAAATCCGGAAATGGAAATCCCGGAACAGGTGGTGGCCATACACGGCATTTCAAACGAAAAGGTGGCGCACGAACCCACTTTTAAACAGGTATCCAAGGAAATTTATAAAATGATACAGGATAGCGATTTGGGCGGTTTCAATTCGGATCGATTTGATATTCCCTTATTGGCCGAAGAAATGCTTAGGGCTGGGGTCGATTTCGACATGAAAAACACCGTTTCCGTAGATGTCCAAACCATTTTTCATAAAATGGAAAAACGGACATTAGAAGCCGCATATAAATTTTATTGTAACAAGGAGCTGGCTAATGCTCATAGTGCGGCGGCAGATACTAAAGCCACTTACGAAGTCCTTTTGGCTCAATTGGTTAAATATCCGGAGTTGGAAAACAATATAAAAAAGTTGGCCGAATTTTCTACACACAGGACTTTTGCAGATTTTGCCGGCTTTATTGCATTTGATGAGGATGGTAATGAAGTCTTCGCTTTTGGGAAGCACAAAGGTAAAAAAGTACATGAGGTGCTAGAAAGCGAACCGGGCTATTTTGGGTGGATTTTAAATGCCGATTTTCCGCTGTACACCAAAAAAGTATTAACCCAAATAAAGTTGAATAAACTCAATACCAAGCTTAACTAAGTAGTATAGTAAACCATGAAAATTATCTGTATTGGTAGAAATTATGTAGATCATATTGCAGAATTGGCCAATGAAAGACCTTCAGATCCTGTAGTTTTTATTAAACCGGATTCTGCGGTATTGCCCAAGGAACAAGATTTTTATATTCCCGATTTTTCGGATGACGTGCACCATGAAGTGGAAGTATTGGTGAAAATCAATAAAGTTGGGAAACATATAGCTCAGGAATTTGCTCATTCCTATTACGATGAAATTGGCTTAGGGATCGATTTTACGGCACGCGATCTTCAAACCAAATTAAAGGAAAAAGGATTGCCCTGGGAAAAGGCCAAAGGTTTTGATGGTGCTGCTGTAATTGGCACATGGATTCCGAAAAGTCAGATTCAGGACATCAACAACCTCAATTTTTCATTGGTGAAAAACGGGACCATAGTACAAAAAGGGAACACAAGTCACATGCTCTGGAAAATTGATGAATTGGTGGCCTATGTATCTACATTTTTTACGCTTAAAAAAGGGGATATTCTATTTACAGGAACACCTGCCGGAGTTGGTAAAATAATGGCAAATGATTATCTTACGGGCTTCTTGGAAAATGAGACGATGTTTTCGGTAAAAATTAAATAATGATATACAGTTTAGATAAGTTGAACGAAATGGCGGAAGGGGATGAAGACTTCATCAATTCTGTAGTAGCCGTTTTTCTGGAGGAAGTACCTCAGGATTTAAGTGAATTGGAAAAAGCATTGAACGAACGCAATTATGAGCAGGTGTATAAGTTGGCGCACAAAATAAAACCCAACGTAGATTTACTGGGTATGGAGCAGACCCGGGATATGGCCTTACAAATTGAAACCTTAGGTAAGGGCAAAGCCAACACTGCAGAAATCGCTAGGATCTTCCCATTACTTAAAAAGGATATACAGCAAGTGGTGGCTCAATTAAAACAAGATTTTCAGTTTTAAGGATGCTGGCAGAAATTATTACGATTGGTGATGAGATTCTCATAGGCCAAATTACCGATACCAATTCTGTGTTTATGGCCAAGGAATTGAACAAGATTGGGATATCGGTGTATCAAATTACCTCAGTACAGGATGATAGTGCCCACATCTTGCAGGCTATGAAAGAAGCCGAATCCAGAGTAGATCTTGTCATTATGACCGGAGGATTGGGCCCAACCAAAGACGACATCACCAAACATACGCTCTGTACCTATTTCGGAGATCACTTAATAGAAAATACGAACGTGCTTTTGCACGTAGAGCAACTATTTAAAAAATACATTCGAGTTCCTATTTCGGAAATCAATAGAAAACAGGCATTGGTGCCGTCCAAATCCATTGTATTGCACAATGCTTTTGGTACCGCTCCGGGCATGTGGCTCAATGGCGGTAAGTCTGTTTTTGTCTCACTACCCGGCGTACCTTACGAAATGGAGTATTTAATGCGGGAAGAGGTTATCCCAAGAATTGTGCGTACATTTCAACGACCACACATACTGCACCGTACCCTTGTTACCTATGGCATGGGTGAAAGCAGTATCGCCGAACGCTTGGTTCAGTTAGAGGAGGATCTGCCTGCCTTCATAAAGCTGGCCTACCTACCTAATGTAGGAAAAGTGCGGTTGCGGCTTACTGCAAAAGGCACGGATTTACGAGTGTTAACTCAATCTTTGGAGGCAGCATCTAATACGCTTGCCACGCTGGTAGATGATATTCTTTACGGAACGGAGGACGAGGAAACTATTGAAGCTTCCGTGGCCAAGTGTATGATTGGCAAAGCAATTACGCTGGCGACCGCCGAAAGTTGTACGGGCGGAAAGTTAGCTGAGATGATTACCGCATTGCCCGGTGCTTCCAAGTATTTCAACGGTACAGTGGTAAGTTATGCCACGCAAGCTAAAGTAGATGTCTTGCAGGTACCGCAAAAACTCATAGACCAATTTTCTGTGGTAAGTGCCGAGGTGGCCGAGGCCATGGCAGAAAACGTAAAGAAGCTTTTTAAATCGGATTTTGCCATAGCCACAACAGGGAATGCAGGACCGTCCAAGGGCGATGCAACGGCCGATGTAGGTACTGTGTTTATTGCTATTGCCACTCCCGTTACAGTTTTTTCGGAACAATTTTCAATGGGGAACCATAGGGAAAGGGTGATACAAAAGACGGCTAATAAGGCGTTTGAACTGCTTCAAAAAGAAATTTTAAAATTCTGAAAAAGAATTTTGTGCGTCCCATAAAAATGACATAAATTTGCAGCCTGTTTAAAAATCACACAAAAAAGAATAGAAATGTCAAGAGTTTGTGAACTTACGGGAAAGAAAGGTATGGTAGGAAACAATGTTTCCTTTTCTATCAATAAAACCAAGAGACGATTTGAGGTAAATCTTTCCAAAAAAAGGTTCTACATACCGGAAGAAGATCGTTGGATTACCTTAAAGGTATCTACAAAAGCTTTAAAGAGCATCAATAAAAAAGGCATTTCTCAGGTATTAAAAGAAGCTAAAACAAAAGGATTAATTTAGTTTTCCTTACTCATTAGAATAAAATCATGGCAAAGAAGGGTAATAGAATTCAGGTAATATTAGAATGCACCGAGCATAAGGCATCGGGCATGCCGGGAACATCCCGATATATTACAACCAAGAATAAGAAGAATACTCCGGACAGGATGGAAATTAAAAAATTTAATCGTGTCCTAAATAAGGTTACAGTTCATAAAGAAATTAAATAGGAAATCATGGCGAAGAAGACGGTAGCAAGTTTACAAACAAGTTCCAAAAGATTAACCAAGGTGATAAAAATGGTAAAATCTACAAAATCTGGTGCATATACATTTACTGAAGCCGTTATGGCACCGGAAATGGTAAATGAATGGTTGAAAAAATAACAATCAAAATAAAATAAGGTTTAGGCCACTTTCTTAAGAAAGTGGCTTTTTTATTTTTATATCTTTGATGAACCAACGAAATCTACGGAATGAGCTTATTTAAAAGGATATTTTCTAATGAGAAAAAAGAGAGCTTAGACAAAGGCTTGGAAAAAACTACTGTGACGTTTTTAACCAAACTAAGCAAAGCCGTTGCAGGGAAGTCCAAAGTAGATGCAGAAGTACTCGATCGGCTGGAAGAGGTTTTGGTGTCCTCGGATGTAGGCGTGACCACCACCCTTAAAATTATTGATCGGATAGAAGCCAGAGTCGCTTCCGACAAGTATCTGGGCACTGAAGAACTAAATCTCATTTTAAGGGAGGAGATCGCTGGACTCCTTTCGGAAACCAACATCGGTGAAGCCGTAGACTTTACCATTTCCCCGGCTAAAAGCCCTTATGTAATTATGGTGGTAGGTGTAAATGGGGTAGGGAAAACTACCACCATTGGCAAATTGGCCTATCAGTTTAAAAAGAAGGGTTTTAAGGTGGTTTTGGGCGCCGCCGATACCTTTAGGGCTGCAGCCATAGACCAACTGCAAATTTGGGCAGATCGGGTTTCGGTGCCCATAGTGAAACAGCAGATGGGTAGCGATCCCGCTTCGGTTGCTTTTGATACGCTAACTTCTGCGGTAACCCAAAATGCGGATGTAGTTATCATTGATACTGCCGGGCGACTGCATAATAAGGTAAATTTAATGAACGAATTAACCAAGGTGAAAAGGGTGATGCAAAAAGTAATACCTGATGCGCCACACGATGTACTTTTGGTTTTAGATGGTTCAACCGGGCAAAACGCTTTTGAACAGGCTAAGGCTTTTACAAAAGCCACCGAGGTAACGTCATTAGCGGTAACAAAGTTAGATGGTACCGCCAAAGGAGGTGTGGTTATCGGTATTTCCGATCAATTTCAAATTCCGGTAAAATATATTGGTGTAGGCGAAGGAATAGAGGATTTACAGGTCTTTAATAAATACGAGTTTGTAGATTCATTTTTTAGCCATACCAATTGAAAATAGCCTCGATGATTTTTATGTATTTATGCTGCGCCGGAGCCATGTCGCAAATAAATCATCCTAAGGCGAGTCCGTTTTCTCAGACACAGCAAAGCTTAGGTTTAGCAACTATTACGGTGGCCTATTCCAGACCGGCGGTAAAGGCCAGACAAATTTGGGGTGCTCTGGTACCTTATGGTCGCATTTGGCGTGTAGGAGCCAATGAATCTACTAAATTCACTACCGATTCCGAACTATATATAATGGGGCATGCCTTACCGCCCGGTACCTATGCGCTTTATGCATTTCCGGAAGCAGAAGAATGGACGTTTATCTTTCATAAGAATACTACGCATTGGGGCGACGGTCGCACCGCCTACAACCCAGATGAAGATGCGATTAGAGTTCGAGTTGTACCTGAAAAAACAACTACACAGCAAGAGAATTTTCTCATTTCTTTTGATCGTATAGATCACAATAGTATGGACATGATCTTGCACTGGGACTATCGTAGAATACGGGTGCCCATACACATTGATACGGATGATTTGATGGAACGCGAGATCGCAAATAACATAAAGCGCAATCCCACGGCCCAGACCTATTATGAAGCCGCTCGGTATTTGCAAGAACAAGGAAAAGATGCCTCACGTGCTTTATCGTATTTGCAACAAGCCATACGGATAGGTGGGGATACCTATTACTTTTATAGAGTGAAATCTTTGGTTGAAGCAGAATTAAAGAACTATTCGGATGCTATAAAATCGGCTCAAAAATCCCTAGAATTGGCTGAAGCGGAAGGAAAAGACGAATTTGTCCGTATGAATCAAGAAAATATTGCCAAATGGAAAAAATTAATTCACGATTAGGTACGGGTCTTTTAATGTGGTTTGGCATGGGGCTTTTTTTACTTACGAGTTGTAAGTCCGGCGGCGAGCAACATACAACCCCGCCAATAGCAGCGCCAGAGAATACTGCTGAGGTCGAGGATACCATCGACGCTCCGCTCTGGGAGCCTTACAATGATTCCGCAGAGGTAGCGGCCAATCAAAACCACAACATAGCGCGAATGCGTTATAAACTCATTCAATCAAAAGGTTTAGATAAGAATTCGGTCTTTGAACCTCTTTATAGCGAAGTGTTAAAAATGACTCCGGCAGACTATGAACGATTAAAACCCTTTATTATAGAACAAGATATACCTACCATCCAGGCGCACATCGCTGATAAAAAATTGAATTATGAAACTTTGGTACGTTTCTTTTTGTACCGTATTTATACTTTTGAAATTCCTAATGTTACAACCCTAAATACGGTTATAGCGTTAAATCCTAATTGTATTGAGCAGGCCAAATTGCGCGACAAGGAGGTCGCTACGTCTGCGCAACATCCCATATTTGGCATGCCCATTTTGTTAAAGGATAATATAGGTACAGCAGCAATGAATACTACTGCGGGAGCAATCGCTTTGAAAGAGAACATCACTGATGACGCTTTTGTGGTTCGTCGTTTAAAAGAAAATGGAGCCATTATTTTGGGGAAGGTAAATTTAAGCGAATGGGCTTATTTCTTTTGTAGTGGTTGCCCCGTGGGGTATAGTGCGGTTGGGGGTCAGACACTAAATCCCTACGGACGGCGTAAATTTGAAACCGGAGGTTCCAGTTCAGGGAGTGGTACGGCTGTGGCAGCCAATTATGCGGTGGCGGCAGTGGGTACAGAAACTTCGGGCTCTATTTTATCACCGTCTGGTCAGAATTCTGTGGTGGGCTTAAAACCTACGGTGGGACTTTTAAGCAGAACAGGGATTGTGCCCATTTCCAGTACTTTGGATACACCAGGACCAATGACCAAAAATGTAATCGATAATGGTATTGTGCTCGATGCCATGCGAGGTTTTGATGAAGACGATGATGAATCGGTACGGGCCGATTGGGAAGCGAGATGGTATCAGCCTGGAACCGACGTAACTTTAAAAGGCAAGCGTTTTGGTGTATTTAAGTCCTTAGTTGCACAACACGAGGAGTATACATACACCTTGGATCGTATACGAGAAGCAGGAGGCGTAGTTATTGAGATGGATGCGGAAGCCCCGGAAATGGATGGGTTTATCAGTATCTTGAATCTTGATATGAAGACCGATTTGCCAAACTATTTGAGCACACAGGTAAAAAACAAAGATAGAGTACGTGTACGTTCTGTTGAAGATGTGCTGGCTTTCAATAAGAAAGATTCCCTGATCAGGATGCCTTACGGGCAAGCTATTTTAGATGGAATTCTAAAGGATGAAACATCTGCCGAAGAACTAAAAATCATCAAGAAACGCTTGCAGACCATTACACGAGAATTTTTTAACGCAATGATGACGAAGCATCGGCTGGATGCTGTTTTATCAATTAATAATTATCACGCAAGTGTTGCGGCCGCGGCCAAATTTCCGGCACTCATAGTACCCATGGGTTATAAACCTAATGGCGAGCCTATTGGCTTAACCTTTATAGCCAAACAGTATCAAGAAGGCAAATTATACGCTTTGGGAACTGCTTTTGAAAAACACACCCAATCTAGAAAATTGCCAAAAGGGTATCAATGATGTTATTCGTTTATTAAGGCATTAATTCTAATCCATAACGCATTATCAAAAGCGGTTGGCCCCAATTCTTCTTCATTTGCAGCATCACCTAATCTAATAATAACCAATCCCTTACTGGGTACAATGTATAATTTTTGATCAAAAGCTCCTAGCCCAGCGTATAAATCATCTGGCGCAGCAGGAATAAGTTTGCCTGAAAATAAATCTTCAGATCGCGGTATTTTATAATTCGCTTTGCCATTCAACCAATACAAATAGCCATACGCTTCATTTAGGTTTTGCGTGCTGTTGGTCATCGCATTAAAATAATTTATATCATTTAGAATAGGTGTTTTGTCCCAAATGCCCTTATTGAGATGTAACAAACCAAAGCGTGCCATACTTCGGGCATTGCTAAAATAGAGATTGAGGTACCCTGTTTTTACCCATGCACCTTGCATTCCTATTCTGTTCCTAATTTTGGTATTAAAATAACTACTAAAATCTTGATTTACAGCGCTACTTACAATGTTATCTAAAAGCGTATACGCCGCTTGATGATAGTACCAATAGGTGCCCGGTTCATTTTTATACGTTAAACATTCTTTATCCGTGCAGAAATTTTCAGGAACTGTATAATCTAATCCGGTGGTCATAGTAAGATGATGTGTTACGGTAATTTGGCTTTCTTGACTTTCGGTAAGCATAGACCACCCATGCCCCAAATACGCAGCAGAACTCTTATGGATATCGAGCAAGCCTTCTTCCTGCGCAACACCAACGGTAAATGCGGTCAGTGTTTTTGCTGCCGAATTCCAAGAATGCGGCGTTGTAGCCGTAAAAGAACCAAAATACTTCTCAATCACTATTTTACCATCTTTTAAAATAATAAAAGCATCCGTGTTTGAGGCTTCCAAAAAATCATAGAGTGGTTGTTCGGCAGTAGCCTCCCAGTTCAATTCCGCTACTGAAATGGTGTCCCATTCCCCACTTCCAATAGGAGGAAAATACAGCGCACTACTAATAGGACTAATGCTGTCACCGGTGGCATCTTTAGAGCAGCTTATCGCGAAAACAAGTGTAATACTCAAAAAAATTGTAGTAGCTAGTTTCATAATGGGAGTCGGTTACCGTATCTAAAACAAATATGAGATCAATATAATAGTTACGTGAAAACGCCAAAGCAGTAAAAATATTTTTAAAAGCCGATGTATCGTTATGCTTATTGTATTTTTGCACTTCAATTTTAGTTAGATGCGTACAAAATCTCTTAAACAAAATGTAATTAATGTGGTTACATTAGGATGTTCTAAAAATGTATACGATTCCGAGGTGCTCATGGGACAGCTAAGAGCCAGCAAAAAAGAAGTGGTACATGAAGGTGAGGGCAATATCGTGGTCATTAACACCTGTGGTTTTATTGCCAATGCCAAAGCGGAAAGTGTAAATACCATTTTAGAATATGTACAACGTAAGGAATTGGGCGAAATTGATAAAGTTTTTGTCACAGGTTGCCTAAGCGAACGGTATAAACCCGATTTACAAAAGGAAATTCCCAATGTAGATGCCTATTTTGGAACCAGTGATTTACCCAATTTATTGAAGGCATTGGGAGCCGATTACAAACATGAACTTCTAGGAGCGCGTTTAACAACAACGCCCAAGAATTATGCATATTTAAAAATTGCAGAAGGTTGCGACCGGCCTTGTTCTTTTTGTGCCATACCACTAATGCGGGGAAAGCACAAAAGTACCCCTATTGAAGCATTGGTTGTTGAGGCTCAAAATTTGGCGACAAATGGAGTTAAAGAATTGATTTTAATTGCGCAAGATCTTACCTATTACGGACTGGATTTGTATAAAAAACGCAATCTAGCCGAACTTCTGTTAGCCTTGGTGAAAGTAGAAGGTATTGAGTGGATACGACTTCACTATGCTTTTCCTACCGGTTTTCCTATGGATGTTTTAGAGGTAATGAAGCAAAACCCAAAAATCTGTAAGTATATCGACATTCCTTTGCAGCATATTTCTGATCCTATTTTGAAAAGCATGCGCCGTGGCACAACTCAGGCAAAAACCACGCAATTGCTGACAGATTTCAGAAATTCCGTGCCGGATATGGCTATAAGAACTACTTTGATTGTGGGGTATCCTGGTGAGACAGAAGCAGATTTTCAAACCTTAAAACAATGGGTATCTGCGATGCGATTTGATCGATTAGGATGCTTTACCTATAGCCACGAAGAGAATACACATGCGTATTTGTTAGATGATAATGTACCCGAGGAGGTGAAGCAAAGCAGAGCTTCGGAAATTATGGAGTTGCAGTCGCAAATCTCATGGGAATTAAATCAGGAAAAAATAGGCAAAAGATTACGTTGTATTATAGACCGAAAAGAAGGATCCTATTTTGTAGGACGCACGGAATTTGACTCTCCCGATGTGGACAATGAGGTTTTGGTAGACGCATCAAAACACTATTTAAAAATAGGCGAATTTGCGGAGCTAAGCATTACAGATGCAGCCGATTTTGATTTGTATGCGGAGCCGGTGTAGGCAAACTAAAGTAGTTTAATGCGGCAGTCTGTAAGCTGAATATAAATTCATTAGAAAGTAAGAATTTAGATTCTTCAATTAATCTACTATCTTTAACTTTTAAACTATTTAAGTAACATTATTTTGACACCACTAATCGTTTTATCCGTTATTGCTTTTTACTTTGTAGTATTGATGTTCATTTCGTACAGAACATCGAGAAATTCAGGCGAAAATGCATTTTTTGACGGGGACCGAAAATCGCCATGGTTCTTGGTGGCTTTCGGAATGGTAGGTGCTGTTATTTCCGGGGTAACCTTTGTATCTATCCCGGGCTTGGTAGGTAATGATGCGTTTCATTATTTTCAATTTGTAATGGGCAATGTGGTAGGCTATTTGTTTATAGCCTTTGTCCTTGTGCCCCTGTACTACAAATTAAAGTTAGTGTCCATTTACAGTTTTTTGGATAGCCGATTTGGAGATACAACTTATAAAACCGGTTCCTTGTTTTTTATCCTTTCGCAATCTTTTGGAGCTGCTTTACGGTTACTGCTAGCCGTTAAAATTTTGCAGTACGCTTTTTTTGATGCCTTTCAAATTCCGATCTACGTTACCACCGTAATTTTGCTGCTTCTTATTTGGTTGTACACCCATCAATCGGGTATAAAAACCATTGTGTGGACCGATGCGCTCCAAACCTTTTTCCTTCTTTCGGCAGCAGTAATTGCTATATTTACTATAAAAAGTGCACTGCAGTTAACAAGCCCCGGCTTACTTTCTACAATAACAACCCATGATTATTTTATCATTTTTGAATGGGATAGTCTTGCAGGCTCTAATTTTTTTAAACAATTTATTTCAGGTGCACTAATTGCCATTGCCATGATGGGATTAGATCAAAACATGATGCAGAAAACCCTTACCTGTAAAAATGTAAACGAAGCAAAAAAAAATGTTCTTACTTTTAGCTTGTTTCTAGCATTAGCACAATTTCTTTTTCTCTGCTTGGGCGTCTTGTTGTACGTCTATGCCGAGGCCAACGGAATTGCTCTAGCCATGGATGGCGGTAGTTTTCTGGATACCGATAAGTTGTTTCCCATGCTTTCCCTAGAGCATTTTGGCCTATTAGCGGGTATTGCTTTTTTGCTGGGTATTGTGGCGGCCTCTTTTTCTAGTGCAGATTCTGCCCTAACAGCCTTAACTACTTCTTTTTGCTATGATTTTTTAAGAATTGATCAAAAGCCAAAAGCACGGCGCAAACCTATAAAAAATATTGTTTTATTCGGGTTTAATGTTTTACTTTTCGTAATCGTAATGAGTTTCGCAGGGAGTAAGGGAGCTATTATTTCATTGATTTTTAAAGTCGCCGGGTATACCTACGGGCCCTTATTAGGGCTCTATCTGCTGGGCATGTTTTCTCGAATTCAATTAAGAGATAAATGGGTACCTGTAGTATGCATTACCGCTGCCTTATCTACCTATATCCTAAACGAGGTGGCTATAAATGCGTTCAATTTTGATTTTGGCTTTATGAATATCTTTGTAAATGCACTTTTAACCGTTTTAGGGTTGTTTTTTATAAAAGCGAAAAGGGAGGTAGCCGAATCACTCAGCTAAGCCTGTTTGTGTTTTTATAATTGACATAAAAATCCTAGATTCTTTTAGACTTTTTATCTCTTTTTTCTTCTTTTTTTTCTTTGGCGGTTTTTTCCGGTTTTTTCTTTACGTTTTTCTTTGCGTCTTGCCCTTTTGCCATATTTTTGTTTTTAAAGCGTTCCTAATATCGATCTAGATTATCCAGGCTGAAAGATACTGCTTTTAAGCGACAAACGGTGCTGTGGTGGTAGTCAATATAAAGCAGCCAACCTGTTGAACTAATTCTTCCTTTTGCGTTCAAGTTCGTGTGCATATACCTGTCGACCAAGTTCTGCTAAAAAAGGTATTCCTACGTCGTCATACTCATAGGTGTTGTCATTAAAAACGCCATTTTTATTTACTAAAATGGTTGCAGTAAGCAAAAATTCTACCCCATTCTTAAAATCCGTAATATACGCGCAGTCTGTTAGCGTACCGTACGCATAACCCACCTTATTATATATTTTTATATGCTCGGGCATCTTTTCTTTGGAGTCTCCAAAAAGAAAAAATTTACCATAACTATCATAATATTCTGCTGGTGGATAACCCAATTTTTCTGGAAGGGTATGCATGGCGTTTCTTATAAAATTGAGCTGTGCGGTGGTTAGGTTAAAACGTTCCGAAGGCTTGAAGGTTTCCGGGAAAAAGATGCGTTTTAGTACACCGTCTTGCGTTGCAATGGGATAATAGTTTTTTAAACTAAAATTGAACGGCATCCTAACAAGTGAGTCGTTGTCATAATAAGCGATGCCTTTTTGTAAGCCATTAATATGCAATGGTTTTAGAGGTTCATTAGTGATAGGGTAGTGCAGCGTGGTGGTACTGTCGTTTACATAAATGACTAAGGGTTTCGTGGTAAGATTATCAGAATCAGGTGCGCTAAGCCGATGCGCAATACGCACAGGAAACAGCTCTTTTTTTTCTAAGTTTTGGTTGATGGTGTCTTGCCCTAAAAACTCAAACAATCGATTGTTGGCATCATTGTCGCTCACCGCAAAAATTTTAGAAACATCATTGGCGAAAGTAGTCTCTACCGAATCACCCTCAATATAGAATCGCGTATACAAGTTCATATCTGGGTAAGCGTTTAATTTTTCTAAGGCTAAAACAGCAATCGGAAACTTTACTGTACTTGCCGGATAGAAATAGGTATCTGCATCAACCTGAAAATCGTAATCTGTAAAAATAACACTGTCATTTTTTCGATCTATTTGGGTGTATCGTATCTGCACTTCATATTGATCCAAACTGTCCATAACCTTTTTTATGTGAGGCGAAGTACTGGAGAGTATCGCATCTAGCGGATTTTGTGGGGTCACTTTTTTTTGACAAGCGGCACCTAAAAAAAGTAGAAGGACATAACTAATGATTCGCACATAGGCCATAAAGTTTCATTTTTAGAACGGTTATTAAATATCGGTATAAACTTCACCACGATGTGGCTTTAGCAAATCCCTAATTTTAAGCATATCACTTTCAGGAACTACGAGGTAGGCAATACTGTGAAGCGGACTTAAAGTTTTATGTCCTGTTATTGCTATTTGTAAATCTTCTGCAGCAATATATTCTTTAAGATGCTGTTCGTGGTGCGCCGCAATTTTTTCAGCTTCTGTTCCCTTAAAATCCCAAATAAGTTTAATTTGCCTGTTATTCATAGTTCTAAAATATGCATTTTTATGGAACAAGAGGTAATCCCCGCCTTTTTGAATCTAAATTTTAGTTAAAATTGAACTGTTTATTACAATATAACGGAACTTGCACAGGATTGGTTATTTCTTAAATTTGTGAAATGTTTTCTTTTTTTAAAGGTAGAATTTTATTCGGAGTTCTTGTCGGGATTTTTATTATATCCCTCAACAGTTCATGCAACAATCTTTGGAAAAACTACGAAGACAAGGATATAGTGGCTCGGGTGCAGGATAGCTATTTGTACAGCGATGAAATTGCAGCAGTAGTAGGGAGTACCATGTCTAAGGAAGATAGTGTTACCGTAGTTACCAACTACATTAATGATTGGGCTGCCAAACAATTGCTTTTTGCAAAATCTAAAATTAATTTGCCGGAAACGGAATTGGCCAAATACGATCGTTTGGTGGCCAACTACAAAAGGGATTTGTATACTAGAGCTTACAAAGAAGCCTTGGTGCAACAATCTCAGGATTCTTTGGTTAGTGCCGATGAGTTGCGCGCCTTTTACATGAAAGAAAAAGAGAATTTTAAATTGAGAGAACAGATCATTCAGCTGAAATATATACAACTTCCGTTGCAGTTTTTGGATAAAGATAAAGTGGCCGAAAGCCTAAAGCGATTTAATGAAAAAGATGCCATCTATTTAGACTCTATTGGGGTTCAGTTTCGCAAATTAAATTTTAATGATTCTATATGGGTAAGTACCTCTAGAGTTATTGCGGAGATTCCACCGCTTACCCTTGAAAATCAAGACCGATACTTAAAAAAATCACAATTTTTTGAATTGCAGGATTCATTAGGGGTATATTTGGCGAATATAACCGATGTCTTAAAAATCAATGATATAGCACCGCTAACCTATATAGAACCTACCATAAGGCAGGTGCTAATGAATCGAAAAAGGTTAGATTATTTACGAAAACTAGAAACAGAAATTATAGATGAAGCAATCAAAAGAAAAGAATTTGAGGTATATGTGCAACCTAAAGAATAGTCTCTTGTTATTCGGCGCTTTAGCATGCTCCGGCATGCTTAGGGCACAAGAAGTAGAAACTCAAAGTGAAGCGCCGCCAGATATGAATTCGATTGCGGCCGAGGTTAAGGATTCTACCAAAACCGGTGTCCGGATAAAGTTAGACGGCATCGCTGCAGTGGTTGGGGATTATGTCATTTTAGATTCCGATATTTCCAAAACACTGATCGATTTAAAGAATCAGGGGGTTTCCGAAAGTGAAGTTACACATTGCGGGCTTTTAGGAAAATTAATGGAAGATCGTTTATATGCCCATCAGGCGGTACAAGATAGTATTTTGGTATCTAACGATGAAGTTCGTGGCAACGGTGAACGGCAGATTCAGCAATTGGTGTCTCAAGTTGGATCTATGGAAAAGGTATTGGCTTATTATAAAAAAGAGGATGAGGAAAGTTTTCGAGAGGAACTTTTTAAGATCAATAAGCTTAGAATGTTATCAGAGAAGATGCAGCAAAAAATTGTATCAGATATCGAAGTTACTCCGGAGGAAGTACGTCAATTTTTTAATAAAATCCCTGAAAATGAGCGCCCTATGTTCGGTGCCGAATTAGAGATAGCGCAAATTGTTAAAGAACCTAAGCCTACCGAAGAAGAAAAACAAAAAGTTATAGACAAATTAAATACCATTAAAGCAGATGTAGAAGAAAATGATGCCAGTTTTAGTGTTAAGGCTATTTTGTATTCTCAGGATCCCGGTTCTAAGTCTAAAGGGGGCTTTTACAGCATGACCAAAGAAACTCCCTTTGTAAAAGAATTTAAAGACGTAGCCTTTAGTCTTCGTCAAGGTGAAGTTTCGGATCCGTTTGAGACCGCTTTCGGGTATCATATTATTTACCTGGAAAAAATACGAGGGCAAGAACTCGATTTAAGACATATTCTTATTTCTCCGGAAATCCCCCAAAAAGCGTTAGATGCGGCGAAGACGGAATTGGACAGTATTCGATCTAAAATTCTAGCCGGCGACTTTACATTTGCGGAGGCAGCCTTAAATTTTTCGGACGAAAAGGAAACCAAATTTGATGGTGGCTTGCTTCGTAATCCTATTGATTACGGATCTCGTTTTGAACTCACCAATATGGATCCCGCCTTATATAATCAAGTAAGGGATTTAAAAGACAACGAAATTTCCCGTCCTATTTTAGAAGAAGACCAAAGAGGAGGCGGACCCAAATACAAAATTGTAAAGATTAGCAACCGCTATGATGAACATGTAGCCGATTTTGCTAAAGATTATCTTAAAATACAAGAATTAGCCCTCAGGGAAAAACAGTTCAATGCCATAAAAAAATGGATGGACGATAAAATAAAAGATACCTACATTAGCATTAACTCAGATAATAAAGATTGCGATTTCGCTAATAATTGGCTAAAGAAATAAGGGGTATGTCTGATGTAGTTGCGATAGAAAGGCTTGTTGAAAAAAACAAGGCTTTAAAGGAAGAAATTGCCAAAATTATTGTGGGCCAGGATGTGGTGATCAGCCAAATCTTACTCTCTATTTATACCGGAGGTCATTCCTTGCTTATTGGGGTGCCCGGTTTGGCAAAAACGCTTATGGTAAATACCATTGCGAAGGCACTCGGACTCGATTTTAAGCGCATACAATTTACACCAGATTTAATGCCAAGCGACATTTTAGGTAGTGAGGTATTAGACCAAAATCAGCAATTTAAATTTATAAAAGGACCTGTTTTTTCGAACATTGTGCTGGCCGATGAAATTAATAGAACCCCACCAAAAACGCAGGCAGCACTCTTGGAGGCCATGCAGGAAAGAGCGGTTACTATTGCCGGAAATCAATACAAACTTTCGCTTCCCTATTTTGTGTTGGCTACGCAGAACCCTATAGAGCAGGAAGGTACCTATCCTTTGCCGGAAGCGCAACTGGACCGGTTTATGTTTGCTATAGAACTTACATACCCTTCTGCAGCCGAAGAGGTTCAAATTGTAAAGGCTACCACAACAGATGTGGTTGCCGAAGTAAACCCTTTGTTCACCTCCGAAGAAATTATAGGCCTGCAACATTTAATACGGCGCATTCCCGTTCCGGATAATGTCATCAACTATGCGGTAGATTTGGTACAGCGTACGCGACCGGGAACCACTTCATCAGATTTCGTAAAACAATATGTAGACTGGGGTGCTGGCCCTAGGGCATCTCAAAATCTTATTTTAGGTGCAAAGGCGCATGCCGCAGTTCACGGCAAATTTTCACCCGATATCGAAGATGTTAAGGCAGTGGCCATTGGAATTTTAAGGCATCGGGTTATAAAAAATTATAAAGCGGAAGCGGAAGGAATTTCAGAAGAAGATATCATAACACATTTGTGGTAACAGAAGTTACCTGTTTTGTGGCAAATACTTTAGAAGACCCCCACCGGTAGTCATTTTTCGTTGAGATTCGGTATTGACTTAAGCTCTTTTTATAGGTCTGCGATATTTGTCTCAAAGCTGTGGTAAAAAATTTCGTTTACGCCTCCTAATTTATTATTTTTGAACAAACGCAAATTTAATATAAAGCAAAAAGCATGGTATTTGATATTGATATGATTAAAGGGGTGTATGCCCACATGGCAGAGCGTGTAGATGCAGCTCGAAAAATTGTTGGAAGACCTCTTACGCTTTCCGAGAAAATTTTATATGCGCACTTATGGGACGGTAAGCCTACCACTGAGTTTATTAGAGGTAAAGACTACGTAGATTTTGCCCCGGATCGTGTTGCTTGTCAGGATGCCACAGCACAAATGGCCTTATTGCAATTTATGCAAGCTGGAAAGCCAAAAGTAGCTGTGCCTACCACAGTGCATTGCGATCATCTTATACAAGCTAAAAGTGGTGCTGCGGCCGATTTAAAAATTGCAAATAGTACCAGTAAAGAAGTGTTCGATTTTTTAGAGTCCGTTTCCAATAAATACGGTATTGGTTTTTGGAAACCCGGTGCAGGCATTATACACCAAGTGGTGTTAGAAAATTACGCCTTTCCGGGCGGAATGATGATCGGTACAGATTCGCATACGGTGAATGCCGGTGGTTTAGGAATGATTGCCATAGGCGTTGGTGGTGCGGATGCGGTAGACGTCATGGCTGGTATGGCGTGGGAACTAAAATTTCCCAAACTAATAGGAGTTAAATTGACAGGGCAAATATCGGGTTGGACATCTGCCAAGGATGTCATCCTAAAAGTGGCCGGTATTTTAACTGTTAAGGGTGGTACCGGAGCCATTATAGAATATTTTGGCGAAGGGGCAAAGAACTTATCGTGTACCGGAAAAGGAACCATTTGTAATATGGGTGCCGAAGTAGGTGCTACTACATCTACCTTCGGGTACGATGATGCTATGGAACGTTATTTAAGAGCTACCGGAAGGAATGAAGTGGCCGATGCCGCCAATACCGTGCGGGAATACCTTACAGCAGATCCTGAAGTGTACGCCCAACCTGAAACCTATTTCGATGAACTTATAGAAATTGACCTAAGTACACTTAGACCGCACCTTAATGGACCGTTTACTCCCGATTTGGCTACGCCAGTAGGCGAGTTAGGCATAAAAGCGAAGGAAAATGATTGGCCTATTAAGGTAGATTGGGGACTCATAGGGTCTTGTACCAATTCTTCCTACGAAGATTTAACGCGTGCTGCTTCTATAGCGCAACAAGCGGTAGATAAAAAAATAAAGCCAAAATCAGATTTCGGAATTAATCCGGGATCCGAGCAGATTCGCTTTACTGCAGAACGCGATGGCCTGCTCAGGATTTTTGAAGATTTGGGCGCTACCATATTTACCAATGCTTGTGGTCCCTGTATTGGACAATGGGATCGAAGCGATTTAAAAGGAGACGAAAAGAACACTATTGTGCATTCCTTTAATCGTAATTTTTCTAAAAGAGCAGATGGCAATCCCAATACACATGCATTTGTAGGGTCGCCCGAAATGGTTGCTGCTATAGCCATCTCTGGACGGTTAGATTTTGATCCCATGACAGATACTCTGCTTAATGAAGACGGGGAGCATGTAAAATTAGATGAACCAAAAGGCATTGAACTGCCGCCTTTAGGTTTTGATGTAGAAGATGCAGGTTATTTGGCACCTACGGAAGACGGCTCTACCGTATCGGTTAAAGTAAATCCAAAATCGGAAAGGTTACAACTTTTAGATCCATTTATGCCTTTGAAAGCTGAACAACTACAGGGTGTAAAATTATTAATCAAAGCTTTTGGCAAATGTACCACAGATCACATTTCTATGGCCGGCCCTTGGTTGCGATTCCGTGGTCATTTAGACAATATTGCGAATAATACCCTTATTGGGGCTGTAAATGCCTTTAATAACAAGACCAATTTTGTAAAAAATCAGTTAACCGGTGACTATGTGGGTGTGCCAGATGCGCAACGAGCCTACAAAGCTGCCGGTATAAAGACCATTGTGGTAGGAGATCACAACTATGGGGAAGGATCTTCTCGAGAGCATGCCGCCATGCAACCTCGTCATTTAGGGGTGGCTGCAGTATTGGTGAAATCTTTTGCCCGTATCCATGAAACCAATCTAAAAAAACAAGGCATGTTGGGTATCACTTTCGCAAATGAAAACGATTACGATCTCATACAAGAGAACGATACCTTTAATTTTGTGGATATTGAAGAATTTGCGCCCGGAAAACCTTTAACCATTGAAGTGGTTCATGATGATGGAAGTACCGACATTATAAAAGCAAATCACTCGTACAACCTGCAGCAAATACATTGGTATAATGAAGGTTCGGCACTAAATGTGATAAAAAAGGAAAATGCTGCCTAAAATAAAGTAGAAATATATGATTTAAACTCCTGATTATCCTCAGGAGTTTTTTAGTTTTGAAAAGGAAATTCAGTTCATGAAAATTAGAAGAAAAACGGTACTCAATATTATTTTATTTGCGTTTATTTTGTCGTTTTTCGTAACCCCTTTGGGTAACTATGCCAAATTGGTTTTAAATAAAATTTTAACCTTCAGTCCAAAAATAGAGCATGAGAAGGGCCGGCAGCAAATCACGGACTACGATTGGAAACTTAAAGATGCGGATTGGCGATTTTTTAATTTTAAAAAATCAAAAGGGAGGGTTGTATTCCTAAATTTTTGGGCAACTTGGGAGCTGCCGTGTCAGATAGAATTGCAAAGTATTCAGAACCTTTACGACAAATACCATGATCGTGTAGATTTTTATATTATTACGGATGAAGAACGCGAACCCGTGGAAGCTTTTATGGCGCAACACGGATTTACCTTTCCGGTGACCTATTTAATTATTGGTGAAAAGCATCCTTTGGAAACGACGCGACCCATGAATTCGTATCTTTTGGATAAGGACGGAACTATAGTAATTCAAAAAAAAGGTATTGCCGATTGGGATAATACCAAGGTTTATGAATTGCTAGACAAAATGCTAACAGAATGAAGCATCAAATAGAAGTGCTAAAAAAGCACAAAGATAAACTGATAAATGCCTTACTCGTTGTAGCCGCACTAATACTGCTTTTTACACCTATTGGTTTTTATGCTAAGGTGTATGTAAATCAGTTTTTATCGGGGAGTCCTGATGTACTGAAAGAACAAAAGCAGTTGGTGGTTCATAATTACAACTGGCAATTATTAGATACCCAGGGACAGACCCTTAATTTAGAAGATTATAAAGGAAGGGTAGTGGTCATCAATTTATGGGCCACTTGGTGTCCGCCTTGTGTTGCGGAGATGCCCAGTTTTCAAAAATTATATGACGATTATGCCGATAAAGTCGATTTTCTCTTTGTAGCCAATGATGATGTTTCTAAGGTAACTGCGTTTATAGAAAAAAAAGGGTATACGTTACCCATCTATTATGGATTGTCGGAAGTTCCGGATGACTTAGCTTCCCGATCTATTCCCACCACCTATCTTATTGATAAACAAGGAAAAATGATCATTAAAGAAGTAGGTGCAGCCGATTGGAACAGTTCCAAAATCAGAACTGTTTTAGATGACCTTTTGGCAGAATAATACGGTACCGAGTGCCTGCCATCTACAATGATTTTTTCTACATAGTTTAAACCTGTTTTATAAGGCTATGATTCTTTCGATTTAAAATATTTAAAGGGTACAAAGAGCATTCCAAAACACTCTCCTTTCTCTTTACCCAAATGTTTATGATGTATTTTATGTGCCCTTCGTACGCCTTTGGCATACCAATTATTGGCGTTTCTAAACATTTTAAAACGTTGGTGAATAAAAATATCATGCACCAAAAAATAGGCAGCGCCGTATGCCATAATGCCAAAACCTATAGGCCAACCGTACCAAAAATCAGTATTAGCGGCTGCGGCAAAAAACGACATACTAACAACAGCGTAAAAAATAAAAAAGGCGTCGTTTCTTTCGAACCAAGAATCGTGATCTTTTTTATGATGATCTTTGTGCAAACGCCACAGAAAACCATGCATAATATATTTATGGGTAAACCACGCCATGAACTCCATTATAGAAAAGGTGAGTAAAAAAATAAAGAAAGCTATCACTATTTTCATGTGTTTATATCTATTTTATTAAATCGGTCATGCTTCAACTGCGCTCAACACAGGAATGTAACTCGTACAAAATCATCCCCTTGTTAATTACACATTTTAGCAGGGCTCGTATCATCTTAAACCAGTTTTAATTTATAATTTACATAAGAAGTGGCTAAAAGTCCAAATTTTTGATAATCTGATACCCGTATTCGAGCATTTTTTAATTCTGTTGGTGCTGTTTTTTGAAGCTTTTTTAGCAGTTTGTAATAATATTTATACGCGGTATACACCCCAAACTTCGCTTCATTGGGCAGGGCTTTAATTCCTGAATATCCCATGGAAAAATCGGATTCAATCTCAAGTATAATTTTTGATTTTGACACTTCATCCAAATTAATAAAATCGACATTTGGGAAATAGGAGCGGTTCAGGTTTTCAAAATCCATTTTCAGGTCTCGTAAAAAATTCACCTTTTGAAAGGCAGAGCCCAATGCCATAGCTGAAGTTTTTAGGGCTTCATATTTTTCTAGATTGCCGTTTACGAAAACTTTAAGGCACATAAGACCTACTACATCCGCAGAACCATAAATGTATTCCTTGTATTCGGCCTCAGTTCGGTAGGTTTTTTTGTATAAATCCATTCGCATACTTTTCATAAATGACATGACCAAATCCATAGAAATCTGGTATTTATGATAGGTATGTTGAAATGAATTTAAGATTGGATTAAGACTTATTTTGTCTTCCAAGGCTTTTTGCAGCTCACTTTCAAAGCTGTTAAAAAGGACTTCTTTATCGTAGTCGTGAAAGGTGTCTACAATTTCATCGGCAAACCGTACAAAACCATAAATATTGTAAATGTCTCCTCTTATAGACGGAGCCAACATCTTGGTTGCCAAGGCAAAGGAAGTGCTGTACGATTCGGTCACAATCTTACTGCATTGATAAGAAACGGTATCAAAAATGGCTTTCATTTTCTACGTCTTTTTTGTTTTAAGTATCAATTCGGAAACCAGTTTTCCCGAAATAAGTGCCGGAGGAACGCCCGGTCCCGGAACTGTGAGCTGGCCTGTAAAATATAAGTTTTCTACTTTTTTACTTTTCAGTTTGGGTCGTAAAAATGCAGTTTGAAGCAGCGTATTTGCCATGCCATAAGCGTTGCCTTTATACGAATTATAGTGTGCTACAAAATCATTTACACAAAATGATTCCTTGAAAAGAATTGCTTTTCTCACATCTTGTGTGGTCTTGGTTTCAAACCTATCCATAATGAGGTTAAAATATTGTTCTCTTATTTGTGGCGTGTCCTCTAAGCCGGGGGCTATAGGAACTAAAAAAAATCCGGATTCACAATTTTTAGGTGCCATGCTCGCATCAGTAACCGACGGAAAATTAGCATAAAAGAGCGGGTTTTTAGGCCATTTTGGCGTGTCATAAATTTCTTTGGCATGTTGTTCAAAATCTGTATCAAAAAACAAATTATGATGGGTTACCCCCTTAAGTTTTTTGTTAAAACCGATGTAGAATAATAAGGATGATGGGGCAAAAACTTTATTTTCCCAATAGCGTTCCGTGTACTGCTTGTGGGGCTCGTCTAGCAAGGATTCGGAATGGTGATAATCGGCCCCAGAAACCACAATATCTGCATCTATATCAGTACCCATACTGCGAATGCCAATCACTTTTCCTTGCGCAACCCTAATTTTTTCTACCGGGGCACTGGTAAAGAACTGAACCCCTAAACTTTCGGCCAATTGCTGCATCGCTGCTATAATACAGTGCATTCCACCTTGCGGATGCCATGTACCCAAACCGAAGTCGGCATAATTCATGAAACTGTAAAACGACGGTGTTTTGTTTGGTTTAGCCCCTAAGAAAAGCACCGGAAACTCTAAGGTGGCTATTAATTTTTCATTTTTAAAGTTTTTACGAACAGCGTGGCTTATCGTCTTAAAAAATTGTGCCACTTTTAAAATGGTTTCTTTAGTAACCAATTCCAGAGGTGAATTACCGGGACGTAGCACGATTTTATGAATGGCAATCTTATAATTTTCCTGTGCTTCGGCTATAAACTTTTTTAAGGGTGCTGCACTGCCTTTTTCTATGCGTTCAAACTCCTGACAAATTTTCTCCATGGTATCGCCAATGGTCAGCGTTTCGTCTGAAAAAAAGATTTGATAGGCAGGATCTAGTTTATCTAAGGTATAAAAGTCGTCAGTTTTTTTACCGAAATCGCCAAAAAAAGTGTCAAAAATATCGGGCATCCAGTACCAACTGGGTCCCATATCAAAAGTAAAACCATCCTTAATAAATTGTCTTGCCCTACCACCAACGGTACTGTTTTTTTCATAAATCTGCACTTCATATCCTGCCTGAGCCAAATAACAGGCTGCAGAAAGGGAAGCAAAACCAGATCCTATAAGGACGACTTTTTTATTCATAAATAACTAAAAATAAGAACTATAAAGCCTGTGTAACTTCGTCAATTGAGTTGAAAAGTTTTATGTTTTCCGGCATTTTTTCAGCATTCAGGTATTGCGTTTGATACCCTAATAGCCACAAGGTGGACGCATTATTGCGACCAAGGCGGGACTGAAACGTCTTTATATATTTATCCATTTTATCTTTTGCAGGCTCTACCGTAAAATAAGAAATAAAGGTGACATTAGTGAAAAATTTGGTAAAGTCCTCCAAACTCTCAAGCGGTACGGTTTGTCCTAGATAAATAGATTTATATCCTTTTAAGGCTACCTCATAACTTAAATATAACAGGCCAATTTCATGAATTTCATTTTCCGGCAAAAACAACACAAACGTTTTGTCTTTTCGTAGCGGTTCTTGCGAAGCTACTTTTTCTAAGTGTACATGGATTTTTTCTTTGATAAGATTAGAGATAAAATGCTCATGAGAAAGCCGAATAGTGTCTGTTTGCCACAACAGACCCAACTCGTTGAGTAACGGAATAAATATTGTTTTGAAGACTTCATCAAAAGACCTGTTTTCCAAAAGCGCTGCGCAGGTATTGTGAAAAAGGATTCTATCAAAATTAATCATAGCCAGTTTAAAAGAACTTATAGCATGGTCTTTTACACTATTTCCAGCAATAATTTCTTTTACGATACCCGTAATTTTAACCTCACCCATTTTGGCGATTTTGGATATTTTATACCCATTATTGTATAAAAGAGTTATGTTAAGTAATTTTTGGAGACTCGCCAGACTGTAATTTCGAATATTGGTATCGGTTCGCTCCGGGGATAACAAATTATACCGCTTCTCCCAAATACGTATGGTATGCGCCTTTATTCCGGAAAGATTTTCTAAATCTTTGATACCAAATACTTTTTTTACATTGTTCATTTATTGCCGCAAAAGATTAAACAAAATTACAAATTAATCACGATAAACCTATCTATGAGCGATAAATTTACTGTTAAAAAGTTCAATTTTATATTCTTTACGCTTTGAAACGATTTTTTTTAATTTTAAAGGGGTAATTTGATATATTTAGGAACAAATTAGGAACTACGTTATGATTAAAAACAACAAACAAACCAGAAAACAGTTTATCACTAAATTAGGAATGGGTGCCATGGCATTGGCAAGTGCGCCAACGCTTTTGCATTCTAAGACCCATCCACAACAAACTCTTTTAGCTCGAAAGCCTTATGGCGCAAACGACAATATACAAATTGCGCTTATTGGTGCTGGAGGCATGGGAAGTGAAGATACCTATACTGCATTGAAGCATCCGGGTGTAAAATTGGTGGCGGTATGCGATCTGTATACCGGTCGTTTAGAAAAAGCTAAAAAACAATGGGGGAACGAAATTTTTACGACCAAAGACTACAAGGAAATTTTAGCTCGGAAAGATGTAGATGCCGTTATTATAGGAACACCGGATCATTGGCACAAGCAGATTTCCGTAGATGCCTTACGAGCCGGTAAGCATGTATATTGCGAAAAACCCATGGTACATTCGTTAGATGAAGGCCATGATGTTATAAAAGCTCAGAAAGAGTCAGGGAAGGTTTTTCAGGTAGGTAGCCAAGGGCTCTCTTCTCTCGGGAACGAAAAGGCTAGAGAATTATTGGCAGAAGGAGCCATTGGAAAAATAAATTATGCAGAAGGATTTTGGGCCAGAAGGAGTCCAACCGGTGCATGGCAATACGCTATTCCGTCCGATGCGTCGCCAAAAACAGTAGCTTGGGATACTTTTTTAAGCAATACCAAGAAGATGCCGTTTGATGCTACCCGTTTTTTTAGGTGGCGAAATTATACGGATTACGGTACTGGGATGTCCGGAGACCTTTTTGTACATCTTTTTTCCAGTTTACATTTTATCACCAACTCGTATGGCCCTAATAAGATTTACTCTTCCGGCGGTTTGCGTTATTGGAATGACGGCCGGGAAGTGCCTGATGTGCTTCTAGGTGTTTTTGATTATCCAGACACAGCACAGCATCCGGCATTTAACCTTTCGTTGCGCTGTAATTTTGTGGATGGTACATCCGGTACTACCTATTTGCGCATTGTAGGAAGCGAGGGATCTATGAATGTGGAGTGGGACAAAATTACCTTACAACGGAATAATGAGCAGTACGATGACGATCCATTTCTAAAAGCGCAGTCGGCTCAATTAAAAGGCAGTGGCTCTCGGAAACAAATGAAGATTCAAGACGAAATTATTTATATGGCCGAAGAGGGATACAAGGGAGCCCATTACGATCATTTTGGCAATTGGTTTAATGCTATAAGAGGAGGAGATGCCGTAGTGGAGGATGCCATATTTGGGTATAGGGCTGCCGCACCTGCACTGGCTTGTAATGATAGCTATTATCAGGACAAGGCTATTAAATGGGATCCGGTAAGTATGAAACTGATCTAATTAGGCAGTAAAGTCGCATAGTCTGTTTCAAAGGAAAAAGTTTAATATAGCGCAATGGCTTAGGATTTTTTTTGAGACTAGAAACCCAAGTATCAATGGAGTAAGTACAACTGAAAGTCCTGACCTGCCCGAAGGATGCAGGCGGGTAGACATTGAAAATAGGAGACTTTATCCATAGATATAAAAATTTAATAATGAATTATTTATAGAGATGAACCGATATAGCATAGTGCTCTTTGTTGGATTTTTTATAGGATCCTGCAAACAAGAAAAGAAGGCGGAACTACATAATTCCGGTTTGGCGGAAGAAGTGGTAGACCACAAAGAGTGGATTTCTTTGATGGATGCTTCTCATTGGCGTGGGTACAATCAAAGCGGGCTACCGGATAATTGGGTCATTAAAGAGAACGAGATCGAATGTTTTGGAAAGGCCGGAGATGAAGGCGGAGACATCATAAGTACAGAACAGTATGCTAATTTTGAATTAAAATGGGAATGGAAAATAAGTAAAGCGGGCAATAGTGGCGTATTTTACCATGTGGTAGAGGACGAAAAATACCATTCCCCTTATCAGACCGGACCTGAGTATCAGTTGTTAGATGATATCGGATTTCCGGAACCTATTGAAGAATGGCAAATGACAGGGGCTAACTACGCCATGCATATTGCCAATACCAAAAAAGTGCTAAAACCGGTGGGCGAATGGAATACTTCGGTCATTATTTTTAATCGAGGTAAAACAGAACATTGGTTAAATGGAGAAAAAATACTGGAATTTAACAAGTTTAGTGCCGATTGGAAAACGCGTCGCAACAGTGGCAAATGGAATGACTATCCGGATTATGGACTTACCAATACGGGTCATTTGGCCTTGCAAGATCACGGAGCCGGTGTTTGGTTTCGGAATGTGGCGGTGCGGCGACTATAGAAAGAAGGGTAAAATAAAAAACCGCTATTAAAGCGGTTTTTTTGTGCCCACGACTGGATTCGAACCAGCACGTCCTTACGAACACCACCCCCTCAAGATGGCAAGTCTACCAATTTCTCCACGTGGGCAATTTTAAGGTTGCAAATTTAGTATTTTTCCGAAGAATAAAAACCTTTGTCTTAAGAATACACTCTGTAAGTCATCGATTTATTTTAGAATGTAAAGATAAAACATCGCCATTGGCTTAGTTTACGATAGTGTAGGTACCGACTTGTACAGAAAAAAGGCATTGTTGCTACAAATGTGCCACATGCTGCTACTTTTGAAGCATCATTGTGTTTTTAACGTAAAATAGGCGTACCTTCCATGGTATTCTTTCAAAAATTCACCTATTTTCTTATTTTAGAAGCCATGAATTTTATAAAAGTAAAAATAAAAAAATGACGCTAGATGTCGTTTGTAGAACCTTAATACGTAGCCAAAGGAATTTTCTTCAACTACCGAGAGTTCTTAAAAGGTCGTGCCTGTTAGTTTTTTTCTGCATTGCGTCAGTATCAGCTCAGCTTGTAGAAGATAATTATGTATTTGTACCTATAGAACAGAACGCTACGCTACGTGGTGTAAATAAAATAACACAGGATTATCAAGGGTTTCTTTGGATGGCTACAGTAGGTGGTGGACTTATTAAGTTTGATGGGGTAAATTTTACCACGTATAAGCAAGATTATAATCAACCTTACTCCTTAAATAGTTCTATCGTTTATGTGGTTTATGAGGATTCGGCAAACCGTTTATGGGTAGGCACGGAGGCCGGACTAAACCGCTATAATCGGGATTTAGACATTTTTGAAGAAGTAATGATCGACCCCTACGTAGCAACTACGCATAAATTGCCCATACGGGCTATTGTTGAGGATCAGAACGGAGCGTTAATTTTAGGAACACATTATAATGGCGCTTATGCGTTAAACCCCGAAACGCTAAAGGCGATACAAATTCCATTAAAAACCGAATATCCAATTTTTGAACAACAGATAAATAGTTTGGTTAAAAATGGCAAAGGGACGGTTTTTGCAGGGACTAATATCGGTCTTTTTGAGTATCAGGATACGGTGCTAAAGCCGGTGATTTACCCCAATGAAAAGGAAGATTCCGTATTTCAGCAAGCACATATAATTGAAAGCATGTTGGTAGATGATGATGGATCTTTGTGGCTGGGAACTTTTGGACTTGGTATTATTAAGCTTAGTATTAGTCCTTTTAACTCTTTAAAATCTAATCATTTAAGGATTACCGACAAGAGAATATTGGCGCTGACACAATCTCCTGAGGGGCATATTTTGGTAGGCACAGAAAATGATGGACTCTTTGTTTTGGATAAGGACGGCAGTATCATGGAGAATTATCGCCACAACAAGGACGATTCTCGGAGCATAAAGTCCAATTCCATTTGGTCGGTTTTTGTAGATCATCAGGAACGTATTTGGATGGGAACCTATAATAAAGGGGTGGCGGTATCTGACAAATTTTTTGATAAGTTTAAGGATTTGGAGAGCATACCTAATGAACCTAACTCGCTGCAATCCTCTTCCGTTACCGCCATTATAAAGGATAAAAAAAATCGGCTGTGGATTGGATTGGATGGTGGAGGGATCGATGTTTACGATTTAGAGCGTAATGAAATCACTCATTTATCCGATCCGGAGAATCCTATTGCGAAAGGATTAAACAGCTTGGATGTATTGTCGCTTTTCATGGATAGTGCCGATAACCTATGGGTAGGAACTTGGAAGTCAGGTATATTTTATTTACCCAAAGGGCAAACTTCTTTTGTTCAATACAATATGAGCAATACCGCCGGTGGCTTATTATCTAATCGGATTATGAGTTTTGCTGAGGATAATAACGGAGTTATATGGATAGGAACTTTTTTGGAAGGTTTACACGCTTACGATACAAAAACAAAAAAGTTCACTCAAAAAAACAATCAGTTTTTTAGAAAATCTACCCTCGATCAGAGGTATGTCCGGAAAGTCTTTGTGGGCAGCGACCAATCCATATGGTTGGGGACTTCAGATGGACTCTTTAGAGCGCAACCGCAAGCTAACGGCGATTATACGCTTAGTTCCATGAAAGAAAAGATGTACCAGAATAAGGAGGTAAGGATAGTTGTAGATGTGATCGTGTCCATATTCGAAGATAAAAACAAGAATATATGGGTTGGTACAGATGGGGACGGACTTTTTAAATATATTCCGGAAGAAGATACTTTTGTTTGGTACAATGGGATGAACGGCCTAAAACACGAAACGGTAGCTTCTATAGTTGAAGATACCAAGGGAAATATCTGGTTAGGCGGTAATAAGGGGTTGTCCTATTTGGATGTAAATACTGAAGCCTTTGTACATTATGATACCAATGACGGGTTGTTAGCTAACGATTTCAACTTTAATTCGGTCTTTAGCGATGCAGACGGGATTCTGTATTTTGGAAGTTATAACGGCATTACTATTGTGGATTTGGAGAATATTCCGGTCAATCGCAATTTAGTAACGGTATCCTTCACCGATTTTAAGCTCTTTAATGCCTCAGTTTCTCCAAATTCCGAAAAATCACCTTTGGAAAAGGCGATATCCGAGACGAAGGAAATTACGCTTAACCATCGCCAATCTGTGTTTACCATAGATTTTGTGGGAATTAATTTTACGCGACCTGAAAAGAATCAATATGCATATTTTTTGGAGGGTTTTGATGAAGGTTGGAATTATGTGGGCAATAGAAGAAGTGCTACGTATACCAACCTTGCGCCCGGCGTTTATAATTTTAAAGTGAAGGCTACTAACAACGACGGTTTGTGGAATGATACACCAACACAACTAAAAATAACAGTATTAGCTCCGTGGTGGAATACCAAAACGGCATGGTTATCCTACCTGTTATTATTTGGTATTATACTGTATACTGTAGTCAAATTTGCCGATACAACGCTCCGAGAAAAACGACTCGCCAAATTTGAGCGAGATAGAAGAATACAAGAAGAAGAATTACACGAAAAAAAGATACAATTCTTCACCAATATTTCGCACGAATTTAGAACGCCCTTAACACTCATACTTAATCCCCTGGAAGATTTATTACAGCAAACTGCACTGCAATTGCCATCCGTAGTTACGGAAAAACATAAAATAATCCATAAAAATGCGAGTAGATTAAAACGGTTAATTGATGAATTAATGGATTTTAGAAAGTTACAGCTGCGTAAAATGGCGGTAAATGTGTCTCAAATTCATGTAAATGATTTTGTGTCAGAGGTCATTAGCCATTTTGACGAAGAGGCATCCTTAAAGAATATCATACTTTCCATAGAAACGGATGATATGCCCGTTTCTATTTGGAGTGATCCCGGAAAATTGGAGAAAATTATTTTTAATATCCTGTCGAATGCGTTTAAGATAACACCGGAGAATGGCACCATTACGGTAGGTATCTTTTTGCCTGCGAATAAAGTGATATTTCCTTTGATATCTGAAAACGAACCCTTGCCTGCTGTGGAAATTTATATAGAAGATACAGGTACCGGCATCAACAAAGAGGAAGTAAATCGTGTTTTTCAACGGTTTTATCAGGTAAAACACATGAATAGTCAATATATCGGAGGTACAGGTATTGGTCTGGAAGTAGTAAAGAGTTTTACAGACTTAATAAAAGGTACTATCACTGTAGAAAGTGAAGAGGGTGTTGGTACAAGATTTCGGATTTTTCTGCCTTTAGGGAATTCTCATTTTAAGCCGAATGAACTGTTTTCAATTTCCATAAACACAGGGCAAACAAGTAAAAATAGCATCACATATAATAATGATTATCAAGACGATGCATTTTTGCCGATGACTAAAGGGCTCAAGAAAACGTTACTGCTCATAGAGGACAATACCGAATTACGAGCCTATATAAAGCATGAATTAGAACAAGAATACAATGTACTCCAAGCTTCTCACGGTTTAGATGGTCTGGCGATTGCGCGGCATAAAATCCCCGATGTCATAATTACAGATGTTATAATGCCGGAAATGGACGGTTTTGAGTTTTGTATTCAAATAAGGCAAGAATTAAAAACAAGTCACATCCCCATTTTAATGTTAACGGCAAAATCTATGAACGAAGACTGGGTTAAGGGGATAGACTCCGGAGCCGATGTATATATGAGCAAACCTTTTGATATGAAAGTGCTTCGAGCGCAATTAAATCAAATGATGGTGAGCCGTCAGGCACTAATTAAAAAGTATCTTAAGGATGTTAAAAACACCAAAATTCCGGACAACACATCGATGTTGGACAAAGATTTTATTACAAAGGTGCTCGATTATATTCATAAAAATATAGCAGATGAAGATCTCAATGTAGAACAATTGGCGGGCGATTTGCATTTAAGTAGAAGCCAATTGTATCGTAAAATAAAGTCGCTTACCGGACAAACGGCCAATGAATTTCTGAGGACTGTCCGCCTTGAAAAGGCAAAAGATTTTATTGAAAGCGGTGATGTTTCCATTAGCGAAGTGTGCTATCAGGTTGGGTTTTCTTCGCCGTCCTATTTTACGAAATGTTTTAAAAATCACTTCGGAATACTTCCTACAGAATTAAAACGGATATAGTACAACAAGATACGGTTTTGGGATGTTTTTTATTTATGCTTTCCTAAGCATTCAGACCAAGCATATTTTTTAGCATGTATTATTTTTACTTGGAATAAGAGCATATTTTGTCAAATTGGTAAAAAAACCTTGTTTTTTACGATAGATGCTACAATTGTTACACGGATAGCTTCAATAGTAACATTCAGTCAAAGGTATTTAAGCGAATTTTATTCATTTTAAATACGCAGTATTTTTGATTATACACAATCATTTTATCTATGTCAGGATGAGCCTTGACCTCAAAAAAACAGCAGCTATATCTTGATTAATAAGAAATAGAATTTCTTGAAACGAGCCATGTTAAAAAAGGGTAATACACAGGAGAATGACTATTGGCGAGCAACATTCCTGAACTGAGCGCAGTCGAAGTTTGACCGACTAAAAAAATAAATATAAACAGATGAAACGATTATCATTAAGTTCTTATTTCCTTGTACTATTGTGCTTCATTTTATTTGGTATTGGCAGTATTTCTTGTAAGGATGGAAACCAAAAGATTTTACCGATTACACAAAAAAAATCTACACTCAGCACAGCATTTTCGGAAGATTTTTATATTGGAGCAGCACTAAGTGCCAGGGTTATTCGTAAAGAGGACACATTGGCAGTGGAAACACTTAAAAGGGAATTTAGTGCAATAAGTCCCGAAAATGACATGAAATGGATGCTTATTCATCCGGAGGAAGATCGTTTTAACTTTGAAACCGCAGATGCTTATGTAGATTTAGGTCTAAAAAATAATATGCATATTCTGGGGCACACCTTGGTGTGGCATAGTCAACTTGCCGATTATGTGAATCAACTAAAAGACAGTACTTCATTGGCCAACCACCTTAAAGACCATATTACTACCATTGTATCGCGTTATAAAGGAAAAATAGATGCATGGGATGTGGTCAACGAGGCCTTAAATGAAGATGGTACACTTCGCCAAACAATTTTTTTGGAAGTGTTGGGCGAGAGCTATTTGGAAAATGCTTTTAAATGGACATCTCAGATAGATCCTATGGCACAATTGATTTATAATGACTACAATCTTTGTAACCCTGAAAAGCGTGCCGGAGTAGTGAAATTGGTGAAACAATTACAATCTAAAAACATAAAGATAGATGCAGTGGGTATGCAGGGACATTGGAATCTTAAAGAACCAACCTTAACGGAAATAGAAAACAGTATTCTGGCTTATCATGATCTTGGGGTTAAAGTGTTGGTTACAGAATTAGACATTACCGTGCTACCAAATCCGTGGGACCTGCAAGGCGCCGAGATTAGTCAAAATTTTGAAGGAAGCCCGTTTATGAATCCTTATCCGGATCAACTGCCAGATTCTGTACAGGTACAGCTTGCAAAACGCTATCAGGATATTTTTCAACTTTTTTTAAAGCATAGGGATAAAATAGACCGGGTTACCTTTTGGGGTATTCACGATGGTAGTTCTTGGCTCAACGGTTGGCCTATTCGCGGCAGAACCAATTATCCCTTACTTTTTGATAGGTCCTATAGACCCAAAATGGCATATGATAGCATTATGGCACTAAAAGACTAAACCCTCCAACCAATTTCCAAATTTATGACCACCAAAACACAAATGTTAACCGTTAAGGAAAAAATAGGGTATAGTTTAGGCGATCTTTCCGCCAACCTAGTTTTTCAAACATTAATTACCTATTTAGCCTATTTCTACACGGATATTTATGGTCTAGAGACCAATCATGCTTCAATAATCATGTTAATTGTTGGGCTTGTTGCCGCTTTTGTGTTTAACCCCGTGATTGGTGCTCTGGCCGACAGAACCAAATCGCAATGGGGAAAATTTAGGCCTTGGATTTTGTTTACCGCCATACCTTTGGGCGTTGTGGCACTATTGGCTTTTAGTACGCCGAATTTTGAATACAGGGGAAAGGTGATTTATGCGGTGGTTACCTACACTTTGTTGTTATTGCTGTATGCCGCAAATAATTTGCCCTATTCTGCATTAAGTGGCGTTATTACAGGAAATATGGCAGACCGAAACAGTTTGTCGTCTTATCGTTTTGTGGCCGTGATGTTTGCTCAATTTTTTGTTCAAGTTTTTATGTTGCCCATCATAGAATCTGCGGGAAATGGAAATAAAGCCTTAGGTATTGAAATCGTTATGACATGGTTGGCCGTTATTGGCACCCTAATGTTGGTGATAACATTTTTTACAACCAGAGAACGTATTATACCCACTGAAGAGCAAAAGTCGACCCTTAAGGAAGATTTAAACGATTTGTTTCGGAACAGACCGTGGGTTATTATGTTGTTGGTAACCACCTTAGTATTCATAACCTTAGCGATGAAAGGAGGTTCTTACGTGTATTATTTTGAGAACTACATCGATAAAGCAACACTAACACAATTTATGAGGCCGCTTTTAGATTTCCTATCTCAAATTGGCGTAAATTTTTTTGGTGAGAATCCGGTTTCTGCCGGGTTTGGGCTGTTCAACGCCGGCGGTATCATCTTTATGATCATAGGGATTACGTTTTCTAAATATTTTGCCGATAAATACGGGAAAAGAGATGTATTTCAAGTGGCCCTGTTCTTATCTACCATTTTTATCTTCATATTTTATTTTTTCTCAAAAACGGCAGTAGCCCTTATTTTTATATCACAAATTTTACATGGATTTTTTTATGGGATTACCATCCCTTTATTATGGGCCATGATTGCCGATGTGGCCGATTTCTCCGAATGGAAAAACAATCGCCGTGCTACGGCTATTATTTTTTCGGCCATGATGGTGGGCTTAAAAGGAGGGTTGAGTATTGGGAGTGCCTGCGTGGCCTGGATATTAGGCCTATATCATTATGTATCTAAAGAGGCTGCTGTTGTAGGAGAACCCCTTGTACAACCGGAAAGTGCCATACAAGGTACGCGAATGCTGGTCAGTATTTACCCGTCCATTCCCTTCCTAATCGGTATCGCATTACTACTTTTTTATCATATAAATAAAAAGATGGAAGTACAATTAGAGTCCGACCTTAAAGAAAGAAGAACTAACTAAACGTATACCGTAAATTATGCCTGAAGATGCTATTGAACATATTGATTTTGATGCTTTAAATACCAACGCTATTTCACAGCCCTTAGTGTCCCACATCTTTACAGCGGACCCTTCCGCCCATGTATTCGAGGGTAAACTTTATATTTATCCGTCGCATGATATTGATGCAGGGGAGGCCTTCGATGATTTAGGAAGTCATTTTGCTATGGAAGACTATCATGTACTGTCTATGGACGATCCGCAAAGTAAAGCCATTGATCATGGTGTGGCCTTGCATGTAAAGGATGTGCCATGGGCGGCACAGCAGATGTGGGCACCGGATGCAGCGCATAAGGCGGGAACCTATTATTTGTATTTTCCGGCTAAAGATCATGAGGGTATCTTTCGAATTGGGGTAGCAGTGGGTACTGCTCCTACTGGACCTTTTACACCAATGCCGGAACCTATAAAGGGTAGTTTTTCTATTGATCCTGCTGTTTTTGAAGATTCGGATGGTGCATATTACATGTATTTCGGAGGGCTTTGGGGTGGTCAATTGCAGCGATGGCGCGGCGGTAAATTCAATCCCGCATTTCCGGAAAGCCCAACTGCACATCTACCCAAAGCGAGTGAGCCGGCTTTATTACCTTATGTTGCGAAAATGACAGCGGATCTTTTAGAATTTTCCGAAACCCCAAAACCCATTGAAATTTTAGATGAAAAGGGAAAGTTGATTTTAGCAGGAGATCATGACAGGCGATTTTTTGAGGCCTCTTGGGTACATAAATACAATGGAAAATATTATTTTTCGTATTCCACAGGGGATACACATTTTATTTGCTATGCTATTGGAGATACGCCTTACGGTCCTTTTACGTATCAGGGGCGAATTTTAAATCCGGTGGTAGGTTGGACATCGCACCACTCTATCTGCGAGTTTCAAGGCAACTGGTATTTATTTTATCACGATTCCAGTTTGTCCAAAGGGGTTACCCATCTGAGATCGGTAAAATGTACCGTTCTAGAACATAATCCGGATGGTACCATAAAGACGATTGACCCATACGGCGGTAGTTTTTAAAGCTAAAAGTAGCGAGTTTGTCAACGACGTTTCCTATACATTTTTAAACTGTCATTTTGAAGCCCAATCAGCAACAACGCTTCAGTTTCTTTATGCTTTATCTTTATGATCTTCCGAGCCTCTTCCGGAACACTAAAACCGCTTTTAGTACTGTTTATGAAGCTAAATTCTCCTGCCCCGTCGTTGAGCAGCGCTACACCATTTCCTGCGTTATAATATCCGGTTAATACTTCGGAGCCATAATAATTTCCAACGGCCAATACATCGGGTTTCGTGTCATTATTAATGTCTATTACTTCAAAATCGAAAATAGGTGCCCACTGGCTTTCATGGGGTAACGGGCTTAGTTTAAAATGCCCATTGCCCAAATTTTCAACGTATACCGATGCCAGTTGATAGGTTTTAAATAGTTCATTTTTATCAAAATCAAATTCCGAAAACAGTTGTTTAAAGGTGCTGCTTCCGTAGGCTTTATAGCTTTTGGCTATCCGTCTTACTAAAGGTAACTGCTTTTCTAAGGTGCCTTTTGGGTGCATCAAATACTCCTTATCATCTAAGATATAGGTCATAAGTGGTTCTATGCTTCCATTCTGGTCATAATCCTTGGCATATAGGGTTAAAGGTGCTGTTGGGCTTGCACTAAATGGGTTGTTTAATCCCCAATTGCCCACCACAAAATCGGTGTCGCCATCGTTATCAAAATCAGTAGCTACAATACAATTCCACCATCCGTTAGAAAATTCTAAACCGTTTTTATTAGTTTCCGATTGAAAGGTACCTTTTTTGTTGTAATAAATTTGTAGCGGCATCCATTCTCCAACTATCATAAGATCTTGCCAGCCATCTTGGTCTATATCTACGGAGACGGCATCTGTGACCATACCGGGATTGCGCAATGCAGGGGCTATGGAGGCGGTAACATCCGTAAAGACGCCATTATCATTTCGCAGCAGGTAAGATCTTGGCGAAAACGGATAGTTGTTCGGGTCTAACCTTCCCCCTACAAATAAATCAAGATCGCCGTCGTTGTCAATATCTATGGGGACTACCGTATGGGTAGGAAAGGTAATTTCCGGTAAACTTTTGGGACTATAGTAAAAATTGCCTTGACCATCATTAAGGTATAGGTTGTCTTGGTATAAGGCGCGATTGGCATAGTACTCTGAACTTCCGTTGGCACAATACAAATCTAAATCTCCATCCCCATCCGCATCAAACAACATTGCTGCGGAAGTTTCGGCTTGTTGTGCAAGACCAACCGATGCTAATCCTTTTTCTTCAAAAGTACCGTCTTTCTTTTGGACGTAAAATAGTCCGTCATTATTGGCGGTACCCGCTATAAAAATATCCTCTAGTTGATCTCCGTTGATGTCACCCGAAATTAAAACGGGACCGGGTCGGCTGTACCCTCTAAAAAATAGCGGCCATCGTTTAAAGTCGTCGAAACTACTTTCTGTATGTACATAGGGTATTTTTTGAGAGGACTCAATAGTTTCAAAATAGGTGGTACCTGGCGCTGTTTTATCGTTTTTTTTGAATATGTTCCCACTTTTTACAGGATCGATGGTTTCATTTATAGCTAAATCGTAGAGCCAATTCTCGGTAGTATCCGGCCATACAATATGTACCGAGTCTATTTGGGATTTGCTGCCGAGGCCAAAATGTAATACGGGCTCTACAGAAGACAAATATCCTCTTTGAGGATAAAATTCTGCATATAGGGTCTCTGTTTGCGCATACACACATACTTTGGCTCCAAGGCTGTTTGCATTGGGTTCAAAAGATACTCTTAGGTAATTTGCCTTAGGGTTAAGGCTTGTTGTTTGGTTTTCAAATAAAAGTACTTCATTATCTATATTATTGATGATAAGATCTAGGTCGCCGTCTACATCCAAATCGGCATAAACGGCACCATTGGAGTAGGAGGGATAGCTAAGCCCCATAGTTTCCGTGCTATTCAGAAATCGATTTTCTCCGATATTCTTAAAATAAAAATTAGACTTCTTAACGCCTTCCATTTGTTGCAATTGTGCTACCAATTGGTTCCTTTTTTCTTCCGGGGAACCATAAAAGCTATTGGCATTGTTAAAATCAACAAAATCCATATCGGTAATGTCTTTTTTATAGCCGTTAGTAATGTAGATATCGCGTAGCCCGTTATTATCAAAATCAGCAATTAGCGGAGACCAACTCCAATCGGTCGCAGCGACTCCGGAAAAGTAACCTAAATCGCTAAATCCTGAGGAGGTATTTATTTGAAGTACATTGCGAACAAATTGCGGTTGATAGCCTACATTAAGCGACGATTTAAAACGATCAAAGGGAATATCCGAGAACATCGTTTTTTTTCGAAGGTTATCCTCGGGAAGCATATCCAACACCAAAAAATCTAACATTGCATCATTGTTAATATCTGCAACATCTACCCCCATACTGTTATGACTTTGGTGTTTGAAATATTGAGTAATTTTATTCGTAAAAGTACCGTCCCGATTATTAATGTACAGTAAGTCATTGGACATAAAATCATTGGCTACATAGATGTCCGGAAACTGATCGTTGTTGAGGTCTACTACGGTTACCCCTAAACTCCAACCTTCAATAGCGATTCCAGCCGCTGCGGAAACATCTTCAAATTCAGGAATACCATTGGCATTTAACCCTTTATTGCGGTACAACCGATCTGTACTTTTTCCACGACCGTCTTTGCGCTGTCCAAAGGGATTATTTTTAGGGTACGCTTCTTTTGAATTATTGGCCAAAAACACATCGAGAAGACCATCCTGGTCAAAATCTAACCAAACGGCTTGCATGGTATACGAAGTAGCAGCCAGATTCATTTCTTTGGCTAAATTTTCAAATTTCACCTGGCCATTGGCATCCGTTTTATTGATAAAAAAATAATTCTCGGAATCTCCTAAGGCAAGATCATGCGCTGTGGATACATAAATATCAGGTTTTCCGTCGTTATTGATATCTACAATAGAGATACCGGTACACCATTTGTCTGTTATAAATCCAGACGATTCGGTAATATCCTTAAATTTTAAATTTCCTAGATTTATATAAATACGGCTGGGTACCATATTACCGCTAAAACAGAGATCGGGTAAGCCATCTGAATTGAAATCGCCAATACCTACACCGCCTCCGTTATAGAGGTATTCATAATCTAAAATATTGAGTACATCAGTCTCTGTAATGGTATTACTGAAATCTAAGCCCGATGTAGCTGAAGAAATTTTAGCGAATACGGGGCTTTTTGGCTCCTGTTTGGCACACCCTGCAAGTACCAAAACCACTATAAACGCAATACTTCGAAACATGGTTAAATATACCTAAAAATTATGGATGTAAAGAAAAAATTGATGCCAAAATCCTAGGATTTTGGCATCGCTTACAACTAACTCAGAACTACTAACTAACTCAAATTTTGTTTAATAACCCGGATTTTGATCTGCTTGAGACATTTGTGCATTATTATCGAGCTCGCTCTGCGGAATGGGCAGTAACTCTAGTCTTGGCACGAAATGCGCAATGGGGTCTACAGCAAGTTTTCCTTCTTTTCTCCAACGTAAAATGTCTCTATTTCGAATTTGCTCAGAACTTAATTCTACTCTCTTTTCGTGGATAATGGCTTCCATAATTTCGGTGCTATTACTCACCGGAAAGGAAGCGGTAGGATACGGAGGCATGGCTACACTTGGTCTACTTCGTACTTGGTTTAGCAATTCAATGGCTCTTGCCGTATTGCCCAATTCAAGTTCGCTCTCGGCTAAATTCAGTAAAACCTCGGCATAGCGAATAACGCGCATATTAATACCTCCGGTAAGAAAGCCGCCCGGATCTACCTTATACATTAAAGAGTATTTCCGCCAGCTAATCTT
The DNA here is from genome assembly GCF_034651555.1 of Aurantibrevibacter litoralis. Classification (NCBI taxonomy): domain Bacteria; kingdom Pseudomonadati; phylum Bacteroidota; class Flavobacteriia; order Flavobacteriales; family Flavobacteriaceae; genus Aurantibrevibacter; species Aurantibrevibacter litoralis. The sequence goes on along the minus strand of NZ_JAYEEQ010000008.1, from coordinate 118,920 downwards.
AGTGGTAACTCCTTCAAAAGTGGTTTCTTCGCCTTGCACATCTTCTAAAATTGATTGTCCGTTATTAAAAGTATCACCTAGGGTATAAAAGCTTTTTTCAAAACGCGGGTCATTCTTAGCATCTCCTTTTAGGGTGCGTTCAAATTCGTTTAAAAGACCTTCTGAAGGAATTAAATTTCGCCACCCCACGGCAGAATATTCTTGCGTTCTTACAGAGTGTTCGTTTCCTACGCCGTCTCCGGTACCATCCCAATTGAAACCGCCGATATCGGCATAACCTATCTCTACAATAGATTCTTCATTGTATTCGTTTTCTTCTTGGAAATTATCGTCATATTCTGCAACAAGGGCGTATTCCCCAGAATCTACCACTTGGTCAAAAACAGTTTTAGCATTGGCATAATCGCCGATGAACATATACACACGTCCTAACATGGCCAAGGCAGATCCTTTTGAAAATCTTCCTTTTTGCTCTGTTTGAGACGCTACAGGCAAGCCGGCGGCAGCTTCTTGCAAATCCTGTATGGCCTGATTTAGCACTTCTTGTTGAGACGATTTGGGTGCCCCATCTTCAAAAGAAGTGGCAAAGGTGGTGTAGATGGGTGCACCACCCCACAAACTTCCCAATTCAAAGTAGGCCCAACCACGAGTAAATTTGGCTTCTGCTATAAGCGCGGTACGTAGATTTTCACTAATGTCCGGTACCGATGGCCCTTGCGTTATGACAATATTTGATCGTAGTATCATGCGATAAAGCCCATTCCATACGTCGGTGGCAACCGGGTTGGCAGGATCGTTGGTGCCGATTAGGAGCTGGTTTCTAGGAGTTTCCAATTGTCCACCTCCCGATTTATTATCGTCTCCTCGTAAATCGTGAACAAAAAAGTATTCACGGGCATACATTTGTAGCGATTGAAGGGTAGCATAAATTGAAAAAACACCACTTCTTAGTTCATCTGCATTTTTGTAAAAGGTACTTACTACCACCTCGTTGGGGTTTATAATACTTAAATCCTCTTCGGTATCGCAGGATAGGGTAAAGAGCAACGCCGAAAGAATAGCGACAAAAACTTTGTAATTTTTCATAATTTTAATTTTTTCTTTTTATAACATTTTTTAAAAACCTACCTCAACCCCCATTAATATGGTTGGGGCTCTTGGATATTGCCCAAAATCGATACCCTGTATATTGAGGTTGTTGTTCCGAGCTCCTATTTCAGGATCGAAACCGTCATAACCAGTTATGGTAAACAAGTTGTTTCCAGATACATAAAAGTTCATGTTTTCTACGCCAGGAATACTTCGTGATAACCAATCTTTAGGAATAGTATACCCCACTCTTAAACTTTGAAGACGTAAAAATGACGCATCTTCCACAAATCGATCTGAGGTTCTGGTGTTTTGATTTGGATCTCCATTGATCATTCTTGGTACATTTGTATTCGTATTGGTAGGCGTCCACGCATTAAGAACGTTTGTGCCATGATTAAAAAGCCGTAAGCCACCTTCTGTAAATACCTTAGTGGCATTATACACATCATTTCCTTGATTACCATAAATATATAAGCTTAACGAAAAGTTTTTATAGCTGGCGTCAAAATTTAAGCCATAGGTAAAATCGGGGATAAAACTCCCAATAACCTCTCGATCGTCGGCATCAATGCTACCACTTCCATCCAAATCTCTAAAAATTAAATCTCCCGGTGCCGCATTGGCTTGGTAGGGAGTATTAGCATCTCCATCTAAGGCATTAAATTGTGCAATTTGTTCCTGACTTTGGAAAATACCATCTATACGCCAACCAAAGAAAGATTGAATGGGATCTCCAACAGCGGTACGGGTGATATCAAAACCTCCGGTGTCCGCATTGTTTCCAGCAAAAATAGTGCCGCTGTCTGTAGCCAGCGCAGTAACTTCATTTCGGTTTAAACTTAAATTGGCCGATACGTTCCATTGAAAATCAGTACCCGGTTTTGAAAAATAGGAGGTAGAAAAATCGAGTCCCCAGTTTTCCATTCCACCCACATTGGCTATGGTAGACCCTGAAAATCCTAATGACGGAGGTAAGGGTACGGCTAAAATAAGATTATCGGTGTTTCTTTCATACCACTCTGCGGTGAATTGCCACCTGTTTTGATACAGCCCTAAATCAAGACCAATGTTGGTCATTTTAGTAATTTCCCACTCCAATTCCGAATTGGCCAAACGGTTAAAGAAGGCGCCTTGAACTTCTTGATTGTCGATAATGGCGTTGGTGTTGGTAGATATACCGGCCTGACTTTCGAAGTTGCCTATACCTTCAAAACCTATCTTGCCCCAACTTCCTCTTAACTTAAGTTCAGAAAGATTTTCAAAACCATCCATAAACGATTCTTGTGCTATATTCCAACCCGCTGAGATACCGGGAAATGTGCGCCATTTGTTATCCTCAGAAAATTTAGATGATCCATCGCGTCTTAGACTGGCACTAAGAAGGTATTTCCCTCCAAAATCATAATTTACCCTTCCTAGGAAAGAAAATATTTGGTTCTCACCTTCGGTACCCTGCACGGTTTGGGCTTGCGTACCGGAAAGTACATTCAGATCGTTGCTAAGCCGTCGCCCTTGACCCGTAATGGTATTCTGGAAAAAGTCTTGCTCTTCCGCTACCGCAATCACATCTAATTTATGCTCTCCCCATTGCTTTTCGTAGCTAAGTTGGTTAGAGAAGTAATTTCCTGTAGATGTGCTTTGGTTGTCTATGGTGATGTTCTCATTTCTTCCCGCAAAACCATCAAAATAAATGGGTTGTAATTGTAAGTTTCTAAAATTATTCCAATCGATTCCTGCCGTAAATTTGTAACTAAATCCGTCGAAAATTTTAACCTGTGCATAGGCTGTACCAAAAATGCGGACGTTTCTATTGATGTTTTTGTCGATAAGACCACCGCGTAATGGGTTTTCAGGATCTGTGCCATCGGCACCATCCGGAGCTCTAAGACCGCCAGGAAGCGTAGGATCCCGAATTGGGATATAGGGAATACCTCTTATGATGTTTTGAATTTGGGTTCTGCCACCCAACTCGGCCTCATTTAGCCGTTCGCTGGTGGAGATGGTTAACGATTGCCCTATGGTAAGCCAATTGTTAATATCGTGATCGGAGTTTACCCTAAAATTGTATCGGGTAAATCCGGTACCTACAATAATCCCGTCTTGCCTAAAATAGCCAAAGGAACTGAAAACGCGTGATTTTTCTGAACCGCCCCGAACGCTTAAGCTATGCGATGTTGTAATTCCGGTTTCGAAAACCTCATCTTGATAATCGGTATCGGTTTGTGCAAAGGTTTGTGTAGCACCTTCAAAAATTGGGGTGTCTAATTGGCTCCACCGCGATGGGAATGTAGCTCCTGCATTTCCTAAAAGTTCCCGACCAAACTGTAAATATTGTTCTCTATTTAAAAGATCTAGTCTTTTGGCGGCCTGAGCAAAACCTGTAAACCCACGATACGTAAATTTAACATCGCCCGTAGTTCTACCTCTTTTGGTAGTCACTAAAATGACTCCGTTCGCAGCACGCGATCCATAGATGGCCGCTGCACTCGCATCCTTTAAAATGGTCATAGATTCAATATCGTTATTATCAAAATCGGTAAGACCTCCTACAGGATAGCCATCTACCACGTACAACGGACTAGAGGCAAAACTAATCGATCCTATACCTCTAATTTGGACGATAGGATCGGTACCTGGACCTCCGGAGTTGGTTACTTGAACGCCCGATGCCCTACCTTGCAATGCCTCGGCAAAACTAACCACAGGTAAGGCAGTTACGGCTTCTGCGCTCACGGTAGAAACGGCTCCCGTAACCGCTTCCTTACGTTGTGTTCCGTATCCGATTAAAACGACTTCATCGAGCTTTTGAAGGTCTTCTTCTAAAGAGATGTTTACCGTGGTTCTTCCATTAAGTGCAACGCGTTGGGTGACAAACCCAATATAACTATACACTAGTGTTGCATTGGACGGAACATTACTTAAAGTGTAGTTACCGTCGAAGTCTGTTTGTGTACCATTACTGGTACCGGAAACCTGAATGGATGCTCCGGGCAAAGGAGCTCCTGTTTCGTCTGAAACAACACCCGTTACTGTGCTATTTTGCGAAAGTACGTTGTGCATCGTCAGCAGTAACAATGCGAAAAATGTAATTTTGATTTTCATCATGTTTGTGTAATTTAAGTTGTTAGTTATCAATAAGGAGATTTAGGCAGTAATCTCAATGGGATAAAATTATGTTAACGCATTTTCTGACAATATCATTATTGAAGCAAACTCTATCAATGATGTTGCAATTGACCCTTATTTCCTAAGAAATTCTTAAAATGAGACATTATTTAATAATTATCTGTTAAAATATATGCAGTGAATTTTGAGATTTGACAGTATTGATTTTTTGTATTAAATTTTGAGTGCTATTTTTTGTAGGAAGCCCTGCGAAAAATGAACAGTGGGCTTGAGAAAGTTTGAGGGGTGAAGAATTTAAAGAAATGGGTTCTTTATTCGTAAATTAAGTGTATTTTAGATTTATAAGATGCTTTTTCGGAAGATTCAATGGTGATACATTTTTTAAATCGATAATTATGGAACATTCTCAAGCAAGAGATCAAAACCCAATGGAAAACATAGATGATTGGGAAGAAAACTTATTGGAACGATATCCCGACCCGGCGGAAAGTGCTAAAGAAAAGGAGGAATATCGCAATTATGTAGATTCGGAACGCGTAGAAACGGTGAAAGAATTTTACCGATTAAACCATACGTTTCAGACCTATGATTTTGTTGTGGCTAAGGAGCGAGAGTTTCTCAAATTTGACAAACGAGAAATGTCGCTGTGGGATGCCGTTGCTTTTTTGAATACCTTAGTAGACGATAGTGATCCTGATACCGATTTAGATCAACTGCAGCATTTGTTGCAGACTTCGGAAGCCATCCGTGCCGATGGGCATCCGGATTGGTTTGTGCTTACCGGTTTTTTACATGATATTGGTAAAGTTCTCTGCTTGTTTGGCGAACCGCAATGGGCCGTTGTTGGCGATACGTTTCCTGTGGGTTGTGCCTATTCCGATAAAATTGTGTACCCCGAATTCTTTAAAGAGAACCCCGATTATAACGATCCTCGCTTTAACCATAAATTTGGGATCTATTCGGAAAATTGTGGCCTGGATCAGGTTAAAATGAGTTGGGGTCACGATGAATACCTGTATCAGATCATGAAAGATTACTTACCGGAACCAGCTCTGTATATGATACGCTACCATTCGTTTTATGCACAGCACAGAGAAGATGCCTACGCCCATCTCATGAGCGATAAAGATTATGAAATGTTTGAGTGGGTTAAGAAATTTAATCCTTACGATTTGTATTCTAAGGTGCCCGTACCACCGGATGCCAAAGCACTGCGTCCTTATTATGAAGCGTTAGTGGCCAAATATTTACCCGAAAAGCTAAAATTTTGAGCGTTATATGAGGCCTAATCAAAGCATTTTAAAATGCTAGCAACCTATATTGGTTTTTTTGGCTTTACGATCTTCGTAATTATTTTCACGACCTATAAATTGCGGAAAGATAATTTTTCCTCTGCTAAAGGCTATTTTTTGGCAGGTAAAAGTCTTACCGGCCCCGTAATTGCCAGTTCCATGATATTGACCAATATCTCTACGGAACATTTAATTGGGATGAACGGAAGTTCGTATAAAAATGGGATTATCGTTATTGCGTGGGAGGTTACCTCTGCTATAGCGCTTGTCATTGCGGCTTTGTATTTTATTCCTCGTTTTATCCGCATGGGGCTAACCACCATCCCGGAATTTTTAGAAAGACGGTTCGATAGTTTTACAAGATCTATCGTTGCTTTTTTGCTTATGTTGTCTTTTGTGGTTACCTTATTACCCATCGTCCTTTATTCGGGTGCCATTAATATTGAAAGTGTTTTTGGTTTTACAGAACTATTCCAAATCACCAAAAGCGAGGCCCTACTTTATACCGTATTAACTATAGGTGTTATTGGTTCGTTATATGCCATTTTTGGAGGTTTAAAAGCCGTAGCGTATTCCGACATGTTAAACGGAGTCGGTTTAATGGTGGGTGGATTGCTTATTCCCGCCATTGCATTGTACCAGATCGGACATGGAAACATGCTTCAAGGGATGACCACCGTTTACGATTTTGCTCCAGACAAGTTTGATATCATCGGAAGTCCGGATTCCATTTTACCGTTTTCTACCTTATTTACAGGACTCATGATTAATCAACTTTATTTTTGGGGGATGAATCAGGCCATAATTCAACGGGCCTTTGGCGCAAAAAACTTGGTAGAAGCCCAAAAAGGTTTAATCTATACCGGAGTACTCAAGCTATTTGTTCCACTTATTATAGTCCTGCCTGGATTAATTGCGTTCTACTATTTTCAGGATGAATTTTACGACACTCCGGATCTTATTTATCCTTTATTGGTAAAAAAAGTCCTGCCCGCTTCTTTGTACGGTTTCTTTGCAGCGGTTATTTTGGGAGCTGTACTGAGCACCTTTAACAGTGTGTTAAATTCTGCAAGCACCGTTTTTTGCTATGATATTTATAAAAAAATAATTAATACATCTATTTCCGATACCAAACTGGTAAAACTTGGAAAAAGAACTTCCATCATTTTGGCCCTCATTGCCATTGGTGTGGCTCCATTGGTAGCCTACGCTCCGGACGGACTTTATTTTCTGCTTCAGGAGTTAAACGGTATTTTCTTTATACCCATATCATCGGTAATTATTGCGGGCATATTTGTAAAGCAAATTAATGCCTTTGGTGCCAAAATGGGGTTGTTTTTTGGTTTTGCCTTTTATATTTTAGCCACCTTTATTCTAAAATTGAATATTCATTTTGTGCATTTATGGGGCATTGAGTTTGTGTTAAATTTTATAATCATGTACGTGGCTTCTAAAATGTATCCTACGGAAGATTATATACCGGAAGAAGACGAAAACCCCGGAAAATCATGGTCTTTGGTGCATATTGCCGGAATTATTTTGGTGTTGCTTACAGTCCTGATCTATGTGTTGCTGTCCTAAGGATTTGTATTAGTACAGCCTACTTTAATAGCTATCTCATTGAAGTAATAATGGCTTTAATACTATTAAATTTAAGGATTGATTGGACAATAGTGAGGAAATTATAGTATTTCATTTTTGTTGTTGGTTAGCCTGTTTCAAGAAATTTTTTATTTTGGCCATATCACTTCCTCTGGATGAAGTACTGTAGTCTTTTGGTCAGTGGGGAAGTTTACTGGTAGTCTCAATGTTACTTCTCCGGTAGCAGCCCACTGAGCACCTCTGGCAAAAAGTGTTTGGAATCCGACACAATATAAGGCATTCGTGCCATTCTCCGAAGTGTTAATTCCGGGGATATCTTCAGCGTTATCTTCATTGAATACATGCCCCAACACCGTAACAAAAACGCTACCTTTGCCATAGGAATTTGTCCATGCAATGGGTTCATGTTCTCCCGAACCCCACATCTTTTTATCGGAATAAGCCGTGGCTAATATGGTAATGTTTTTCGTAAAGCCACGCATACCATGATAGAACTCGTCCATTCCGTGTATCCATTTCGAGGGCATTCCTTTTGTGATAGGGTGTTCCTGATTTCTTATGTCTATTGTTATTTCGTGTTGTTTCCCATGTGCCGGTGCCACACCATGATAAATGGGCGTTTCTGTAAAATTCTTTTCAACATCGTTCCAGAAAATATGAGATCCTGTATGCGATCCATACCACCCGATGCCAATGAGTTCTTGAAATTTCGGAGTTTCTTCATAAGACCCAACACCTTGGTGCACCACAACCAAACCGGCACCATTTTTTATAAATTGCTCTATTTGAAGTAATGGTTCTTCCGGAAGGTTTTCAAAACCCAAACTTGATGTGACAATTAAGTCGTAACGAGAAAGCTGAAGATTATACGCATGCCATTTCTTTTCATCGGTAGATTGAATAACATCAATGGTATAGCCCAAGGCATTTTGTAGAATGCTTTTAAACGTATTGGTTTGCAACAACACATCGTGGTGATCCATATCTTGAACAATTAATACATTTATGTTGGCATCACCTTTTTGGGCTATTGTACCTGTAAGGAAATATAGACTAAGTATGGCAATGAGTAGTATATTTTTAATTTCGGTTGGTTTTTAAGGTGTTTTTAGGCAAATGTCTGCATATTTTCTATGCATTTTTATGGTTATACCTACTTCTTAGTCTAAAATATGCTCCCTTTAGAGTGTGCTAAAAATCTATCTCGTAACAGCCAAATCAATTGATGCTTTTACTTTTTACCGATAGGCGGTGGTCCATCAATCATTGGCTCGTACACTTCATCGCCTTTTCGCTCTTTAAATTCGGTTTTTACCTTGGCCAACAATTTTGGATCTTCAAAAAGATCGGTCATGGTCATTGCCATTGTTTTTGCCGCATACACCATTCCTTTATGCCCAATGCTCATGCCACCACAGGCCACCACAGCCCAGGAGTGCCACGGCGTACCCTTGGGAGCCACGGTAACCCCTAAGTTAATGTTGGGAACATTCCAGCTTACATCGCCCACATCGGTAGAACCACCACCCGGATTTTCCTCGGTTTTGCGTAAGGGGTAAATGTTGCTATCCATTCCTACCTCAGGTTTTCCTGTAGCTTTTTGAATGGCTTTTCCAAATGCAATTTCATCTTCGGTATAGGTGATGGCACCCAGAAGTTCCAAATTTTTTTGCACAATTTCGCCTCCGGTTCGGTTCACTAAGGTTTCATAGATTCCGGAAACTAAAGAAATTTTATAGTCTACATTGGCCATGATGGCGGCACCTTCTGCCATCGCTTTGGCACGCTCATACACGGGCAGCATATTTGCTCTTTTAGGGTCTCTTACGCGCATCCATAAACGGGCATAATCGGGAACTACATTTACAACTTGCCCCCCATCTTGTATGTGATAATGCATTCGGGTTGTGGGTAGTACATGTTCCCTGTAGTAATTAATTCCGGTGGTATAGAGTTCCAAGGCGTCTGAGGCACTACGACCATTCCAAGGATCCATTGAGGCATGTGCAGCCTGCCCACTGAATTCCACAATAAAATCGATCAAAGAAAGCCCGCTTTGCACATCGGCTTCTGTTTCGGCAGAAGGATGCCAGCTGATGTTGGCATCTACACCATCCCACAAACCGGCTTTTACCATCCATACTTTGGCAAAGTATTTTTCTTCTGCCGGGGTGCCTAAAAATTTAACGGTTCCTTTTAATTTTCCTTCGTCTATAAGTTCTTTTATGGCGATAGCTGCTCCTAAACTGGCGGTGCCGAACAAATTATGACCGCAGCCATGCCCTGCGGCACCGGCATTAAGCGATTCTTTAGTGGGAACGGATTTTTGCGAAAGACCGGGCAAAGCATCAAACTCCCCTAAAATACTTATGACTGGTTTCCCTGAACCGTAGGTGGCCACAAAGGCTGTTGGAATGTTGGCCACACCACGAGTTACTTTTAGACCGTTCTTTTCGGCATAATTGGCTAAAATTTCTGACGACTGTTGTTCATTAAAAGCGGTTTCGGCCAATGCCCAAATAGAATCGCTTATTTTAATAAGAGTTTCTTTGTGTTTTTCTACAGAGGCAATGGCTGCGGTTTTAGTTTTGCTCATTTTTTGAGCAGAGAGTCCACCTGTAACACATAGGAGCATCAGATAAAGTACTATTTTTTTCATTTTGTAAAGGATTACGTTCGTTAGTATGGCTTTTTATGTCTTAAAGATACTCAAGTTCTCCTTAATTCCATACCCTTAAAATAAGTCTCCTTGCTAATTTTGAAAGAACCTTGTGTTGCGATTTTAAGGATAAGGCGTATGCTTCGCTGGGGATTAAAAATAAAATCAAGCAATACCTTTAGTGTTTTGGCACAATTTAGTACCCTACTACGTTATAGGCGCATCCCATATAGGGCGATGTTTTAAGGTATGTTTTGCCAGTACGCGCTGGGCTTCCGTTTTTACCTTAGCGTTATTTTTGTAGTTCCAAAGGGTGTCACTGGCATGCTTGCGCGCTTTTTCTATATTTATAATGGGTTTAGGGTAGGTAATGCCCGGATAAAATTGCACAAATTGTTGTTCTAAAACGGGTATTTTCCATGGCTCATGTAGGTAACTTAGCGGTATGTTTTTAAGTTCTGGCACCCATTTTTTTATAAATTTTCCCTGTGGATCATGGTCTTTCCCATTTTTAACAGGGTTGTAAATTCGAATCGTATGTATACCGGTTTCTCCGGATTGCATGTTGAGCTGTGGAAAATGAATACCCGGTTCAAAATCCAGAAAATGGTGTGCTAAATGTGCTGTGCAATCCTGCCATGGTTGCCATAATAGATGCGTAAAAAAGGATGCCAAAAGAGCACGTAATCTAAAATTTATAAATCCTGTAGCCACTAAACACCGCATGGCAGCATCTACCATTGGAATACCGGTGTTGCCCGTTTGCCATGCTTTTTGCCACTCGCTATGCACGGGTTTTTGCAGTTGATGATAGCCCGCATTAACACTCTTAAATTCCATTTGCCATTCCATTTCAAATTTTTGTATAAAATGGGCTTGCCATTGCATGCGAGACAGAAAGGCGTTTAAATTTCGTTTGTTTGATGGGTTTTTATAGTCCATCGTAATATGAAACACTTGGCGAGACGATACATTACCCCAGGCTAAATAGGGAGATAATCTACTGCTGTGATATCGTGAGGTTAGCGGTTTACTGTAGTTTTGGGTATAGCCCGATATGCGATTCTCCAAAAAAGAATGTAGGTACTTTAGTGCTGTTTGGCTACCCCCTTGTTGATGTTGCGGGTTTCTCTCTGTCTGTAGTGAAGGAATTTTGAAATGTATTTCATAGTCATTTAGTATGGTTTTTAAAGGGATCCAATTTCCTTTTACCAAATCGGGATTTTGTAATTCATTGGAGATATGGGTCTTCCAATCTTGCATCCAATTTTTCCTGTTTTTGAGTCCTCTGAAAACTCCATTAGCCACACTTTGGTGCCATGGTATGTGGTGTACATAACACCAATTTTGAACCATTTTATCTCGATCAAAGGTGATTTTTATTCCGGTTTCTTGATGAGAGAAAAGTTGGGTAATAGGGTGTATCGCATACAAGGTGTTTAACACATCTAAAATCTCGCCTTGCACCACAAGAAGTTTTGTTTGGTACATGGCTAATTGGTTCTGAATATCCGATAAACTTTCCTTGATAAAGTTAAAATGCATGCTACTGTAGTGCGCATTTTCCATCCAAAGAGGTTCGAAAACATAGAGAAGTAGCAGCTGTTCTCTGGTAGCAATGGCCTTTACTAACGGCTCATGATCTAACAAACGCAAATCTCTTTTGAACCAGACGACGACCATTACCCTACAGCCTTTTTATAGACGTCTAAACAACGCTCCCGAACCATTTTATGGTCTACCATGGGCTGCGGGTAGGTTAGTTCTTGTAGATCGGGCACCCAACGGTTAATATACTGTCGTTCTTTGTCGAACTTTGCTACCTGCGTCATGGGGTTAAAGATGCGAAAATAAGGAGCGGCATCGACACCGCTTCCGGCAGCCCATTGCCAATTGCCCACATTACTGCTCAATTCATAATCCAGAAGCTTTTCCGCAAAATAAGCTTCGCCCCAACGCCAATCTATTAATAGATGTTTACATAAAAAGCTTGCTGCCAGCATTCTAACCCTGTTGTGCATAAAACCTGTAGCATTTAATTCGCGCATTCCGGCATCTACTAACGGATAACCTGTTTGTCCGTTTTTCCATTTTTCAAACTCCAACGGATTATTTCGCCATTCAATTCGATCGTACTTTGGTTTAAATGCGGCGTGCACCGTATGCGGGTAATGCCAAAGAATTTGCATAAAAAATTCGCGCCAAATAAGCTCATTCCAAAAAACCTCATTGTCTTCAGAAATCGCTTTTTTAATCATTTTTCGGATGGAAACGGTACCAAATCGCAAATGCGGACCCAAACGAGAAGTTCCATTTTTTATGGCAGGGTAGTCTCTGGTAGCATCATAATTTTGAATGAGCTTTTGTGTTGCTACATAATCGGGAACTCCTATGGAAGCCGCTTCAAAACCCATATCGGACAAAGAAACCTTAGGTAATTGGGCATCGCGATGTAATTTGTGTAAAAGTGGTGCAGTGTCATACTCTTTTATAGCCGAAGTTGCTATAAAGGTACTTTTCCACTTTCTCATGTACGGGGTGTAGACTACATAAGGGTTTCCATCGTCTTTTACCACCTCGTTTTTTTCAAAAATAACCTGATCCTTATAGGTTTTAAACCCAATGCCGTGAGAAGATAATAGGTTGCCAATCTGCTGGTCTCGTTGCTTCGCATAAGGCTCGTAATCGTGATTGGTGTAAACGCAATCTATAGTGTAGGTTTTTAGCAGCTGCAAAAACACCTTTTCGGGAGTATCAAAATACAGCGCTACACCACTGCCAAATTCCGTTTTTAAGTGGTTATTTATGGTTCGTAGCATTTCAAAAATAAAGCTTACACGGGCATCGTCTTTGGGCAAGTGCTGCAAAATTTCGGGATCAAAAATAAAGATAGGCAATACGGGATGTGCGCCGTGCAGGGCATGAAATAAACCGCTGTTATCATCGACCCGCAAATCTCTTCGAAACCAAAAAACAGTTACTTTTTTATTCATCTATTTTAAACACCTAGTTAAAAGCAACTTAATCCATTTTTAAACGAGATAGTCCACCATCAACACCTAAAACCTGCCCGGTCATCCAGGTACTTTTGTCGTTCAATAAAAATACCGCCATTTCAGCAATATCTTGGGGTTGCCCCACTTTTTTTAAGGGGTGGCGTTGCGACATGAGTTCTCGTTTTTTGTCGTTGTTGAGCAGTCTGGAAGCCAAAGGCGTATCTACTAAGGAAGGCGCAATGACATTGACGCGTAATTTAGGCGCATATTCGGCTGCTAAGGCCCTACCAAATCCCTCGACAGCACCTTTGGCAGCGGCTACACTGGTATGAAAAGGCATTCCTTGACCTACTGCAACCGTACTAAAAAAGACCATACTTGCATTTTGTGCCATATACGGAAGTATCTGTTTTACGACTTTTACTAAACTAAAGAAATTTAATTCCATATCTTCTTGAAAGGTTTCTAGTCCCATCATTTTTAAGGGTTTTAGATTGATGCTTCCCGGACAGTACACAAAGCCATGAAGTTCATCGGGGAGTTGGGATACATCCAAGGTATCCGTCAACACATTAAACGGCATATAGGTTATCGCAAAATCAGCTAAACCTTTCGGAGAACGCGAGGCAACATAGATATGGTTTTGGTCATTTAAGAGCTGTACAATATGATTGCCAATCCCATGCGATCCGCCGATTAAAAGTATATTTTTTTTTTGCATTTTTAAATTGATTTTAATTCTAGGATGTTAGGTACCCCATCAAAGGTGCCAAATAATTCATTCAATTTTTTTTCTCGAAATCGGAAAATTGTCTCCAGTTGTTTTTGTACAAGTAAATGATGCGCTAATGTTCCTAAAATTCCGAAAGGAAGTTTATAATCAATACGATCTTCCATTTCCACGCCACCCGCAATGGGTTTTATAAAATGTTTGTGATGCCATAAGGCATACGGTCCAAAGCGTTGCTCGTCTACAAAATACTCGCCCTCTTTTACATGGGTAATTTCGGTAACCCATCTGGTGGTATAGAAGGGAAAAGGCGATACGTTGTACTGAATAATCTGGCCGGGAAACATTTTTTTTGTGTCTTTTGACAAAATATGAAACCCCATGTGAGGTGGGGTAATTACAGACAAATTTTCGGGACTGGATAAAAAGTCCCACGCCTCATCCTGAGATATGGGCAGGGATTGTTTAGAATATAATTGATAAAGTGTCATAAAAAATGGAGTATGTGGCAAATATAAGATGATATTGTTGAATAAAAAATGAAAATTGTTAAACAAAATTAAACTTTTTGGGTAAGTTTAGCATGCTAGGTTTCGCTTTAAAGGTTTTTAGGTACACTTTAAGGCAAAAAATACAATTTCAAGCATTCTTTTTGTACTTTTCCTTAGAAAATGAAATCATGCTTTTCCGATATTTCTTTTTAGGATTTTTATTCTTTTCGCCTTTTTGCCGGGCTCAAGAAAATATTCGGGAAATAGGAGCGTTGCCCGATGAAGTACAAGAAACCTCAGGATTGCTCTTTTATAATGGGAAACTCATTACCCATAACGATTCCGGTAACACGGCACAACTCTTCGAAATAGATACACTTTCCCTAGAAATTACACGAACAGTAACCATAACGAATGCCGCTAACGTAGATTGGGAAGACTTGGCCCAGGATGAAAGCTATATATACATTGGCGATATTGGAAACAATAATGGCACCAGAACAGATTTAGGAATCTACAGGATTTTAAAAACTGATTATAATGCCTTGGATCGTGTCACCGCCGAAAGAATAGCCTTTACCTATGAAGATCAGTTGAGTTTTGACGCCAACCCCAACAACAACGACTGGGATGCCGAAGCGCTTTTTGTTTGGAATAACCAGCTCGTGGTGCTTACCAAACAATGGGTTTCTAATGGTACAAAAGCCTATGCCATGTCTACCGTACCCGGAACGTATACTGCAACTCAGGTGGGGAGTTTTGCTGCAGGGGGATTGGTCACAGGGGCTACCTACAATCCGAATATATCAGTTTTGTTTTTGGTAGGCTATACACGGTTTTTAGCGCCTTTTTTAGTTCGGATTGATGGGGTTTCGGCTACGGCTCTTTTTTCTGAAAATACGGCAAAAACGAACCTTAATTTAGGTTTTCTTCAGGCCGAGGGGATTGCTTTTGCCAATGAGAATAGCTACTTTTTTTCATCAGAAACGTTTTTGAATGCTAATCCCCCAATTACGTCTAAATCCCGTTTGTTCGCTTATTCACTTACCCAACTACATCAAAATGAACCACCTGAGATTGTGTTGCCTGAAGAATTGGTACCGGAGGAAAATGTACCGGAAGAGGACACTCCGGTAAACCCCGAACCGCAAGATCCTCCGGATGTGGAGAATACATCAGAAAAACAGGATGCGCTTAGGGTATATCGTAATTTTGGGTCGTCTGTACTTCATTATGAACTGCAAACCAGAAGCTCCGTTTTTGGAAGGGTCATTTTTGACACCACGGGGAAACTGGTACAACAAGGTATTAGCGCAGAGAAGTCGGCCAGCATCGATGTATCCATGCTCGAAAAATCGGTGTACTATCTCGCTTTTTACCTTCAGGGAAAAATAATTTCAAAACCATTTATTCTCAACTAAAAATTTAGTCCAATTCGCGATCATTTCTGTAGGATTTCCATTTTCTTATTTTGTATTTTTGTATTCGTAACAAAATCTATATAAAATGAAGAAAATTATGCTTTTATGTGGCATTTCTATTGTGAGTTTCGCAATGAATGCCCAAATTTTAACACCAGCACCCAGTCCTGCTTCAAAACTGATTCAGACCGTAGGATTAACAGAGGTAACGGTAGAGTATTCCCGTCCGGCTACACGAGGTAGAACCGTTTTTGGGGATTTAGTACCTTTTGATAAAGTATGGCGTACGGGTGCCAATGCCCGAACAAAAATCACGTTTAGTGAAGACGTTACCATTGGCGACCAAAGCCTAAAGGCAGGTACCTATGCTATTTTTACAATTCCGGGAAAGACTTCTTGGGATGTCCTATTTTACAGCGAATATGCAGGTGGTGGAGCTCCCGCCACTTTAGACGAAACTAAGGTTGCCGCAAGAACAACTGTCGAGGTACACAATTTGCCAATGCATGTAGAATCGTTTACCATTTCTTTGGATGATTTAACGGCAACCTCTGCCGTATTAGGTATCATGTGGGAAAAGACGTATGTTGGCGTATCGTTTAATGTGCCTACAGATGCCGCAGTATCTAAATCTATCGAGAAGGCGATGGCAGGCCCCGGTGCAGGAGAGTATTACAATGCGGCCGTATATTACTTAGAAGCCGGAAAAGATATTGCACAAGCCAAAACATGGATAGACAAAGCCATGTCGCTGACTGAAAAACCTGCATTTTGGCAGCTAAGACAACAGTCGCTTATTTACGCCAAAGCCGGTGATAAAAAAGGAGCTATTGAAATAGCAAAAAAGTCTTTGGCAGCTTCCGAGGAGGCAGGTAATGCAGACTACGTAAAAATGAATCGCGATTCGCTGCAAGAGTGGGGCGCAAAATAAGACCTAAAATCACAAAAGAAGAAGCCCGCATTAATGTGGGCTTTTTTTATGTGGCGACCACAGGCTTCTTTAAAATACGGTCAAATATCTCAAGAAGAAAGGCTAGTATAATGACTACCCCGCATCCAATGGCATTTAACCATAAATAGGACAACAGATCGGCATTGAAGATAAATATAACGATGGCTTGGGTAATTATAGCGGCTACAAAAACAGCATTGCCCTTAATAAACTTAAAGAAGAATGCGATGAGGAAAATGCCCAAAACATTGCCGTAAAATATAGAGCCAATAATATTTACCAATTGAATTAAATTATCGAACAAACTAGCAAATGAGGCAATAAGGATGGCTATGATACCCCATAGTAGCGTAAAAATCTTAGAAACGTTTACGTAGTGTTTTGGAGAGAACGAACCTTTTCTATTTCTTTTGTATAAGTCTAGTGCACTAATAGTACCCAACGCATTTAATTCTGAGGCGGTAGATGACATCGCCGCGGATAAAATTACCGCCAGCAACAACCCAATAAGTCCTTTGGGGAGGAAGTTTAGGATAAAGTGGATAAACACATAATCCTTATCATTGGTTTCTACAATAGAATTGGCTTTTCCAATAAGTGCTTTGGCTGCTGCTCTATTATTTTGATCTTTTTGATTAATGGCTATAATCTGTTCTTTTGCCGATACAATTGCGGTGTACTCTTTTAAATCTAGGGCAGAAGAAAATTTATTTTGCGCCATTACTTTTTCTACTTCCAATTCTCTATGTTTTTGTTCCAGCAAGTTGTAGTCGGAAGCGTAAGGGGTTTCTAGAATGGCGTTTGTAGCAGCCGGATTAAAATTTAAAGGTGATGGGTTGTATTGATAAAAAACAAAAACCATGACCCCTACCAAGAGTATAAAAAATTGCATCGGAATTTTAAGAATCGCATTAAAAATAAGCCCTAATTGACTTTCTCTGACCGATTTGCCCGATAAATAGCGCTGTACCTGACTTTGATCTGTTCCGAAGTAAGCGAGTGCTAAGAATAAGCCTCCGGTGATCCCACTCCAAAACGTATATCTGCTGCTGGTGTTGAAACTAAAATCGAGAATATTCAATTTATTGCTGGCTCCTGCCGTTTTTAGCGCCTTGGCAAAGGTTATATCCGAAGGTAAATAGCCAAGAATAAAGAAAAAGGCAATAAACATTCCGGTCATTATAATGAACATCTGCTGTTTTTGGGTTACGCTAACGGCGTTGGTGCCACCGGAAACGGTGTAAATGATCACTAAAACACCAATAATCACCACCAAAATACGAAGATCCCACCCTAATACGGCAGAAAGAATAATGGCAGGAGCAAAAATGGTGATACCGGCCGACAGTCCGCGTTGCAACAAAAATAATACGGCTGTGAGCGTCCGTGTTTTTAAATCGAACCTATTTTCTAAGAATTCATAGGCAGTATATACTTTAAGTTTGTGGTATATAGGAATAAAGATAACGCATATAATGATCATGGCTATAGGGAGTCCAAAGTAGAACTGCACAAAACCCATTCCATCATGAAAGGCTTGCCCCGGCGTTGATAAAAATGTTATAGCACTCGCTTGGGTGGCCATTACCGATAACCCAATGGTCCACCACTTGGTCTTATTATCTCCTAGTACATAGCTGTTTACGTCTTTGCTGCCTCTTGTTTTCCAAACCCCATAAATTACAATAAAAAGTAAGGTACAGCTTAGAATTGTCCAATCTAGTGCGCTCATCTTAACTAAATGCGGTCATCAAATAATAAAACACAATTATGTAGATGGCATTTAAAACCAGCACTAAGGTGTATTCTTTTTTCCAAGGTAATTTATCTAACATTTTATTACATTATAGGTTAGGGGGTAGGCTTGTTTTCTGGCAAAGACAGCAAATTCGTAAATAATTTATAGGCCCCCGGAACGCCTTCTGGTAATTCTCGAAAAAAACTTAGTGCCGTGTACACATAATTTCCTTTGCCGTATTTGGTCACTAGAATACTTCCATTTTCCTGAGATTCTCCGCTATCATGTATGGAAATAAGAGGGGTAAAACGTTCGTCCCATGTATTGGGCAAATACAATCCTCTTTCTTGTACCCAGCCGTCAAAATCTGACGGTATAATTTTATTGGGGTAATTTAGAGCTATATGATCCTTCGCTAACAGTTCTACGGGTGAATTTTCGTCCGTTACACGATTATTAGACAATTGTAAGTGGTACGGTGCAATGCCTTCAAACGAAAAGCCACTGCGTCCCACTACATTGTACTGTAACACCAAATTCCCTCCGTTTTTAACATACTCCAGCAGGTGTTTTTGCTTAAATTTTAATTCCGGAATTACATTGTAGGCTCTAATGCCTACCACCACGGCATCATACTGATCTAAACTACCTTCTTTAATGGCGTTCACATCCAGCCGATTTACATGGTATCCAATTTGTTCCAAACTAAGGGCAACTTTATCTTCCGCTCCCATAAGATAAGCTATATTGGCGCCATTTTTTTTAATATTGAGCCGTACTACTTTACTTTCGGAAGGTAATAGTATCGTTTGTTTGGGAATATGATCGTAGGTGATTTCTTCCAGACTTTGCGAATAGGTGTTACCGTTTATTGAAATCACAGGTACAATATACCCTTCACTCTCTGCCTCGGGAGGTAAAAGTTTGAAAACAACAGTGCGTTCTTCTCCTTTTTGCGAAATTACAAAGTCAATTTTATCGGGAGATGATGTCCAGTTTTTAGGCAGTTGAAGACGCACGGAACCCTCAAGATTTTTTTCCATGGCTTTAATGCGCACCGGGATTTCTTTAGCGTCCTTTGTAGCAAAAACAAAGACGTTTTCGTCGATATTGGCGGTTGCTTTTGGCAAAATTTCAAAGGATTGTACTATTTCACCTTTGTCCGGTTTCGCAAACCTGTAAATTACCGGTCTTTCTATACGTATTGCAACATCGTTTATCTCCAATTCAAAACCTGCAGTGAAAGCAGCCGGCGTTCTGGGCTTTCCTATCAAACTTTTATCGGTAACCTCAAAAATACCCAAATTGCCTTTTTTTTCTAACCAATACGGACTGGTATAAGGTTGATTTTTTGGGATGGGAATAGCGAGACTAAATAATTTTTTTTCATTCTCTGCCAAGGCAGTATTTATTGTTATGTTTTCCTTAGAGGGACGAACCTCAATATTTTTTAATGTGATAGGTTGATTGCTCCTGTTTACAGCTTCAAAATGGATTTTTACTTGGCTTCCGGGTGTTGCATAGGCTTCCGACGTATGGGCATCCAGATAAAGTCCGGCAGTAGCAACAATGAGTTCCTCTAATTCTTTGGACTTTAGCGATTTCCAATGGGTGTCCGTTATCTCTTGCAATAAGGCATAAGCGGCTACCAACTGCGGTACGTGTTTAGACGGATTAGAAAAATCAAAATTAGCTTCAATATCATATAAAATCTTCCCGATCGCTTCCCCGCCCTTAATTCGAGACCAGGTCGTATTTATACCTTCAAAAATATTGGTTTTATCGGCGGGCATATCGCCTTTCAGCAGCTCTACATATTCTGCCTCATTTCCCCGAGTAGTGAGTCGGCCAAATCCCTGACACAGGTGTTGGCTACTAGCCAAGGAAGCAATTTCATTGTTAGAAAGACCACGTATGGGATAATATACCCCAACATTCATTTCTAGTAGATTGGTTTTATCGGCCTCTTTAAATTTTTCTTCACTGCCATAAAACCACCATGAGGTGTTAAAAAATATACGTTTAGGTTGCCAGATTTCTGTTGAGGTTAGTTGTTCCGGATACACTTTGGGATCATTTGCCAAGTCAAAGGCCTCCAAGCTGAGCATGGCAGAAGAGGTATGGTGGCCGTGCGTGGTTCCCGGTGTCCTGTGGTCAAATCTATTGATTATAACATCGGGTTGTATCTCGCGGATGACACGTACCAAGTCGCCCAAAATAGCCTCTTTATTCCAAATTTTTAGGGTTTCTTCAGGGTGTTTAGAATACCCAAAATCAATAGCACGACTAAAAAATTGTTCGCCCCCATCAATACGTCGTGCGGCCAATAATTCTTGCGTTCTTAGGACGCCTAAAAGGGAACCCAATTCGGAACCAATTAAATTTTGACCTCCATCGCCCCGGGTTAGTGACATATAGGCTGTCCTTGCTTTTACTTCATTGGCTAGATAAGCAATTAACCGCGTATTTTCGTCATCGGGATGCGCTGCCACATAAAGCGCAGTGCCTAAGAAATTTAACTTTTGTAACGATGTATAGATCTCCGTTGAGGAGTTGCTCTTAGGAAGCTGTGCTAAAGCAACGGAAGTACATAAAAAAACCCATAGCCTTAAGGCATAAAAATACCGCATTTTTTATAGATTTAGATGGTTTTCAAATATAGAAAGATTAAGACCCGGAAGCGTATTTTTACAACTTCTTTAACAAACAAAGATTTTTTTAAGGGTACAGCTATTTTAATCCAGGTTATGAATTTTCGTAAGAGTACACGAGTGCTACTGCTTTTTGTAACATGAGGTTATTGGGGTAGGTGAGCAATTCACCATTGCTACTGCGCAAATGAATATGAAATGCCTTAATATCTTCAATGAGGAAAATTTCTTGGCTATCCGAGTCTTTAGAAAGCATGTCCTTGTCAAAAATTTTAACGCGGTCGCCAATCCGGAAGGGGAAAGAGAAAAATAAGATAACGCCGGCAGTAACATTGCTCAAAATAGACCATTGTGCAAAAAGGGCAACCCCAATTACGGCAAAAACAGAAGAAAATATAAGTCCTAAATCCTTGATGTTTACGCCCCAAATAAGGATGAGCGCTACAATACCAAGACTGGTAAGCCCCCCCGATACGTATTTTACAATAAGGCGCGTACGAACCCGATTAATATCTGTTAAGGCACCAACCCTGCGAATTGTTTTTGCGAAAATAAATTTTACAATCAACAGAACTACAATGGTAATGCCGCTACTTACCAGCTCTTTTTGGTATTCGGTTAAAAAATCCTCCATACATTATAAGCTTAAACTTTCTCGTAATATTTCATCACTGTTGGCATTTTGTTGCCAGTAGGGACTTTTTATTGTTTTCAGTTTTGTGGCCGTTGTGGTCATAGGGGTGGCCTTTGGGCCAAATCCACTTACAAAGGTTTCGGACCAACTTTCTATACCAAAGGGAAATTGCGACTGAAACGTAATGCTAAGACTTCGCTCCAATTCCGGATAGGTTAGGGTATACGTTGTAAGGGTATCTTCGGTAACCATATTAGCGGTAGCGGTATACGCCTTAAGTTCTTTGTGTCGTAATCGTAAAAATTCTAAGGACGGGATTATTTGTAACGAACCCGTGGGTAAATCATTAGGGTCTATTCTAATCTTGTTCCAAAGTTCGTTTTCTAAAATATTTTTATCTAGAGTAAGGTGTTGATCTCCTTCACTTTCAAAGTATGAATAGGAATTAATTTCAAATTTATCCTTATTGTTGATTTGTGCAAAGACATGGCCGCACCATTCCTGAACGGTATTGGTTACTTTAAGCGCATGCCCATTATCGTGTACGGGATAAAAACTACTAGTCATTATAGAGTAGGGGTAGATACCGGTAAGAAAATTTTTAGTAAAATTTAGTTTTAAGACCGGAATATTGTCGGAGTGGTGTGCATCGGCCTTTACCTGTTTTTCAGCCAAAAAGGGTTCGGTTACATACACCAAAACCGAAGTACCTTCACGTAGTTCTCCGTACCGTGCTTGTTTTAGTTCATACGATGTGATTTCGGCATCACCTGCATACCAATAGGCTTTAAAGGGTTGGGAAAGTTCTTTTTTAGGCAGCGCTTCTGAAGTTTTTTTTGCCGAATTATCCGCAATTTTAGTCGCAGCCGTTTTAGAGGAATCGGCACAAGAAGTAAAACACAAACCGCCTAAAATTAGGGTATAAATGATTTTGAAGCTATGATTCATGCGTATATTTTTAGGTTAAACATTTTTTTAATTTTCTAAAAAGCAAGGTATGATGATTGATCCTTAGGGGGCTGTCGGCTTCCCGCATTATGCTGTGCAAAATTATCTAAAAAGCATCAGGCAACCATGCGCATTAACGTTTTATATACCAAATGCGTAGGCAGCCCCACCACATTGCTATAGGATCCCTCAATTTTCTCAATCCCAATAAGACCTATCCAGTCCTGAATACCATAACCGCCGGCTTTGTCTAAGGGTGGTTGTAGGTTGCAATAAAATAAAATTTCTTCTTCCGAAAGTTCCTTAAATTTCACTTTGGTAGTTTCGTTTACCAAAATTTGTTTTTTGGTGGTTGTAAAACATACCGAAGTAATTACCTCATGCCAATCGCCAGATAATATCTTTAGCATGGCTATGGCATTTTCTGTATTTTTTGGTTTTCCAAGTGCTGTATTTCGATGCCAAACTACGGTGTCCGAAGTGATTATAATTTCGCGATCCTTTAGGGTTGGCAAAAGCGCATTTGCTTTTAATTTTGCCAAATAATCGGCTATTTCGTGCCCTTTTAAATCGGAGGGGTACACTTCTTCTACAGGGAAGGTTCGCACTTCAAAGTCCAGATGCAATTGGCTTAAAAATTCTTGTCTTCGCGGGGAGCCAGAGCCCAAGACAATTTTATACTCCTTAAGCGTTGATTTCCACATAAGTCTTACGCATTTTGGGCATCGAAATTAGCATCCCAATCTCCTCGCACTTTAAGTACTTGTTCTATGACATCGCGCACACAACCTTTACCGCCATTTTTGTGCGATATGTATTTTGAAATAGCCTTAACCTCGGGTACAGCGTTTTGCGGGCAGGTGGGTAACGCCACCAAACGCATAGGCGGAATGTCGGGAATATCATCGCCCATGTAAAGTACCTGTTGTGGATCTATACGGTATACATCTAAGTATTCCTTTAAGGGTGCTTCCTTGTGGTGTGCGCCTAAGTAAATATCGGTTACCCCAAGACCTCGCAAACGTTCTTTAACACCTTCATTGGTGCCGCCCGAAATAATGCACACCTGATATCCTTTTTGGATCGCCGTCTTCAGCGCATAGCCATCTTTGACGCTCATTTTGCGTAGCATTTCACCATTTGTGGTAATTAAAATAGAGCCATCAGTAAATACGCCGTCCACATCAAAAACAAAAGTGGTGATATTTTTTAAATAGGATTTATAACTTTTTTCCATGGGTATTTTCAATTGATTGGCTTAATAAAATATACATTTCTTTACGATTTTTTTGTTGCAATTGCCGCTGGTGTCGCTGCAATGTTTTTGTATCTCCACGTTTGGCAGGACCTGTTTGCGCTTCAAAAGGAGATAGACTTTCTATTTTTTTAGCGGTTTCCATAATTAAAGGTCGTAGCAGATCAAAAGATAATCCTTGCGCAACACAGATTTCTTGGCCAATGAGGTAAAGGTGATTGGTAAAATTATTAACAAATACAGCGGCCAAATGCAAAGCCTGTCGCTGTGGCGTAGAAATGTGATGTACCGACCTAGAAAGCGACATGGCCAAGCGTTTTAAAAGGGTGAAATCCGCCTCATCCTCGGTTTCTAAGCATATAGGTACCGATTGAAAATCTAAAGCACGTCCCTTTGTGAATGTTTGCAGCAGATAAAAGGAGGCTTTTCTACTGTGTGGAGGCAAAACAGCTAGGGGAGCACTTCCCGAGGTATGGGCTATAAGAGCATTGTGTTTCGTTATGTTTTTGGCCACCTTAGCGATGGCATCATCCGAAACGGCTACAATATACAAATCGGCAGACACTATTTCCTGCAGGTTGTTGGTAATTGATACCGCTCCGGAAAGATGAGCTATTTTTTCTATCGACCTATTGTAGTACTGCAGTACACTACATTCTTTACTTTTTTGAAGTGCATCGAACAAATGAAGCGCCAAATTTCCTCCGCCAAGTAGAACCACCGTAATCATGCCACTAAAGTAAGTATATATTTTGGCTTCTTAAATTATCCTGTTGTGCGGGGACATTTTTTTTTGATTTAGCGCTAGAACGTTATGTCGGCATACAGCACCTTAAACCTTAATTTTGCAAACGAAGTGCTTACGGCATGGGTTTTTTAAGAGGAACGTTGCCCAAATGTTAATATGGCTTAAATTCTTTACAAATATCCTATTTTTGCAACTGAAAAATACCTCCCTCTAATGCTAGAACAAATAAAAAAGATTCTTTTTTCGACCAGATTAACCGCCGTTCTTTTTATCGTCTTTGCTACGGCCATGGCTTTCGGAACTTTTATTGAAAGCTGGTACAGCACAGATACAGCTCGGATTTGGATTTATAACACCACGTGGTTCGAGGCTATTATGGCTTTTTTCGTAATTAACTTTGCGGGAAATATTTTTCGGTATAGACTGTTGCGCAAAGAAAAATGGCCTGTTCTTTTGTTGCATTTGTCTTGGGTGTTAATTATTGTGGGCGCTTTTATTACCCGATACATTAGTTTTGAAGGGATGATGCCCATACGAGAGGGAAATACAGAAAGTGTGTTTTATTCCGAAAAGACGTTTTTAACTGCGCATGTCGATGGTGAAATTAATGGGGAAGCAAGACGAAAGATTTTGGAAGATCCTATCATTGTTACTCCCGAGGCGCTAAAGTCGAGTCTCCCCTGGAAAAGCGATTACAACGGTCAGGATTTTAGTATAAAATATGTCGATTTTATAAAAGGGGCACAAGAAGGATTGATACCCGATGAACAAGGACAAACCTATCTAAAAATCGTGGAGGCCGGAGATGGCAATCGCCACGATCATTACCTGGAAGATGGAGAAATTGCCAGCATTCACAATGTGCTTTTCGCATTAAATAAGGCCACCGAAGGGGCTATAAATATCTATACCACAGATACCACCTATGCCATACAAACACCATTTAATGGTAGTTTTTTACGTATGGCAGATCAGTTTCAGGGAGCGGTAAGTGCCGATTCTATTCAGCCCCTACAGTTACGGTCGCTATACAGTATTGCCGGGATGCAATTTGTAATCCCCGAACCTGTAGTAAAGGGTTCTTACGGGGTTGTAGCCGTGCCAAAAAACGAAATTACACCCGCAACTCAGGATGCTTTGGTACTCGAAATTTCGTCAAAAGGTGAAAAGGTTCAACGCAAAATTTTAGGCGCAAGGGGAACCGCTAATTTTTCGGATAAATTTAATGTCGGCGGATTGGATTTTTCATTTAGTTATGGCTCCAAGGTATATAAATTACCATTTGCCATTACCCTGAACGATTTTATTGCCGAAAAATACCCCGGCACAGAAAAGGGATATGCCTCCTTTATGAGCCGGATAACCGTACAGGATGAGCGACCATTTGATTATGATATTTATATGAACCATGTATTGGATCATAAAGGATATCGCTTTTTTCAGGCCACTTTTGATCCCGATGAAAAGGGAACCGGACTATCTGTGAATCACGATTTTTGGGGCACATGGGTTACCTATATTGGGTATTTTTTGTTATATCTTGGACTTATGGGTATTATGTTTTTCGGAAAAACCCGTTTCAAAGATTTGGCCACTTCTTTGGATAAATTAAAAACAAAAAAAGCGGCACTTTTGGGGCTGTTGTTTTTAGGGTTTACCGGTCAGAATATAGCGCAGGACAATCATGGGCATCAGGAGCCTCCTTCGCAACAACAAGTAGACTCATTGCTGCGTACCTTAATTGTATCCA
Organism: Aurantibrevibacter litoralis; assembly: GCF_034651555.1. Classification (NCBI taxonomy): domain Bacteria; kingdom Pseudomonadati; phylum Bacteroidota; class Flavobacteriia; order Flavobacteriales; family Flavobacteriaceae; genus Aurantibrevibacter; species Aurantibrevibacter litoralis. The sequence goes on along the minus strand of NZ_JAYEEQ010000008.1, from coordinate 92,835 downwards.
AAGAACATGCCGCCGAATTTGGAAAATTAATTGTTCAGGATGAGGGTGGCCGTATGAAGCCCATGAACACTTTTGCTTCAGAGTTGTTGCGAAAACTAAGCCTAAAAGATACGTATAAGGAGTATGATGCCGATCAGATTTTCCTTTCCATGATGCAAAATCCGGTACTATGGTACAATACGGAATTTATAATGCTGGATAAAAAGGGGCAAAACGATAGCATACGCCATATACTAAATGTTCCGCTGGATAAAATATATGTGAAAGCTACCGATTTTTTTGATGATCAAGGCCAATACAAACTAGCACCCTACCTCCAAAAGGCCTATGCGACCAATACGCCGAGCAAATTTGAAAAGGATTTTAAAGATGCAGATTTGCGTTTGGCGTTGCTAGACAGGGCACTAAGCGGTGATATTGTAAAGATTTTTCCATTGTTGAACGATGAAAATAACAAATGGATTTCTGCACTGGAGTACCGTTCGGGTACTTATGTTATTCAGGATTCGCTGTACAGCAATTTTGTAAAAAATGCGATTCCGTATTATTTAATGACGCTTCAGAAAGCCAATGAAACAGGAGATTATTCCGAAGCTTCTAAATTGTTGGCAGCTTTTAAGCAAAATCAGTACAATCACGGAAAAGAAGTAATGCCCAGCGATCGTAAAATAGAAGCTGAAGTGGTATATAATAAGGTAGATATTTTCAATAAATTATATAAATATTATGCCTTGGTTGGGGTGTTGATGTTCTTTTTGGTCGTCTTTCAGATTTTTAAAGATCGAAAAGTCTTACGGTATGGCATCTTAGGATTTAAATTCGTCATTGTACTTTTCTTTATCTTACACACAGCCGGACTCATAGCCCGATGGTATATCTCCGGACATGCCCCCTGGAGTGACGCCTACGAAAGTATTTTATATGTATCTTGGGCTACCATGGGGATGGGATTGTTGTTCAGTAAAAAAAGTGACATGACCATCGCCGCATCGGCTTTTGTAACCTCAATGTTGTTGTGGATTGCCCATCAGAGCTGGGTAGATCCTTCTATAGCCAATCTCCAACCTGTACTGGATAGTTATTGGTTAATGATTCACGTAGCGGTTATCGTAGGCAGCTACGGCCCATTGACCGTAGGAATGATTTTGGGGGTGGTGTCGCTCATTCTTATAATTCTGACCAATAAGAATAATAAAGCCAAAATGGACATCAATCTTAAGGAACTGACCATTATTAATGAGTTGTCTTTAACGGTTGGCCTTGTAATGCTTACCATTGGTAACTTTTTAGGGGGTCAGTGGGCCAACGAAAGTTGGGGGCGCTACTGGGGATGGGATCCCAAAGAAACCTGGGCCTTAATTTCCATTATGGTGTATGCCTTTGTGGTTCATATGCGATTAATACCGGGACTTCGAGGACGGTGGACGTTTAACTTTATGAGTATTGTGGCTTTTGCCAGTATTATGATGACCTATTTTGGGGTTAATTTCTATTTGGCAGGGTTGCACAGTTATGCCAGCGGTGCCCAAGTAATAACACCAAGTTTTATTTGGTACACGGTGTTTGGTGTTTTTGTGTTAGGAGCAATAAGCTATTGGCGCTATCGGGTAAATTACACAAAATAAGAGCGCTTAGGTGCTATCGTTGGTAGGTCTATTAATGGTATTTACAGAGCCTTTTGGGATTAGGTTTACGTAAAATATTTTTTAAATTTCAGTTTTAGAAAGAACCATCATGAAAAGGAAAATAGGCTTATTTGTTTTTGCGACAGTATTCCTTTTTAGTGGATGGATTGTGAGTGCACAGGAAAAAGTTGTCATAGCTGCTGCTTCTGATTTAAAATTTGCCCTTGATTCCGTTATTTCGGTTTATCAGAAAGTAGAACCCACGAGCACTGTACAAGTCATCTATGGTTCTTCGGGGAAATTTTTTGAACAAATTCAACATGGTGCCCCGTTCGATATTTATTTTTCTGCGGATAAAAGTTACCCTCAAAAATTGCAGCAAGATGGCTTTACGGCCTCGGAAGTAAAAATTTATGGAATTGGAAGAATCGTTATTTGGAGCAAGAAGATAGATCCCAACAAAGACAAAATGAACAGCTTCCTGAATCCAGAAATAAAGAAAATTGCCATTGCTAATCCTGAGCATGCGCCATATGGAGCAAGAGCCAAAGAGAGCATGGAGTTTTATACTTTGTATGAGCGGGTAAAATCGAAGTTTGTCTTTGGTGAAAATATTGCGCAAACAGCTCAGTTTGTGCAATTAGGTGCGGCAGACATTGGTATTGTAGCCTTGTCCTTGGCCTTGTCGCCCACATTGAAAAAAAGTGGAGGGATGTATTATCTTATTCCGGAAACCAGTCATTTGCCCTTGGAACAAGGCTATGTAATCTTAAAGCCGGGCAAGGATAAGCCCTTAGCACATCATTTTTATGACTTTGTGGCATCTCAAATGGCAATTGCTATTTTAACTCATTTTGGTTTCACACAGCTGGGAAATGAATAGACTGGTAGGAACCATTACGGCACTACAAACCAACGACACCTTGTCTTTGGTTAACATGGCGGTAGACGAATTTGTATTTACGACCATTGTAATCGACACTCCGGAAACGGTGCCGTATCTAGAAATTGGAAAGAAAGTAGCACTGTTTTTTAAGGAAACCGAAGTGATTCTGGCTACCCGTGACATTTTGGAGCTAAGCATTCAAAATAAGATTCCGGGAAAAATCAGTGCACTAAAAGAGGGGAAACTTCTAAGCGAGGTTACGATCGATATCGGAAAACACAAATTGAAATCGGTTATAACAACTGCCGCCACCCAGCAACTTAAATTAAAAGTAAATGATGTGGTTTGGGCACTTATAAAAACGAACGAAATAAGCATTGCCTCAAATGATTGATCTAGGTCCGTTATGGCTTACGGCAAAGTTGGCGTTAATTACTACCGCCATCCTATTAGTTATTGCTATTCCGTTGAGTTATTGGTTGGCGTATAGCAAATTCAAATTTAAGGCCGCCGTAGAAGCGGCGGTTAGCCTTCCTTTGGTACTGCCACCCACGGTTTTGGGATTCTATTTATTGGTGGCTTTTAGTCCCGAAAATGCACTCGGTACTTTTTTAGATACCTATTTTAATTTACGGTTGGTTTTTACCTTTGAAGGGCTCATTATTGCTTCCATTTTGTACAGCTTGCCTTTTATGGTGCATCCTATTCAATCCGGATTAAAAAACCTTCCTGTGTCATTAAAAGAAGCATCCTTAACGCTTGGAAAATCGCCCTTTACCACCCTAACAAAAATTTTGTTACCCAATATCAAATCTTCCATTTTAACCGGTATCGTCTTAACCTTTGCACACACTATCGGAGAGTTTGGAGTGGTTTTAATGATTGGAGGCAGTATTCCCGATGAAACAAGGGTAGTTGCCATTGCCATCTACGATGAAGTACAAGCCATGAATTATGGTACCGCAAATTTTTATGCAGGTATTTTGTTTGGATTTACTTTTTTTACGTTGTTAGGGGTATATCTTATCAACAATTCATTTCACAAGACCAATCCGTTGCATGATTAAGTTCGCAGCCTATAAAATGTTGCAGACGGCGGAAGGGAAGCTTCCGCTAGACCTTACTTTTGAACTGCAAAAGGGTCAATTTTTGGCACTTTACGGAAGTTCCGGAGCGGGAAAAACAACCTTACTTCGAATCTTAGCCGGACTTACTACGGCAGAAAATGCAGTCATTGAAGTGGATGAGGCCATGTGGGACAATACAGCCAAAAAAGTGCATTTGCCCATTCAAAAACGATCCATTGGCTTTGTTTTTCAGGACTTTGCCTTATTTCCTAATTTGACTGTAAAGGAAAATTTGGACTTTGCCAAGCAAAAAGGAGATACCACAGCTATTGTTGATGAATTATTGGTACTTATGGAACTACAATCCCTTCAACACAGCAAACCCGAACATTTATCCGGAGGACAAAGGCAGCGGGTTGCATTGGCAAGAGCCATTGTCCGAAAACCTAAAATTCTATTATTAGATGAGCCTTTGTCCGCATTAGATGACCAGATGCGACATAGACTTCAGGAATATATTTTAAAAATTCATCGCAAGTATCAATTGACAACCATTTTGGTTAGTCATCATCTGCCCGAAATTTTCAAACTTGCAGATCGGGTTATGGTATTGGAAAAGGGCAAGGTGATAAAGGAAGGAAGTCCGGAACATGTTTTTTCGTCTGATGCCATCAGCAGTAAATTTAAACTTAGTGGAGAAATTGTAGCCATTCAAAAAAGCGATGTGGTCTATTGTATTAGCGTGCTTATGGGCAATGCGATCGTTAAAGTAATTGCTACTTCAACGGAAGCCGAAAAGTTTTCGATTGGCCAAAAAGTGATGGTAGCCTCCAAGGCATTTAATCCTATGATTTTTGAAATTTAAACGGTGTACACAAACGTAGTCGTCGCGAAATAGAAGGAGCGATTAAAACGTTTTACATCGGATTTCCGTACCTTTGATTTTCAATCTAAAGATTCCTCGACCCTTGGGTCGGGGTTTCCTATTTACCGCTCCTTTGGAGAGGTCGGAACTGTCTTTTTGCAGTTCCGGGTGAGGTGAAATACAAAATTTCGGTTTTTGGCCCAAAGGCCAAAATGAAACTGGCGAAACCCGTACTGAGCGCAGTAGAAGTATACCCCTATGGCTTGCCTCGGGGATAGTCAGTTTCAAGAAATTTTTTATGGATAGGGATACGTTTCCCGTATTTTTTTAACTTTATTGCAAGATGAATTCAAAAAAAATAGGTCTTAACACCATTTGCACCCACACTGGGGAATTGGAAGATACGTTGTTTAAGGGGGTGGTTTCTCCTTTATTTATGAGTACAGCGTATGACTATGAAGATGTAGCTATAAAGCGGTATCCTAGGTACTTTAATACGCCCAATCAGGTTGCGCTTTCAAAAAAAATTGCCGCCTTAGAACATGCCGAGGCTGCCATGATCTTCGGTAGCGGTATGGCGGCTATAAGCACGGCTCTTATGGCATTTTTAAAGGCGGGAGACCACGTGGTATTACAGCAAACTTTATATGGCGGCACCTATAATTTGGTAACTGAAGAGTTTAATAAATTTGGAATTTCTTATTCCTTTACCGAAGGCTGGGAGGTTGCCGATTTTAAAGGTAAAATTCAAGACAATACCAAAGTAATTTATATAGAAACACCCTCCAATCCATTGTTGACTATTACAGATTTGAGTGCGGTGGCCGAACTGGCCAAAAAGTATGGTATCATTACGATGATCGATAATACTTTTGCCAGTCCGGTAAACCAAAACCCGATTGATTTTGGTATTGATGTGGTGCTACACAGCGCAACAAAATACATGGGTGGACATTCCGATATTTTAGCGGGTGTGGTGGCTTCATCGGAAGCTTATATGGAGCGTATTTTTCATTTGGCTAAGAATTTTGGTGGAAGCCTTAGCGATTACACCGTGTGGTTACTAGAGCGAAGTATTAAAACCATGGGCATTCGGGTGCGAGCGCAAAATGAAAATGCGCTTAAAATGGCGCATTATCTGTACGCACATCCCGATATCACTGCGGTACACTATCCGGGATTACCTTCGCACCCCGGGCATAGGTTGGCAGCATCGCAAATGAAAGGATTTGGTGGGATGCTATCATTTGAATTAAAGGACAGTATAGATGCATCAAAGTTTCCAAAAGCCTTAAAATTAATAAAACCTGCCATGAGTTTGGCAGGGGTAGAAAGTACGGTGGTGTCACCAACATTAACATCTCATTCCTTGCTCAGTGCGGCCGAAAGGGAGCGTCAAGAAATTAAGGATGGTCTTATCCGTTTCTCAGTAGGTATAGAGGAAATAGAAGACCTAATTGCAGATATAGCACAGGCCATAGAAAAAATAAAGCAAATCAATACGGTTGCTTTAGATTAGTACCTAACCAATGCAATCGACATGTTCAAAATAGGATGTACTACTGCGCGCCAGTTGACGGGCACTCCGGGCAATACACATTTTAATCATCGAAGGGCATATCCAATTGTAGAAAAACAATAATAATAAGCACGTGAAATTAGATATTTTAGTATTCGGATCGCACCCGGATGATGCGGAACTAGGTGCCGGGGCAACCATTGCAAAAGAAGTAGCCAACGGCAAAAAGGTGGGCATAATTGATCTTACCAGAGGCGAATTGGGAACGAGAGGTTCTGCCGAATTAAGAGCTAAAGAAGCAGCTGCAGCGGCCAGAATATTGGGACTAAGCGCACGGGAGAATCTTGAATTTGCCGACGGTTTTTTTACAAACGATAGGGAGCACCAATTAAAGATTATTCAAGTTTTAAGAAAATACCGTCCGGAAATTGTGCTTTGTAATGCCGTGGATGACCGGCATATAGATCATGCCAAGGGGAGTAAACTCGTTAGTGATGCCTGTTTTTTAAGTGGGTTGGTAAAAATTGATACCAAAGCCGAGGGCGATGACCAATGGCAAGAAGTTTGGCGGCCCAAAGTGGTGTATCACTATATTCAATGGAAGGACTTAAAACCGGATTTTGTTGTAGATGTTAGTGCCTTTATTGAGAAAAAAACAGAAGCCATTTTGGCGTATAGCTCTCAGTTTTATGACCCTAAAAGCGATGCGCCGCAAACACCCATCAGCAGTAAAAATTTTATTGACAGCATCAATTACAGGGCGCGAGATTTAGGTAGATTGGTAGGGGTAGATTACGCCGAAGGCTTTACAGTAGAACGATACGTAGTCGTAAATCGTTTAGGCGATCTTATTTAACCTGCCTTCTGATACTTTTTTTGAGCCATGGGTACCGTAAAATAAAAACAGCTTCCTTTTTGCGGTGCGCTTTTTACCCAAATTCTGCCTCCGTTTTTTTCTACCATTTCTTTGCATAAGCCCAAGCCTAAACCGGTTCCTTTTTCATTGTTGGTACCATAGGTAGTAATATTAGAATCTTTAGAGAAAATATGCTGTTGTACATCATAAGTAATACCTACACCAGAATCCCTTACAGCAACTTCCCAATAGTGGTCTACTTCACAGGCATTAATTAGTATAGTTCCGCCGGTGGGGGTAAATTTTAAGGCGTTGCTGATCAGGTTGCGAATTACAATATCGATCTGATTGGCGTCGGACCATGTGAGTGTATTTTCCGGTATAGTATTCTTGATTTTAATCGATTTTTCTTTGGCTATTTCTGCCAACAGATTGATGTTGTCTCTGGTTAAAACTTCTAAGGCGGTTACAGACGGTTTAGTCACAGATCCTTTCATTTGACTTTGGCCCCAAGAGAGTAAATTGTTTAGGGTAAACGAAATATGGTCTACATCTTTGGTCAGTTTGGGCATAAAATCTAAAAACTCATCTTTTGCTATCTCACCGTCTTTAAATAACTTTAGCAACCCTTTTAAGGCACCGATAGGACCGCGCAAGTCATGAGCAATAATAGAAAAAAGTTTGTCTTTGGTTTCATTAATTTCTTTGAGTTCTTGTTCGTTTTTTTGCAGATCTTCTGTTTTTGCTTGTAGGGCTATGTTCAATTTTTTTTGAACCTTCTGATTACGGTATACCAAAAGGGCTACCAAAATAACAATAAGTAACATGACCAAAGACGCCTTAATATAACCTTGCTGTTTGGCTAAGGCTTTTTCATTTTCTAGAATGAGCTGCTCTTGTTGCCTGTCGTGCGCTATTTTGGTCTTAAACATAGACAGACTTTTGCTGTTTTCAGTACGGGCAAGGGTATCGGCTAATTTTTGATAGAGTTCATGGTAATAAAGCGCCGTAGCATAGTCTTCTTTGTTTTTATTTATTTTATACAGCGTCTTAGAACACTTACGTATGCCTTCTAAAAATAGTATTTTAGTAGATATTTCAAATGCTTCAAGGGCGTAACCCTCGGAGATACTGTCTTTTTTAAGCCCAAAATACGCTTCGGACAGACCGTTCAGTAAATCAATTTTACCACGCTCGTCGTCTATTTTTTGGTGCAACATTTCGCTTTGCTTATACCAATGTAACGCCCAGGTATATTTTTCTTGATTGACATATATTTTCCCCTTTACTTCATAAGCAAAAGCCAACCAATCCATGATGTGAAATTTTTCAAAAGTGCTAATACTGGAATTGATATTGAACATGGCGTAGTCATGATTATTCATCTGGGTGTACACCGAAGCTAAATTGGCCATAGATTTTGCACTATTTATAGGATCGCCAATTTGCTCATTAATTTTTTTTACTTTTTTATAGAATTCCAACGCCTGTACAAAATCCTTTTGGGAAGCATATAAACCGCCTATATTCTCGTACATAATAGACAGCATTAGCTTATGATCTACTTTTTCAGCCAATTCAATTCCATCCAAATAGCCGGAAAGGGCTTTGGCATAATCCCCGTTGTACCCATATTCACCCGATAAATTATTCTGAATGCGTAACTGCAAATTAGGATTAGAGAGCTCTTTTGCATGTTCTATAGCTTCGAGATAATGCGAGATGGCTTGTTCTCTATCCCCTCTATCAGAATGGTAATCGCCCAACCGAAGTAGCGCCATACTCTCGCCTCTGGGATAGGTTGCAGCTTTACTGTACTTTAGAACTTCTAAAGCCAGTAATCGTAAGCTGTCGGAATTATAATAGCGCATCTCTGCCGATAACTTATTCAATAAATCGATAAAGGTGGTGTCTTTGGTAGAAAATGCAGGTTGATGCTTGTAGGCGGTAATTTGCAATTTGAGGCTATCACGTAGATTTCGTTGCCCCATTCCTATAGTAGCAAATCCCACTAGAAGAAAAAGCAAGCATATCCCGGTTTTTACATTTCGGTAATCGGTACTAAAAAAAACGGGATTGCGGTGCATCAGCAACTAAATTATAAGCTTTAAAATTAATCAGCGTACGCCTACTGGGGGAATTTATGTTGTGAAATGCGTATTTTTGTGTGTTTCATCCTATAAATCATGTATTTTGTCGATAAATTATACGTCACGCACAATGATTTTGAAATTACAAACAGGCGCTGTATTTCTTTTTACTAAAAATATCGCAGGTTTTATTTTGAAAGATGGCGTAAAAAAAATTACCTTTGCCACCGCTAATAAATGGTGGTTGTAGCTCAGTTGGTTAGAGCGCTAGATTGTGGTTCTAGAGGTCGCCGGTTCGAGACCGGTCTTCCACCCTGGCAGAAAGTTCCCAAAAATATTGGGAACTTTTTTTTATGTCCATATTTGATTGAGGAGCGCAGGTCTAGAAGCCTGTCCTGAGACCTGAGTGATCGGGGTCGAAGGAAGACCGGTCTTCCACCCTGACAGAAAGTTCCCAAAAATATTGAGAACTTTTTTATGTCCAGATTGGATTGAGAAGCGCAGGTCGAGAAGCCTGTCCCATCGTGCGACTCTGCAATTCATAGCCCATGGTTTAAACCATGGGCTATGGGAAAATTACAAATACCACAAATCGCTTTACCAAAGCCTTCTCCCTGAACAGACTGAAGGTAGAGATCTGTTGGTAATATAAAAACAAAAAAACCTTGCGAGGACACAAGGCTTCTTTGAAAGTAGGTGTGCGTTATTCTGATTTATCTACGATGAGCCGTTTTTCTCGATTGGCAATTTCCCAAGCAGTATAAAAAATGAGTCGGGTTCGGTTTTCCAAGAGATCGTAGTTTATTTTGTCCGGCGTATCTCCCGGTCTGTGATAATCATCATGCGTCCCATTAAAATAAAAGATCACGGGAATATTATTTTTGGCAAAATTATAATGGTCACTTCTGTAATAAAAACGGTTTGGATCATTTACATCATTGTAGGTGTAGTCGAGTTCTATTTTGGTGTGTATTTTATTTACTTCTTCAGACAATTCATGCAACTCGGTACTCAACTTATCCGAACCAATTAAGTAAATGTAGTTTCTTTCCCCTTTTCGCTTCGGATCTATACGCCCAATCATATCAATATTAAGATTGGCAACGGTTTGTTCTAGCGGAAAAATAGGAGCGATATCCGTATAATACTGCGATCCTAACAGTCCTTTTTCTTCTCCGGTAACATGCAGAAAAACGACAGATCTTTTAGGGCCATATCCTGCATCGGCAGCTTTTTTAAAGGCTTCGGCAATTTCCAGCAAGGCCACTGTACCGGAGCCATCGTCATCTGCGCCATTATTGATATCGCCATTATTGCTAATGCCAATATGATCTAAATGGGACGAAATGACCACATATTCTTCAGGGAGCTCAGAACCTTTTAAAAAAGCAACCACATTTTCGGACTGTACATCGTCATTATTGCTTTCTAAGTGCGTCTCCAAAGCAAGCGGTATCTCCTTGGGGGAATGATCTGTGTCTATGGCTGGAAACATTGTTTTGGCCAAGGAACCTGCTACAAAAAAATAGGCAAAATCAGAGTTTTCATCATTTTTAAGACTCATTCTGTCCTGATTTTGAGTACTCATCATCTCAAATCTACTTTTAAATCGGTTATAGTTTTCGGCATCGTAGTAGATCATGCCTTTAGCACCTTTGCCACTCACCACCTCTAGTCGCTTACCAATAGATTCTGATGGATTACTCCAAACAGATTTTTCGTTTGTTCCGGTTACCGTATACGTGCCATCGCTGTTTACGGGTTCGCCTAATTTTACCAATACCATTTTACCCTCAAGATCGAGACCAGCGTAATCCGAATAATTTTCATCTTCTATCCCGTACCCGGCATAAACGATACTACTATAGGTATCTTTTGCAGGTAAAAAACCAATAAAATCATCCCCGATAGGGAACTCTTCACCATTTATTTTTAAAAATCCTGTGGGGAGTTTGGTTATGGTTAAAGGTACATCCTGAAAATAGTCACCATTCTGTTGGGCAGCAGGAACTCCTAATCTTTGGTATACGGCCTTTAGAAACTCGACCGCTTTTTTCTGTCCTGGCTTTCCGGTTTCCCGTCCTTCAAATTCGTCCGAGGCATAGGTGTATAAATAATCTTTTAATTCGGCTTCCGTAATGCTCTCCGCAAAAGTGATTGAAGAAATTGAATTGATGGGATTTTTTACAATCTCATCAACCGTTTTTTGGGAGGAATTACAGCCTATAACCAGCCCAACTAGAAGTATTATTTTTTTCATTCGTTTGTGTTATAAATTTCAAAAGTGTTCAAAAATAGTAAAAACAAAGTGATTGGTGTTTTTACATGCTTTAAATACTGCTTTTTTTTACTCGAAATACTTGTTTTTGTGTCCCATACCCCAACAAAATAGACCCATACGCCGGTGTTTCTTAAACATAAATTCAGTATGCTCAATAAGAACAACCCCCTAAATAATTTGTTCACGTTCAGGAGCGCCTGGTCTTTTATTTAGGTCTCTGGGCTGTTTTTTTATCGTATTGCAAAAGGTGTAAAAACGCATACGAGAACGAAAACAGTCCACTAGAGGCTTATCTTAAACATAAAACAAAGTACTACATTTGTAGAAACAAAGTGGTATTCATGACAATGTGCAAAAAACGTCTCCCAGTACTACGCAAAGCTAAATTTTAAGCAAATGACCATACAATGGAAGGGTGTTATGCCCGCTGTAACTACAAAATTTAAAGAGGATGACACCTTAGATTTAAAAATGTTTGGCACCAATATTCAGGCACAGTTAGAAGCGGGTGTCCACGGTATTATTTTGGGAGGAACTTTGGGAGAGGCCAGTACCTTATCCGACGATGAAAAGAAAACCCTGATTCAAGAAACTGTTGGTATGGTAAACGGCAAGGTGCCTGTAATCATCAATATTGCCGAACAATCAACCAAGGGCGCAGTAATTACAGCCAATAAGGCAGAAAAATATGGAGCTTCCGGATTAATGATGCTTCCCCCAATGCGCTACAAAGCTACAGATTTTGAAACAGTTACCTATTTTAAGGAAGTGGCAAAAAACACAGATTTGCCCATAATGATTTACAATAATCCCATTGATTATAAAATTGAGGTGACACTAGATATGTTCGAAGAAATTTTGGAACACAAAAACATACAAGCCGTAAAAGAATCTACCAGAGACACGACTAATATTACTCGAATTCGTAACAGATTTGGAGATAGACTCCACATTCTATGCGGGGTAGATACCTTGGCACTAGAGAGTTTACTCGTTGGAGCAGACGGATGGGTAGCCGGATTGGTATGTGCTTTCCCTGAGGAAACTGTAGCTATATATAAATTGGCAAAGGCTGGAAGAATTCAGGAAGCCTTGGACATATATCGTTGGTTTATGCCATTATTGGAATTGGATATTAGTCCGCAATTGGTGCAAAATATAAAATTGGCTGAGTTAGCCACCGGAATAGGAACTGAAAATGTAAGGGCTCCGCGATTACCCCTGCAGGGAACAGAACGTATCCGGGTTCAGAATATAATAGATGCAGCTCTTAAAAATAGACCTACACTTCCTGATTATAAAGTGTTAGGTTAGTTTTAAAGAAAATTGTTTTTAACAACTTCAAGACTAATTCCGTTCAAAAGCTAGTGTTTGCCAAAGGATTTGTATTTTTGAAAATAAGGAATACTCAATATTTCTTTAATTAGGTTTGTTTGACGCTGAAAGGCCATTTTTACAAGCAAACATGTGAACCAGAATTTGAATAAACAAATAAAAGAACAAAATGATTCAAGGAAAAAATTACATTGGAGGAGAAGTATCGGCAAAAGGCGAAAAAGTGTTTACCACCTTTAATCCCAAAAATAATACGGTAAATTCGTGGGAATTTTATGAGGCCTCCCCTGCTGAGATTGATGTGGCCGTAGAATTGGCATGGGAAGCATTTCAAAAGTATAAGAATTTTTCGGGAAAACAAAAGGCGCTATTCCTAAGAGCCATTGCAGAAGAAATAGAAGCACTTGGGGATGACTTATTACACGTATATTGTTCAGAATCCGGTCTGCCCGAAGGCCGGGCACAAGGCGAAAGGGGCAGGACAGTGGGTCAATTACGTGCTTTTGCTTCGCTTTTAGAGGAAGGTTCATGGGTTGAAGCGACTATTGACACCGCCCAACCAGACAGACAACCCATTCCTAAAGTAGATTTGCGAAAAATGCTGTTTCCGTTAGGTCCTATTGTTGTTTTTGGGTCCAGTAATTTTCCCCTAGCTTTTTCTACCGCAGGTGGCGATACCGCAAGTGCCTTGGCTGCCGGATGTCCCGTCATCGTGAAAAGTCACCCTATGCACGCAGGTACCGGTGAGTTGGTGGCGTCGGCCGTATCAAAAGCCGCCTCGCGCACAGGAATGCCAAAGGGCGTATTTTCTAATCTTAATAGTAGCGGATTTGAAGTAGGCCAACAATTGGTAAAACATCCTAGAGTTAAGGGGGTAGGCTTTACCGGAAGCATAAAGGGCGGTACAGCCCTGTATCATTTGGCCAACCAAAGACCGGAACCTATTCCGGTGTTTGCGGAAATGGGAAGTATCAATCCCGTGTTAGCTTTGCCATCAGCGCTAGAAGAAAAGGGCGCCTTTTGGGCTGTCCAATATGCGGGATCTATTACGATGGGAGCGGGGCAATTCTGTACCAATCCGGGTTTAATAATCGGTGTTAAAAGCAACGCTTTAACCGATTTTGTTGCGCAACTAGGCGATGCAATTACAAAAATAGATCCTATTTGCATGTTGCATCCAAATATACACGAGGCATACGAAAAGAATAAAATGGAGCTTTCCTCACAAAAAGGCGTTGCTGTTGTAGCGGAATACCACACCGATGTACAACCCAATTTTGCACAACAGAAAGTATTAACTGTTACAGGTACCGACTTTTTGAAGAATCCTACGCTGCACCGTGAAGTTTTCGGCCCATTTTCTATTGTAGTACAATGTGAAGACGCCAAAGAAGTTACTACGGTTTTAGACCATCTGGAAGGACAGTTAACGGGCACCGTGTTAGGTAATGATGCTGATCTGGAAACGTATTTGGAGAGTGTAGATGCGCTTCAAAGTAGGGTAGGGCGCCTCATTTTTAACGGAGTGCCTACAGGAGTAGAGGTGTGTCCGGCTATGCAGCACGGCGGCCCTTTTCCGGCATCTACGGACAGTCGTTTTACCTCGGTTGGCGTATCTGCTATTAAGCGATGGGTACGACCAATTTCCCTGCAAAACTGGCCTCAGTCATTATTACCGGATGCTTTAAAAAATGACAACCCTTTAAATATTATGCGCATCCTTAACGGGGTGCATACCAATGCAAAAATTTAATGTTTCATGTGTTTGTCTCTAATTTAGTAAATCGATCCAAGACTGCCCCTGTTTGCAGAGAATGGTGGCGATATCGAGTGGAAAGGTTTTGTTAGTGGGAGTCAGGGTATTTCACCGGATGGTAGCCCCGCTAATACCCGATTTAAAACCGATGGATATTATACAAGCATCGATGCGCCTCTATTACTTATTTCGTATTCCGAAGCACTGTTTATCAAGGCAGAAGCTGCATTTTTAGCGAACGGAGGAAATCAACAAAGTACAGGAACTAATGCTTTAGCCTATGACGCATACGTAGAGGGTATAGCTGCAAGTATGGAAATGTATGGTGTTGATGGAGCAGATTACCTGGCAGATGGTGCTATTTCTGTAGGCGCAAATCAATTAATGCTTCATCATATAATGAAAGAGAAATACATCCATAATTTTCTAAATCCGGAAACTTTTGTAGACTACAGACGTTATAATTTTTCCGATGAAGTATTCATAGGGTTGCAGATCAGACTAGAAAATAATAGCGCCGACCCTGAATTTGCTGGACAATGGTTTCGAAGAGCCAATTATCCTCCAAGTGAACTAAACAGGAATGAAGCTAACGTATTAGCGAATCAAAAAACGCCAATAACTCCAATGTGGTGGGAAAATTAAATATATCCATAAATCAATTAAAATAGCTGTTCTTTAATCCAAAGAATTCCCCGGGGCAAGTCCGCCGGGGTTTCTCTATCCACCTTCCTTTGAAGCAGTCGAAACTGCTATTGGTCGTTTCGAATGAGGTAAATTAATGAATTTCGGTTTTGAGCTTCAGGCGAAAAAACGATGTATTGAGCAGTTCGATAGGCTCCCTGTATCACCCGTCGAACTAATACCGATAGCTATCGATATGGCGAAACCTGCCATGAATACCTCGATAAACTCAGTATACCATGTATTCCAAGGGGTATCCCTAAGGCTTTCCTAGGGGATAGTTAGTTTCAAGAAATTCTTTATTAGTTTTTTATATTTATGTTGATTATCATCAGTATCTAGTATCTTAAAAAGAGGTAGCGAAGTTCAAAATCGTATAAAAATGGGCATCGGTGGCTCTTTTCTCAATTCATTATTTGAGAAAACTAGAGATTGGAAATCGCTAATGGTTTATTTTTTACTAAGCATACAATAGGGTCTTAGGCATACGATAAACTCAATCTATCTTATTTAAAGTAAAAGAGGAGGACTAAAATCATCAAATTCATGTATTTTATGTTTTTTTTCAGCTTTTTCGGCACATGCCAATAGAATCTAACCTAATTTTAAATTTTATAATTGTAGATAAATAAATATGAATTTTAAAGAACACATAGTATCGGCTTTTGTGCTGTATTTTTTTGGCTTTTTTACATTTGCCCAAGATGGGTTTACGCAACAATCGTTCACCGATTTAAATTCGTTTAAAGCGCAGGCTGGAAATTGGTTTTTGGTCGGTGATGTGGTTATGAATCCTTTGGTAGCGGTAACCCATAAGGAAAGCTTACCCCTAAAGAAAAAGGAGAAAAGGAAGAAACAAGAGGCAACAGAACTTCCTAAAGCAGTGCAATTTACTGAGGGATCAGGGATACTTCTTAATGTTAATAATGAGAACAGTAAAGACGCCTTAATTACCCAATGGGAACATGGAGATATGGAATTGGAGCTTGATGTGATGTTGCCAAAAGGTTCTAATTCCGGAATTTATCTTCAAGGACGGTATGAAATACAATTGTTTGATAGTTATGGTGTAAAAAGCCCTAAATATTCCGATATGGGAGGCATTTATCGCAATTGGGAAAAGGAACAAGGAAAAGTTTACCTAGGTAAAGCACCACTATCTAATGCTGCAAAAGCTCCCGGTTTATGGCAACATTTAACCATTAATTTTAGAGCACCTCGATTTGATAGTGATGGTAATAAGGTAGCAAACGCGAAAATAGTACAGGCAACGCTTAACGGTATTACCATTCATCAAAACGTAGAAATTCCTTTACCTACTGGGGGTGCCATAGAAAATAACGAGAAAGCGGTAGGGCCAATTATGATACAAGGTGATCACGGTCCGGTTGCTATAAAGAATTTTAAATATAAACTATTAAAAGAGTCAACCGTAGCATTAACGCCTTTTAGCTACGAGGCTTACCAAGGAGATTTTAAGACAGATACGGATGTTCTTAATGCCCAACCTGTTTCATCAGGTACTTTAAATGAGTTAACTTTTAAAGTATCTGCCACCAAAAATAATTTTGGCGTTCGCTATGAAAGTATGGTAACTATAGCGGAAAGTGGAAGCTATACCTTTAAAGTTTCTTGTAATGGTTCGGCTTCCTTAAAGGTAAACAATGTAGTTTTAAGTGATGATGATTGGTCTGTGGCTACAGGTACACTAACTTTAGAAGAAGGGATATATCCTTTAGAAATAGTGTATTACAAAACAGTTGGGTGGTTAGAGCCTAAACTTGGGTTGGAAATTAAAAGTGAGAATACACTTTCCAAAAGTTTTCACCATATAACCTCATATCCGCCCGATGGCGATTTTGTTGCTCCAATTTATGTGAATGTAGGGGCTTCACCCAAACATTTAAGAGCTTTTTTGGATTATGAAAAAGACCGGGATCAACGTCTTACCCATACCATTGCAGTCGGTGATCCGTCAGAATTACATTATGTATATAATCTGGCTTCAGGTAATATAGCCTGTGTGTGGAAGGGTGCCTTTATTGATGCAACCCCCATGTGGCACAATAGAGGCGACGGTTCTTACCAGCCAAGGGGAGTGGTTACATATTTATCTAAAGAAAGCGCATTTACTACTAGTAATGGGGATTCTTTTAAAAGCTTAGGATACACTTTAGATGAACAAGGAATACCTACTTTTTTGTATAATGATATGGGCGTAAAAGTAAAGGATAAAATTTATCCGGATACTAGTAAGAAACATCTTATACGAGAAGTTACTTTTGAAAATGTACCAAAAGAGAATAGTCCGGAATTTAAACTTGCCCATGGGCAAAACATTCAAAAATTAACCGATAGCTTGTATGTGGTCAATCAGTCATATTATATCCATTTGGAAAATGGAACTAGAGCACATATTGCTAAAAATGAGCTAGGAGAACTTATGTTAGTAAGTCCTAGCATTTCTCCTATAACATATTCTATAATTTGGTAACTCAAAAATCATGATTAAATTTAATTCACTTTTTATAATCGTAGTCTCATTTCTAGTGGTGCAGACTATACGGGCTCAATCCAATATACAAACTGAAGATGATTATTATCGCATAATTAACATTCCGGTTCCAGAGGGAATGCTTTTAGAAGTGGGTGGTGTTACAACGCTTCCAGATGGTAGAATGGCTATTTGTACCAGAAGAGGCGATGTATGGTTTATTGAAAATGCTGCTTTGGAAGATAATAGCTTGCCAAGATTTACTTTGTTTGCTTCCGGTTTGCATGAGCCGCTAGGACTGGCATACCGAGATAATGCACTCTTTGTGGCACAACGAGGCGAACTCACAAAGCTTTCAGATACAGACGGAGACGACAAGGCAGATCAATATGAAACCATCTATGCATGGCCTCTTTCAGGGCATTATCATGAGTATTCTTTTGGCCCTAAATTTTCTCCGGACGGTAATTTTTACGTTTCCACTAATGTGGCTTTCGGCGATCAAGAATGGTGGCGCGGTGAGAGTCGTGTACCATGGAGGGGCTGGACACTCAAAATTACAAAAGACGGTCAATTGCAACCTTGGGCAACGGGTATGCGTTCTCCTGCAGGATTAGGCATCGTTAACGATGAGTTATTCTATGCAGATAATCAGGGTGATTGGAAGGGAAGTGGTGCTATTTGGCATTTAGAAAAGGGGGATTTTACGGGTCATCCGGCAGGATTGCGCTGGTCTCAAGATCCCATATCACCTGTTAAACGAAAACAAGAGGATTTTTATGCTGCTTTTGACGAACGTCGTATAACCAAAGAAGGGAGAGCTGTAAAGCCGGAGAATATTCAGGATGAAACAAATCCGCTGTTACTATCAGACGCCCAAAAACGTTTTCCGGAAATAAAGTTACCGGCCGTTTGGTTGCCTCATGCTATACAGGGAATTTCTACCTCAGAGATTATTATGGATGAAACTCAAGGCAAATTTGGGCCATTTGGCGGACAAGTTTTTGTGGGTGATCAGGGTCAAAGTAAGATAATGCGTGTTTTTTTAGAGAAAGTAAAAGGAGTATATCAAGGTGTTTCTTTCGATTTTAAGTCGGGTTTTCAATCCGGTGTGCTGCGCATGGCTTATGGTAATGATGGTTCACTTTATATAGGTGAAACCAACCGAGGTTGGGGCTCTGCGGGACCTAAAGATTCCGGGTTTCAACGATTGGTGTGGACAGGCGATGTACCCATGGAAATGAAAACGATAAAAGCCATGCCCGACGGTTTTGAAATTGAATTCACAAAACCAATAAATAGAGATTCCGCAGAAGATTTGGATAGTTATACCGGGCGTTCATTTACTTATAAATATCATTCCGTCTATGGCAGCCCAACCATCAATGAAGAAGATTTAAAGATTAAAGGAGTAAAAGTATCCGATGACTTATTAAAAGTTCGATTGGTAGTAGAAAACTTGCGGCAATACTATATTTATGAAATAAACACACCTGGCGTCATGTCTTTAAAAGAAAACCTTCCTGTGCTGCATCCACAAGGTTTTTATACTTTAAATAATATTCCCGATGGGGCTAAGGTGGCACTAAGCTCGTTGAGCACCAAGCGCATGACATCTAAAAAGACAATTAGAAAAACAACGGTAACTAAAACGGTAGCAGCCACCAAGGTATTAACCACCGAGGAAATTATGCCACTATTACAAAGTAATACATGTATCGCATGCCACCAAGTAAACAAAAAACAAGTGGGGCCTGCCTATGTAGATGTTGCAAAACGAAAATATTCCAATGAAAGAATAGTAGAACTAATATACAATCCCGAACCTTCTAACTGGCCAGAGTACGCAACACCAATGGCACCAATGCCACAAGTGAAACGGGAAGATGCCCTAAAAATAGCAGCATGGATAAATTCATTACGCATGGGGGACTAAGAAAGGCTTACTTTTGAAATCTGAAACAATATCTTCATTACGTTTTGACAAATAGGAAACAGCCTAAATACATTTAGCAACCGTACTTTTTTTTTGAAAAAGGTAGTTCATAAACAATATATTTGTACTAACCTGAGCAACGTACTACATTACGTGTAGTTTTGGCGTAAAATAGTGTTTTTATATGTCGCGGAATACATTTGTTTGCATCGATGCTCACACCTGTGGCAATCCTGTTAGAGTTGTAAAGCACGGGGGGCCTCATCTTAAAGGGGCAACCATGGCAGAGAAGCGTCAACATTTTTTAAAGGAATACGACTGGATTCGAAAAGGGTTGATGTTTGAACCCCGCGGACATGATATGATGAGTGGTAGTATTTTTTACCCGTCTTCCGATCCTGCTAATGATTTTGGCATCCTTTTTATTGAAACAAGTGGCTGTTTGCCTATGTGCGGACATGGTACTATAGGTGCCATAACTATTGGTATAGAGGAAGAGTTGCTGCAACCCAAAATACCCGGAAAGGTTCGGATGGAAACACCTGCCGGATTAGTGCTCATTGAATACCAACAAACAGGGAAAAAGGTAGATTGGGTAAAACTAACCAACGTAAAATCATATTTGGCGGCTTCCGAACTCACTATTGAAAGTACGGATTTAGGTGAACTCGTTTTTGATGTGGCCTTTGGGGGTAATTTCTACGCTATTGTAGATCCGCAGAAATGTTTTTCAGGCATCCAGGATTTTTCCGCCGGGAAATTGGTGCAGTTTAGTCAAGAAATTCGGGAAAGAATCAATTTAAAATATTCTGATAGATTTATTCATCCGGAGGATACCCATATTCGGGATGTAAGTCACATACTGTGGACTGGAGCTACCTTGGCACCCAATGCAACGGCTAGAAATGCTGTTTTCTACGGAGATAAAGCAATTGACCGATCGCCTTGTGGCACCGGAACTTCCGCACGCATGGCGCAGTGGCATGCCAAAGGCAAATTAAAAATGGGACAAGAATTTATTCACGAAAGCTATATTGGTTCGCAATTTATAGGAACAATTGAAGAAGAGACGAGTCTGGCGGGTATTCCGGCTATTGTTCCCGGTATCAAAGGGTGGGCTAAAATTTACGGACATAATACAATTGTAATTGATGAAGACGATCCGTACGCTTACGGGTTTCAGGTAATTTAATCTAAAGATTCCCCGAGCCATGGCTCAGGGTTTCCGCTTTACCGCTCCTTGGGAGAGGTCGGAACTGCAAAGGGCAGTTCCGGGTGAGGTGAAATATAAAATTTATGTTTTTGGTGCAAAGCTGAAAATGAAACTTGCGTACTATACCTTTAGTTCGCTTCGGTAACAGGCAAGTTTGAAGAAATATTATATTCCTTTGCGTATCGCTTCGGCGGACGAGAAGATATAGGTTAATTACTTACCGATCGAGTTTGAAAAGGTTTTGGGATGGCGTTGGGGTTTAATACTATTTAATTTATGGAAAAAAATGTTGTAATTATTGGAGGGGGTATTGTAGGACTCAGTGCTGCCTATTTTTTGCACAAGGAAGGACATCAGGTAACCGTTATTGATAAATCGGATATTACCTCTGGAGCCTCTTTTGTTAATGCCGGCTACATTACTCCAAGTCATATTATTCCCTTGGCATCTCCCGGTATGATTGCCAAAGGCATAAAATGGATGTTCAATTCGGCGAGTCCGTTTTATATGAAACCCCGCTGGGACACCGATTTTTTTAAATGGACTTGGTATTTTCACAGGGCATCAACCAAAGAAAAAGTAGCAAAAGCTATTCCGGTGATTAAAGATATTAATATCCTCAGTAGAGCATTGTTTGAAGGCATCAAAACTAGCGGCGATTTGGGTTCTTTTCAATTGGAGCGCAAGGGTCTGTTGATGTTGTACAAAACCGATAAGGCAGGAGCACATGAAATGGAAGTGGCCGAAAAAGCAAAATTTTTGGGTCTTGAAGTAGCCCAATTGAACAAAAAAGAATTAGACGCATTGGAGCCCAATGTAAAAATAGACGCTCAGGGAGCCATACATTATATTTGCGACGGACATATGACACCCACCGAGTTTATGCCGAAGTTGGTCAATTTTCTGAAAGAAAATGGAGTGGTTATTAAGACGAATGAAGAAGTTATCGATATCAAATTCAACAATCAGACCCTAGCTGAAGTTCTTACTACTAAGGGAAACTATAAAGCCGATGAATTTGTCTTAGCTGCAGGATCCTGGAGTGGTAATTTGGCAAAGAAACTCCAACTGAATCTTCCTTTGCAAGCCGGGAAAGGGTATCGAATTAATGTTGCGCAAGCTACGGGAATTCAACTTCCTGCCATTTTAATGGAAGCCAAGGTAGCCGTTACCCCCATGAACGGTTTTACTCGTTTTGCCGGAACTATGGAGTTTTCGGGTGTCAATTCAATTATTCGGAAAGAACGCGTTGAAGCTATTGCGAGAGCTGCCACCTATTTTTATCCGGAACTAAAAATTAATGATGAAGAAAAAATGGCAGCCCAAAGCGGATTACGCCCGGTTTCACCCGATGGTTTACCCTATATCGGCAGATCTTCCAAGTTTAAAAACCTTGTTTCTGCTACCGGACATGCCATGATGGGATGGAGTCTGGGTCCGGCTACGGGGCAACTGGTTTCTGAAATTATAGCGAATAAAAAGACATCGATGGATATTGCACCTTTTGCTCCGGATAGGAGGTTTTAATTCACCTAGAGTGTCAGGTCGATTTTTTAAACTTGCTTTTCCACAAGTTAAAAAAAAGTACCAGTCCGCCGTAGGAGGATCGAGACCGTTACCTTATCTTGAAGGTCTTCTCAACGTTAAAATAATAATGTTTTACAGTAGGACACAAGCAAGATGCTAGATTCAATTGCGGATTATAATCTTATGTAAACCAAAACTTTCAATTTAGTTTTAATAATTTAATAATTATTCCAAGTTGTCCTAAATGATAGATATCATGATGAAGCATTCCGTTTAGAACAAATCGGTATTCATGCCATCCCTTAAAATCATTATCATAGTATTTCTGAACCAAAAAACTATCCTCTCTGTTCTCTAATAAGGCTATAACTTCTAATAACGAATCCTTGTATTCCTTTAAGATTTTCTTCCATCCTATTTCAATCAAAAGGTCGTTGGTAAGCCAGCTTTCTTCACCATTGTCTATCAAAGAGCCTTTACCATTATTAATCTTAAGTATTGTTTCTTTTCTCCAAATGGTGAGGTGGGAGATAATTTCGGCTATGCTATGAAGGTTAGGCAAGGGTCTGGTAAATACTTCAGTTTCATCAACCATGGCTAGCTTTTTGGAAAAATTTTCACCTAGCCAAATTTTTGCTTCCTGTATCTCTAGAAGTTGATTGCTGATTTCTTGGATTAAAACTCTCAAATTGTTGTTCTTTGTGAAGTTTATTTTATGTGTTTTGAAAAGTTCATCATGCCACCAAGAACTCTAACTATGAATATTTCATTTTGGCCCTTATAATAAAACACCACATGTGATTGATATCTAAACCGAAACAGCATTTGATTTTTAACTGCCACATAGCGCTTACCTAGTTCGGGATTATTTGCCAGTTCCTGTAAAATTTCCTTTAGCCCATGTGCGTATTTTAAAGATTGACGCTTTCCTAATTCTATTAAGGTGTATTTGGCAATGGCTTTTATATCGCTCCTTGCTTTGGCACTAATGACATATTTATTGTTCGTCATTGTGCTCGTTTATGGCCTCCTCCCATATACTATCTATGGTGGCATCCGATGGGCCGCTCTCCATTCCCTCAATTAGCGCATCGTTCAAATCTACTATTTGCTTTCTTCGTTCCTGATCTTTTCGAATAATATCCCTGATATATTCGCTATCATTCGTATAAAAACCCTGTTCAATCAAGCTTTTTACGTACGCCTCTTGTTGTTCTGTAAAGGTGATGGACTTTCTAATTACCGCCATAATGAACCAATAGTATTAATACTGGTTCAAGTTAGAAATAAAATTCAATTTAAACAACTATCGAGGAATAAACTGTTTATCGTCGTTGTTGGTGTTTTTCACCAAGATCCTATTCTGGTCCGTTAAAAAATGAAGAATTGTTAGTAACTGATGGCTTAATAACCCGATAGTGTCGAATTTTTTCCTTGCATTACTTCTCCACTTCATAAAACAGTTGGGAATACCCTACTTTTCCATTTGAAGTAATCCCCTCACAGATAAGCACCATTTTTCCGGTAAGGTCGCCATTGAAAAAACTTGTTTTTGCCAGACCGTAACTGTTGGTAACCATATTAGGCTTCCAATGCAGCAGTGTGCGCCTGTCAGGAACATTCCAGTCTATTTTTGAGGGTTCATGATATTCGGGAACATAATATTCGCGGATAGGAGTAAATTGGGGAGCTGTGTCATTTATAAGGTTGGTAGTGTTGGATTTGGGGAAAGCACCATACAGACCTTTTCCCGAATAGGTATAAATGGCAAGTATGGCAGGAAACGGTGGAGGTGGACATACTGGTGCACAATCAAAAACCTGACGGTGGTATTTATTTGCCGTACCTGTATTTCGAATGATTTCTGCACTTTTAACCGCTCTTACCGGAATATTACCGATGAGATGATAATCCCGCTCATGTACGGGAATACCATCTATAACCACGTAGGTCCAATCCGCACCATAAACGTAGGCAATTTCAAACCCTAGACCGTTTCGGAGCCGTTCAACCTTTATATCCTTTGGGTAATTGAAAAGCAACCATCTGTAAAGGTTATTTGTCCAGTTCTTTTGTTTGTTTACCAACTCTCTGTTGTCGATGACCACATCCGGAATCCCATGAAGTGCTACCATTTCAGCCCGCTCTGGCGTAACCTTATAATCACTCACCACTACTTCATCCAGCGCTATGGTATTTGGCAAGAGCAAAGGATCCTCTTTTATATCCTCTTCCATCTTTTGGAACATTTTCTTTTCGACAATACTATCTACAGGAACAATGACTTTTTCCAATCCGTAGGCTATTTCAGGGACTTCGTACTCTTTGATGTTTATTTTTAGGTCACCCCTTTTGTTGCTCGCATCCGAGGGCTGTATCACAAAATTTCTGCCGAGTCCATAGCTGTCTCCCAACCCAAACCTAAAATACCCTGTACTATCAGTCTCTAGTGTATAAACCTCTATGGGTTCTTCCATTAGGAGTATATTTAAATCATATTCGTTCTTCTTTGTTATGCCCTTTTTGCTTACTCTTTGAAGATCATCGACAGTACCTTTTATTTCCAAACCTTTTTCAGCATCAACAAGTTTTGGCTTTTTCCTCTCTTTGTATTTATAGTTGGTCCAACCCTGTGTCAACATTAAATCATCCAGGTCGGTCAAGTTTTTGGTATTTTCAAAATAGTATGATGGGTTTTCAACCGTTCCCTTTATATCAGATTGCAACAAAAAGTAGGAGACAATAGTGTTCCTTTCCAGATTGGTGCCATAGAAATAACTGGATTCAACTGCCATAACAGAGACCGAGGCTGGTATGGATTGTCCATTTTGCCGTGTAGATATGGAAACTTGAACGCTGTCCCGAACAGCATAGCGATCCTTATCCGTTTCTATGGTTATATCAAGGTTTTGTTCATTACGTTCATTGAAAAAATGACGCTCTGCCACGGGGCCATAATTTTTATCAAAGACCGTAATTCCAATAACCCCGTGGGGAAGGTCTTCTGGCTGAACTCTATAGGAAAACATCCCATTTCTGAATCTGGCCTTAATCCCGAAAAGGTTCTTGCCCCTGTGGAACAGCTTGATAAAGACACTATCCCTATTCTTTTCTTTGTTCCAAATTCTTAATTCCTTATCTAATCCTTTATTAATCAAACTGAAAACCTGACCTGTCTTTTTTGCTTTGGGCAATTCGTACTTAAACGTATTCCCGCTTTTGGTAGTTAAAACACCATAATAGGTCTTTTCTGCTTCCGGTGTTAGGATTACTTTGCCCATCCCCAACGCATTGCTTTTAAATTCGGCAACTTTAGTATTGTTTTTATCTTCTATAGTTCCTTGGATTTCTGCGCCCTTTCCCCGATAATCTACATACTTAAATCCAACTACACTTTGTAAACCCTCTACCAAAGAACCACCTTCAGGAAAAAACTGTAATGAGCCGTATTCTTCATCAAGGACTATGGCCTTTGTGAACACCTCATTTTTGGTCTGTAACCGGTAATGTACTATTGGGACATTTAGTGGAACCTTATGTTGTGTGTTTATGTTCAGTTCCTTTTTTTTTGGTTTTATAACAATAGAGTCTTTTCCCCCTTCCCAACGCATGTATAACATGGCATCACCAGTATGAAGACTGTCCAACGCCTTAACTGCAATGGTAGATGATAAAGAAAATGTACTGGAATTTAGGTCTTTTGTGAATACTATATCCCGAATGGGATTGGGTTTGCCATCAGCTTGTTGTAATCGATATAGATGAATAGGAATAGAGTTAATAAAATCCGAACCAAAATTTTTGTTCCATTCTGTGTATGCCCTAACCATATATTTGCCTTCTGGGTAACTTGAATGCAACTGAAAAAATCCATTAGCGACACCACCACTTATCTTTAAAAGATTTTTGTCAACTATTCGGTTTTCCAATGGGTCAATCAACTCAACATGAAGTACGCCGCTTTTTGTTGTAGGCATGTGGTCAATTACATCCGTTACTATGGCTTTGAACCAAATGGTTTCTGAGGTATTAAAGGTGGTTCCGGAAAGTTGTAGGTATATTTTTTCGGCATCTGCAGCATTTGCGAATACTTCAGTTTCCTTTTCCAAAGGATTTTGTGTATGACCGATTTGTGCGAATAAAAATGCATAAATGAGCACAGTTGCATAAAAAAGCGCTTTGAGCATGACTACCGCCAGTTTTCTTTAAAAATAAGCACAAAAACGATAAAATAAAATGCATCCGTGTAAACAGATATGACAAATCGAAAAGAGATTTCTTGACAACGCCTGACGGCGCGGAAATTTTTTCCGTTCCTTTTACTTCTTGAGAAATACAAAACTCCTTGTCGGACTTCTTCAATCTAAAGATTCCCAGACCCTTGGGTCGGGGTTTCCTATTTACCGCTCCTTTGGAGATGTCGGAACTGCCTTTTTGCAGTTTCGGGTGAGGTAAAATACAAAATTTCGGTTTTGGCCCAAAGGCCAAAATGAAACTGGCAAAACCCGTACTGAGCGCAGTAGAAGTATTCCCCTATGGCTTGCCTCGGGGATAGTCAGTTTCAAGAAATTTTTTATTTGAGACCTTAATGCTGCAAAATTAAGGACTACGACATCGTATAGACTATCCTTCGACGCACTGCCAAAGTTATATTTTTTTAACGGTTAGAGTTTCTGAGCGGAATTTATTTTTGTCAAAATCTAAGGTTCTTATAGGGAACGGAATATTAATTTTATGGGTGTTGTAGGCCGCTTTTATAGCCATAATACCAGAACTTTGGGCTGCTAGCATATCTTTTCGGTTGTTAACATCGGTCCAAAATCGGATGATAAAATCAATAGAGCTATCACCAAACGCAGTATAGAAAAACTCTATTTCTTCATTTTGGTTTTGTGGGTACAGGGTTTCTATTGCCTTTGTAGTTACCTGCTTCACCAGCGCTAAGTCGCTCTCATAACCAACACCGCAGCTTATGGTTATTCTGGAGCGTTGGGTACCACTAAAATTTTTAAAAGGGGCATCAATAATTTTTGAATTTGGAATTACCACGGCATTATTATCTGCCTCCATAATGGTAACACTTCTAAGGTTAATATCGATCACTTTGCCTTCATGGCCGTTAGAAACAATCCAGTCGCCAATTTGAATATTAGGTAAAAAAGATAGAATAAATCCCGAAAAGGTATTGTGCAGCGTGCCTTGTAAAGCCAAACCTATGGCCAAACCAACCACCCCGGCTCCGGCTAAAACCGAAGTAAGCACTTTGTCTAAATCTAAAATGGCTAAAGCGCTGAAAAACCCAACGAGTACAGTTACAATAAAGGCAGTACGGGCCAGAATGGCTTTTATAGATTCTTGCCCCACCTTTTTTAAAAGCACTTTTTTAATGAAATGCGCCAAGTATTTACCGGCATACCAAAACACTACAAAAACGAAAATGGCCAGCAGAAAGTTTGGTGTTTTTAAAATGATCATCTCGCCCCAGGCGTAGAGTTTATCGATTACTTTTTCAAATGCCTTGCTGATTTCAAAATCTTTAAACATGCGCTATACCATTGATTAAAAGAATATTCCGAACGGAAACATCTCAAAGATACTATTTTTAAATTTTCAAGAAGAGCCGCAATCCAAAAATGGCAGCATCTAATGCTCAGTTTTTACATGTATATAGCGATATGCGAAACTATATTATTAATGTAGTTGTGTTTTATCCCCCTCCTTGGGAGGGGATAGGGGAAGTCAAAAACGAAATGCATCGATTTTATCAGGACGTGATAGTAGCACGGATTGTAATTCCGCACCCGATGGGGCGTAACTATTTTCCGTGCCTTATACTTCTTGACAATTTCCCCTTTATTTGAGCTAGCATTACCGTAGAACCCTTCTTATTTATAGCTTGCACAGATTGCAAATCTGCGCTATCGGGCGAAAATCCGCGCCATCGGTGCGGACAACGGACAACTGAAAACGGACAACTGAAAACGGACAACTAAATTATCGCTTACAACGAAATCCCCCGCTTCCAGGGAATAAAATCATCTTGTCCTAAGCGTACTGCAGCGGTGGTTTCTTCGCCGCTTGCTACTTTAATAAGGTATTCTAACAAAGCTTCTCCTTTGGTTTCAATCGTGTCTTCCCCGGTGATGATAGTGCCCGTATTAAAATCAATAATATCTTTCATTCGTTCTGATAGGGTATTGTTACTGGAAATTTTGATAACCGGGGCAATGGGATTTCCGGTAGGGGTTCCTAACCCAGTGGTAAAGGCAATTAGGGTAGCTCCTGCACCTGCCAACCCGGTGGTGCTTTCTACGTCATTGCCCGGAGTACACAACAGGTTGAGTCCTTTTTTTGTAACTTTTTCAGGATAATCTAATACATCTGTAACCGGTGAAGTGCCTCCTTTTTTGGCGGCACCAGCCGATTTCATGGCATCGGTAATCAACCCGTCTTTTATGTTGCCCGGTGAAGGGTTATTTTCAAATCCGGAGCCCACCGCCACCGCTCGTTTGGAGTAAGCAGTCATGAGAGCGGAAAATTTTTCGGCACTTTCAAGGGTTTCACATCGATTTAATAATTCTTGCTCCACTCCATTGAGTTCGGGGAACTCAGATAAAATGGTTGTAGCTCCCAAAGCGACCAAAAGATCAGAAGTGTACCCCAAAACGGGGTTTGCGGAAATCCCCGAAAAACCATCGGATCCGCCACATTCTAGACCAAGTACAAGCTGACTCAGCGGTGCCGGTTGTCGCAGTACTTTATTAGCCTCTATCAATCCTAAAAAAGTTCTTTTAACAGCTTCTTCAATGAAATGGCGCTCACTTTTGCTCTTTTGTTGCTCCATGATTACAAGCGGTTTCGAAAAATGAGCATCCCGAAGCGCGATAGCTTCCTCTACGATTTTATATTGTGCATTTTGGCACCCTAAACTCAGTATGGTGGCTCCGGCCACATTGGGATTCGTGACATATCCGGCAAGTAAATGGCATAAGGTATCCGAATCCTGTCGGTCGCCGCCACAACCCCCGTTATGGTTCAAAAACTTAATACCGTCTACATGGGGAAAGGTGCGATTCAATTTAATATCTTCTGAGGTTTTTATGAGGTTAGCATTTAATAAATCAGCCTCACTACTTCCATTTTTGTACTGGGTAATCAAGGAATCTATATCTACTATAAAATCATTGCTTGTTGAATACCCTAATGCTTTCAGCAGCGTTTGTTTCATGACCTCCACGTTTCTGTTTTCGCAGAAAACCAAAGGGATCACCAACCAGTAATTGGCCACACCCACACTACCGTCGGTTCTATGGTATCCGTTAAAGGTTCGGTTTTTCCATTGGCTGACATCCGGGGCTTGCCAAGATTTTTTTTCTCCTGATATCTTGTAGGCTTGGGAATCGTGTACTACGTTTTCAGTAGTCAATTGTGTACCTCTTTTAATGACTTGGGTAGCTCTTCCTACCAGGCAGCCATACATCAGCACAGGATCGCCTTTTTCAAAATCTAAGGCCGCAAACTTGTGTTTTGCAGGAATTGTAGCCAATACCGGAAAGCTATCGTTTCCATAAAGAATGTTTGTTCCGGGTTGTAAATCTTTGAGGGCAGCAAAAACGTTATCTTTAGGATGAATTTGCAGGTAAGAAGTACTCATAAATTTCTTGTGCTATAATAGAAGGTTAAAAATAACGCTTTATATCGAGTTAAAAGTTGACCATGGCTTTTATAACACCGTTTGAAGGATCTAACCATCCATCAAAATGAGAAATCATTTGCGCAGCATCTACGGTATGCGTTATAAATGAGGACGTTGGGAAAAGTCCTTTCTCTAGAATTTCCATCACATATTTAAAATCGGTTATCGTGGCATTTCTACTGCAAAGTAAGGTAGTTTCTTTAGCATGTATGGCCGGATGCAGAAACGTAAGTTCGCCTTTTGAAAGTCCCACTAAAACATACCTCCCACCATGTGCCATATAATTAATACCGGCTTCTAGGGCACCTTTATGGCCGGTGGCATCAAAAACCACATTGCACAGATTTCCTTTCGTAATATCGGAAATGGTCACTTTAGTTTTTTCATCAGCAACAATGCAATGGGCTGCATCAAAATAATCCTGGACATACTGTAGCCGCTGCTTATTTACATCAACTACAATAACATGAGCTCCTGCAATTTGCGCTAACTTAATAATGCCAATACCAATAGGGCCGCAACCAATTACAGCAATAGTTTCGCCGGCTTTTAGTTGCGCACGTGCTAAAGCATGTGCTGCAATAGCCAAAGGTTCTACAAGGGCAATTTCTTCTAAGCGAAGGTGCTGAGCGGGTAGCAGTAAATCTATAGGCACAGAAATTTGCTCTTGCATTCCACCATCGGTATGTACGCCCAAAACCTGCATATTAACGCAGCAATTGGTTTTCCCTTGACGGCAAGCCACACAAACACCGCAACTGACATAGGGCATTATCGCTACCTTGTTGCCCACCTGTATGCCTTGTTGGTTTTCGTCTATAGCAACCACTTCGGCGGCAAGTTCATGTCCTAAAATTCTAGGATAGGTGAAAAAAGCCTGATTTCCGGAATAGGCATGTAAATCCGTACCGCAAACCCCAACTTTTTTAATACGCAAAAGGGCTTCCCCTGGGTTACGTTCCGGCTTATTTTTTTCTTTCATGAGAAACCTCCCCGGTTTTTCACAGACAATGTATTTCATTTTGTGAATAGTTTTAAAATATGGGTTACTGCTAAGGTGCTAAAATTATTTTATGGAGCTATCATGTACTTTCATAAGATTTCACACTATCAATAGATGAACCAAGCTGTAAAATAATGGTAAATTGTGTATTTTTAGGGTTAGGAGAATCAAACATTGTAAATCTATTCTAAAGCGATGAAGGAGATCAGCAGCAATTTTATTTTGAATTGGGAAGGTAGAAAAAAATCCGAGCAACGGAAAATATATAGCAGATTGCAACATTAAATTTAGCATTTATGGAAAAAAGTAAAGATTTGGCAGATTACCACCACCCTATAACGTCTATGTTTTCCAAACCCAAGGCTAAAGAAGAATGGGAACAATATAGACTTACCGAGGAACAAGTGGCTTCTTTTCATGAAAATGGATATCTATCCGGTATAAAATTGTTGGATGAAACACAGATTGCCATATTGAACAAGGAACTTGCGGAAATAACAGATCCTAAACATCCGGCACATCATCTGTTTTATGAATTTCATTCGAATGAATCTACGGATCCCGAAGCGGTTTTGTTTCATTCGTTAGGGCATTGGCGTATTGCAGAAGGTTTTCACGATGTCTTATGGAACCCCGCTTTTTTAATGGTAGCAAGTCAACTTTTAGGCGATAAAGATGTCCGGTTTTGGCACGATCAATTGTTTTGCAAACCTGCCAAACACGGTGGAGTAGTGGCGTGGCATCAAGACTATTCGTATTGGACACGCACCATTGCCATGCAACATCTTACCTGCTGGGTGGGTTTAGACGATGCGACTACAGAAAATGGGTGTTTGCATTATATCCCTAAGAGTCATCGTTGGGGATTATTAGATAAACCCGAATTGGCTGGCGAAATGAATGGGATTATGGCCTACTTAACCGAGGCTCAAAAGGCAGAATTTACTCCAGTACCGGTAGAACTTAAAAAAGGGTATGCTACTTTTCATCACCCTTTATTGGTTCATGGCTCTTATGCAAATACTTCCGAGCGAAGTCGCAGGGCATTTGTGCTCAATGTTTTTGCAGACGGCACGGTGAGCAACACCAATGATGTTTTATTACAAGGTGTTCCTATCATAAAAAAAGGAGAAAAGATGGAGGGCAAGTTTTTCCCTCTCATTTTTCAGCGTTAAATCCATTTTACAATTAAATTATTTTAGCGTACTTCGCAAAAAAAAGAACGCTATGACATTATTTGTGGATATGGACGAGGTAATGGCGAATACCTTTAAAGCGCACATAGATCGATATAACGCAGATTTCAATGAAAATCTAACCGAAGCAGACTGTATGGGGCGCGAGGTATGGCAATGCGTGCCCGAAGATCGCCAAGAGAGTATACATAAGCACGCATCCTTAGATGGTTTTTTTATGGAATTAGAGCCTATAAAGGATAGTCAGGTCGTGTTAAAAGAACTTTCTCAGAAATATGAAGTCTATATTGCATCGGCAGCTATGCAATACCCTAAATCTTTGATCGAAAAATACCATTGGCTAGATGCCCACTTTCCGTTTATCCATTGGAAAAAGCGCATCTTGTGTGGCGACAAGCATATTTTACATGGGGATGTCCTTATCGATGACCGCACCTTTAATTTAGAAACATTTAAGGGTAGACCTATTATGTTTACCTCGCCCCATAATATCAATACAAATGGTTTTGAGCGCGCCAATACATGGTTAGAGTTGGGGGATAAGCTTTTATAATTCTTGAATATTAAAATGCGTTGTAAGAATTATGAATTTTTTTAAGAGGTATTTTTTTAATTTTAAGCCATCAACCAAATAGATATGCCTCATAATAAAAAGCCGCATCAGAATCTTTTTATAGTAATTTACCTTAATGAAATTATTCCTTTAAGTGCTGGGTTGAAGTCTTTTTTGGCGACCCATATTAAAAGTACTGTTTTTGCAAAGGGAGATCTCATATGTAAGAAGGGACAGGTGTGTACTAATCTTCATGTGATAAAGAAAGGGGTGGTCCGAGGTTTTTTTATGGCGGATGAAACAGAGGTTACTACATGGATTAGTTCGGACAACGATATTTTTACGTCCATTACCGGATATTTCAGAAATGAAGTCGCCATGGAAAACATACAGGCTTTAGAAGAAACCCATTGCGTGTACTTAAGCTATGAAGACATGCATTTCTGTCTTAAAAATTTTCCGGAGATGAGGGATTTAAACCGTATTCTCATGGAAGACTACTATTTACACGCAGAAAACAGAGCGTATTTGGCCAGAATCCCTTCGGCATTAGGGCGGTGGCATCATTATCGGGCAACGTCCAAATCAGAAATAATAGATAGGATTCCAAAGAAGTATTTAGCTTCTTTTCTAAATATGCGCCCTGAAACCTTGTCGAGACTACTGAAAAATGGACTGTAGTTTAGTGCAGTAGGCACTTACCTACACTTTTGAATTCGATCTTATACTCTGTATTTACTTAATTTGTGATGCGAACAGGATGATACGCCTTTAGCAAACGAACTCCAGATTTTAAACCTTTCTTTCTTCATTTTTATATGGCGCATTAGATTGTTATTGTCGTCTATACCCCAACGCAAAAGCTTCATATACCGCTTAGGAAATATAGATCTAATCGAACTTATTCAATCTAAAGACTCCCCGACCCTTGGGGTTCGGGGTTTCCTATTTACCGCTCCTTTGGAGAGGTCAGAACTGCCTTTTTGCAGTTCCGGTTGACGTAAAATACAAAATTTCGGTTTTTGGCCCAAAGACCAAAATGAAACTGGCAAAATACCTCTATGGCTTGCTTCGGGGATAGTCGGTTCCAAGAAATTTTTTATCTACCCTTTTTATCGACGAATTGTTAAAAAAATCGATAAAGTGATCTAAAAAACCGATGAAATTGACATATGTCATGTTGTTTTACGATTTTTTATACTTGAAAAAGTTGTAGGACGTTAGCAGAAAAAGATTACACAAAATAAGTTAAATCCTACAAATTAATTAAAATTATGATGACACGTACAACGATCCAATTGAACAAATTGATGTTGCTTTACTTTTTTACAGTATTCTGTATTGCGACAGCACAAGAACACAAATCATCCGCTTCCGAAAGGGACGTTGCTTCAGTACTGGCCATAGCCATGCAACATGAAAGTCTTTGGAAAGAACCTCTAATAAAGGCTACCCATCTATCAAACTATTACATTTTGCACCATAGTGTGGAACTGGATTTGCCAGAGGCGTTTTCAATTAACGGAATACCCGTTTCCTTGATAGAAAAAGAAGAACTCAGTTCCCTTGGCGACCAGCCTTATTTTATTGTACATACTCTAGTTGTAGATAGAGATAGCGCATTCGTGGGGATTTATTTAACCTATTCTGACAACGGATCTGCCAAAACCTCCAATACAACACTGAAATTACTTAAAGAATCTGACCAATGGTCAATTGATAAAACCACACTTTAATTTAAAAATCAAACTAAAAATGAAACCAAAATTAAGACTAAAATTACCTTGGTTGTTGTTGCTCTTTGTTGTTTTTGTGGGATTAAACCCATCTCAGGGGCAAACCAACAGAATTTTAAATAACAACAGACTTCGGGTAGGGAACGGAACGGAAAATTCCATAAACAATTCCGGGAACATGCAGCAACCCTTCTATTTCAATGGTACTACATGGCAAAAGCTGACATTCAGTACCTTTCCCCTAGATATTGCATGGGGCATTGGAGGTGATGGCACCTCAGGTTGGAATACTAACGGCTCCATTAGCCAGAACCCCATATTCGCTAATCAGACCTTTGATTTCTCAGGATTTACCATTACCAATTCAACCACGGGAGAAGGTTTTGGTCAAATTAGAACTAGCGGGGAAATTACGCTTGGCGGTCAATTGTTCCGGGTAGAGAATTTGTTCGAGTTATTGCAACCTGAAGGCTATATTGCTATAAAGGTCAAAATAACTAATATTAGCGGTTCCAACGCTAGCAATGTACGGCTTTGGGTAGGTACGAGGGATGATTTTGTCGGCGGCTCAGATAGACCTACAAAAGAAAGAGGCAATTTGATTGATGAAGAGTTTGTTCGCAATACCAGTATGGCAGATCAAGCCAAAGCCATTAAAATCTCTACCGCCCAAGAAGCTATTTTGTTTTTCAGTAATTCAGATAGAGCATTTTCAACCATAAGCAATTGTTGTTCATTCAGTAATGCCTACCTTCAAAATCCGGCGACCAATGCCATAACCACAACTGGCGATGGTTCGTATGCCTTATACGTAAGGTTCAACGATCTGGGCGTAAACCAAAGTGATGAACTCATTTGGTATTATGGTGCCGGCACCTTACCGGAGATTGATGAAATCATTATGCGCGTGGCCAGTGCTGCTATTGGAGCGTTTGAAAATATAACGTATAATTCGGCAGACTACGCCGCAACCACAGTACAACCCGGTACGGGTTATTGGCTTGCGGTACCACAAGGATCAACCCCGCCCACAGAAACCCAAATAGAAGCAGGAGTCAATTATGGGGGCGTTACCGTAGCGGCAGCTGGCAATGCAGCAATGCTGGCCAATCAGGAACACGTCTTCCATTTGTCAAACTTGGAGGCATTAACCACTTACGATTTTTATTTCGTTTCTAAATTTTTTGATGGGGTCAATGATGCCTACACAGAGGTCATCTCAGAAACTTTAACTACTAAGGAGGCTCCTCCTGTTATTGTCGATTTTAATCCGAAGTCAGCTGCACATGGTGAGACCATAACTGTAACTGGAGCAAATTTTAGCACCACGAGCAACGTGGCCATTGGTACGCTTAATGCGCTGTTTTCGGTTGTTGATGCCAATACCTTAGAGGTTACCGTACCCAACGGTGCCACCGATTTTTATATTACTGTAACCAATGAGAGTGGATCGCACACGCTGCAATCCGAAATCGTAGGCAATACAGACGCTCCATGTACTACTGGCTGGGGCGGTGCCTGGCAAACGATACGCACCGTTACTACGGGGGCGTTGAGAACAGTGACCTTACAGTTGGAAAACACAAATGCGACCAACAGCTATGATTTATGGTTGGAATTACATGAAACCGATAACGACCCTGCTTCGGCCAACCCTGCTCTGAAATTCAATTCCTTATTGGAGGCTTCTGAAATCGTCACCGTTCCTGCAAATACTGTTCAATCAGATTTTAGTTTTACGTTTACCGCAGGTACGGTGCTTCAAGAAAATACCAACTACTATGTGGTTCTTAAAGAATCTACATCCAACCCGCTAATCACTGGAGAACAAGGTATTTTCAAGAGATGCTCAACTTCCGGAACTACCGATGGTGGTGCAGGAAATAATTTTGGGACATTGCACCATAGTTTTACGATGAGCCCTGTTTTGGAAATCAGCAATCCGCCAACAGGAATCTCCCTTTCGCCAAATACGATCCAAGAAAACAATACCGTAAATCAGTTGGTAGGACTACTGTCCACGATTGATGCGGATACAGGCGACACGCATGATTATGCTTTGGTTACAGGTGTCGGTGATACGGACAATGCCCATTTTAGTATTGATGGTGCCAATTTATTGGCCACTACAATATTTGATTTTGAAACCAAAACTTCCTATTCCATTAGAGTACGTACGACAGACTCGGACAACAACATCTTTGAAGCGATAATCACAATAAGCGTTACAGATGAGGTAGATGAGGATTTTGACAGTGATGGAATATTGGATTCGGTGGACAACTGCTCTACCACCCCAAATGCCGATCAAGCTGACCTAGACGGTGACGGTATTGGAGATGCATGCGATGCCGACATTGATGGTGATGGAGTTCCCAATGATGAAGATGCTTTCCCCACCGATCCCAACGAGGATACCGACACGGATGGCGATGGTACGGGAGATAATACCGATCTGGACGATGACAACGATGGCACTCCGGATGATGAAGATGCTTTCCCCACCGACCCCAACGAGGATACCGACACGGATGGCGATGGTACGGGAGATAATACCGATCTGGACGATGACAACGATGGCACTCC
>NZ_JAYEEQ010000008.1:0-55831 GCF_034651555.1 Aurantibrevibacter litoralis | reverse complement strand
GGATGATGAAGATGCTTTCCCCACCGACCCCAACGAGGATACCGACACGGATGGTGATGGTACGGGAGATAATACCGATCTGGATATAGACGGTGATGGAATACCTAATGTTGATGATCAATTCCCATTCAGTGCGGTTGCTGATTCAGACAACGATGGCACTCCGAATGATGAAGATGCTTTTCCCACCGATCCCAACGAGGATACCGACACGGACGGAGATGGGATAGGTGACAATGCCGACCCAGATGACGATAATGATGGATTTACGGATATGGTCGAAATTACCGAAGGTACCGACGCAAAAAGTGCAAGCCATTTCCCTTTGGATACCGATGGGGATGGTATACCGGATAGCCAAGATTCCGATATGGACGGTGACGGCGTACCCAACGGTTTGGATGCGTTTCCGCTTGCTGCCACCCCGGTATTGGTTCCGGCACAGGCGTTTACCCCTGGTGGCGATGGCATAAACGATACTTGGGTAGTTCCCGGTATTGACAATTATCCAAACAATGTAGTAAGGCTATATAACAGATGGGGACATGAGGTTTTTGCCGCAAAAGGCTATCGAAATGATTGGGGTGGAAACCACAAAGGCAGCGGTAGCTTGCTTCCTCCGGGTTCGTACCTCTATGTTATCGATCTAGGCAACGGTACTGCACCATTGCAAGGCTGGGTCTTCATTAATTATTAAATCTAAATCAGAAAAAAATGAAATTTATATATAAAGTGCTCCTATATTTTGGAGTTAACCTGTTTGCCGTATGTGGCATCGCACAACAAGATCCCAACTATACCTTTTACCGGTATAATATGAACCTTATCAATCCGGCATTTGCAGGTTCAGAGGAGACCACAGATCTAGGGGTAAACATCCGCAGCCAATGGGCCAGTATTGAAGGTGCCCCGGAGACCCAGAGTTTTGTATTCGGAACGCCCTTGCGCAGGAATCTGGGACTTGGCGTTTCTATTGTTAACGACAAAACCTTTATTGAGAGTCATACCGCGTTTGCGCTCGATGTTTCCTATAAACTGCAGCTATCGGAAAGTACCGACCTCTTTTTTGGGATAAAAGCTGGGTTTAGCTCGTATGATGCTAATACTCAAGGTTTGGTTACCTACAGCATACAATCGGATCCTAACCTAAGCAATATAGATGGCCGGTTTAACCCCAATGTAGGTGCAGGGTTTTATCTTAAAAATGAAGCCTACTTCCTGTCTTTTTCAATTCCAAAAATATTGACTCCCGACAGGTTGGAACAAAAAGATGGATTAGCAAGGTTAGGGGTAGATAAAGTCCATTTGTATGTAGCAGGGGGATACAATTTTGAACTGACTCATAATTTGGTATTGAAACCAACCGCACTGATTCGGTATGTAGATGCCGCACCACTTTCCGTGGATCTTACCGCCATTTTGGAATTTAATCAACGGATTGATTTGGGAGCGGCCTACCGCTACGATGAGAGCATCAGCGGAATCTTTCTATTCAAGGCCATGGCTGGACTCCAAATTGGATATGCGTACGAAATGGCCATGGAAAGTGCTGTCAGTAATATAGACAATGGTACTCACGAAATCCTATTTCGATTGAGGTTGTAACTAACGTTTGTTATAAAAAAAAAGCCCCATGAACGTTACGTTTTGGGGCTTTTTTTATACGAGATACAGGATGAAATATCCTTGGCTTCTTTTATGATTCCAGTTAGTGAACTGCAAATTACGACAGGGCGAGCGACGTATTCTTAAAATTACTAATAAAAATATTGCATAGTAATTCTAAAATCTATTATTTTGTAATCTATTAAATCTATAGGATTTATATGTTTAATAAAATTATCAAATTAGTTGTGGTTACATAAATGAAATGTCCATGGGTCGTTTTACCTTGTTGTTTCATGATATTGGAGTATACGCATCTGATCCATAAATCAGATTCATGAAAAATGTTAAAGAAATTAAAAATTAATTATAATAAAATCAGTACTTTTAAAAACCAACTCAATTAAACTTGTTTTTATGAATAACACGCTAAGAATTTCCAAAATGGGTGCGTTTGCTCGTGTCCCTCAGTTCCTTTTGCTACTATTTTTAATTTTTAGACCTGGGTCTATGTTCGCATCGTTAGTAGTAAATCGGTCATTAGACGCTGTTTCGTCTAATTTTACTGTTTCTAATTTTATTCAGAATGAGATTTCCGGAAAAATTGTAGATGATTTAGGATTGCCGCTGCCCGGTGCTACGGTTCAGGTGAGAGGCACTAATGTGGGCACAGTTTCCGATTTTGACGGGAACTTCACCATTTCGCTTCCAACAAATGCTGTGGAACTTGTGATCTCCTACATTGGTTTTAAAACTCAAACTATTAATGTCAACGGACAAAGTTTTGTTCAGGTGAATTTAATTCCAGATTCTGCAGCCTTAGACGAAGTGGTAGTCGTGGGTTATGGTACCTTATCCAAAAAAAGGGTTACCGGTTCCGTTTCATCGGTATCAACGGAACAAATTACGCAGGTACCTACCCTTAGTGCAGAAAATGCCATTATAGGCCAGGTTGCCGGTGTGCAAGTGCAAGAGACTACGGGCGAACCCGGATCCAGTCCAACAATCAGAATTAGGGGTACCGGATCCATTTCCGCAGGGAACGATCCACTTTTTGTGGTAGACGGTATACCTATATCTAAAAACCTGACTACCATTGGTATTCAAGGGGAGTTGGCGCGAAGGGGAGGTGCCTTCCAAGAGCCACCTGTGAATCCGTTGGCTACCATAAATCCCAATGACATACAATCTATTGAAGTTTTAAAAGACGCCTCCGCAGCGGCCATATACGGTTCCCGAGGTGGTAATGGTGTAGTAATTATTACCACCAAAAAAGGTTCAAATTCCGACGAAGGTACCTTTTCTTTTAATTCGTTTTACGGGTTGCAAACCGTGGCCAACGAGGTCGATTTAATGAATTCACAAGAATTAATCGATTTTACTCGCGATGCCCGAAACAATAATTACCTTTCTTCCGTACCCGGGGCGTCTATTAATGACCCTATTACTCCAGGAAGCAGAGGAAATGCCAATTTTGAAATGCCTCTTTCTTTTATAAATTGGGACGGTACGGACACGGATTGGCAGGATCTTATTTTTGAAACGGCACCTGTACAAAGTTATAATCTTTCGTACGCTTCACCATTGTCTAAGAAAACCAGCTTTTTTGCCTCGGGAGGGTATTTTAAGCAAGAAGGTATTATTGAAGGTTCACAATTTCAACGATTTAACGCAATTTTCAATCTTAAGTCCGATTTAACTGAAAAATTAAGACTCGATTTGTCTTTTGCACCCACGGTAACAGATAATGATAGAAAGCCAGCAAATGCAACTTATTTTGCTAGACCGCCGGGCATTGTGTATTCGGCCATTGTGCATTCGCCTACTGTACGTCCCTTTAACGATGACGGAACGGTTAACCAACGTAACAACCAATCCTTTTTGGGAGGGGGGACAACCACGGCAAGTAATCCTTTGGCCATCATAGATGCGGTTGACGATAAGCTATTTCAATTTCAAAACCGGGGCGGATTGGGATTATCCTATGATATTTTGCCCGGATTAACTGCTAAAACGTTTGTAGGAACCTACATTAATGTGTTTAACCGCGATTTTTTTAGAGGTAATTCACTACTTTTTAGGGAAGCTTCAGAAGGTGAGTCTTTTGCGCAGTCTTCTTCGTCTACAGAAATTAATTGGGTTTGGGAAAATACGCTAAATTGGGAAAAAGAATTTGGGAATCACTATTTTAACGCAATAGCAGGTTATTCTTCGCAACGCGATCAAATCACGATTCGGCAAGTGCAAGCAGATAATTTTCCGGATGACTTGGTTAAAACCATAAGCGGCGGACAAGTTTTTGCCGGTACCTCCATTAAAGAAGCATGGTCTTTAGCATCGGCCTTTTTTAGACTTAACTATTCTTACCAAGATAAGTATCTATTCACGGGAACGATAAGAACAGATGAATCTTCTCGATTTGGAGCCAATAATCGAAGAGGGTATTTTCCATCCTTCTCAGCAGGTTGGCGTGTGTCTGAAGAGGATTTTTTAAGCGCTGTTGATGCCATTTCGGAATTGAAACTTCGCTTTAGTTGGGGCCAAACAGGAAACTTCGAAATCCCTAATTTTGGCGCCATCGGGTTGTTAAGTCCGGATAACTATAACTTTAACGGCAACGAAGAAAACGGACTTATACAGTCCACTTTGCCAAACCCGGAGCTTACCTGGGAGAAATCGACCCAAACCAACGTAGGACTAGAACTTGGACTTTTTAACAACCGTATTTTTATGGTGGCCGATTATTACAACACCAATACTGAAGATCTATTGTTGAATGTTAGCGTTTCTTCTGTATCCGGGTTTAATACCGTACTGCAGAATTTGGGGGAAGTCCGTAATAGAGGTTTTGAACTTTCGTTACGCACCCGAAATTTCGTCGGTGCCTTTAAATGGAATACCGATTTTAACTTTTCTACCAACGATAATGAAGTACTTTCTTTAAATGACAAAAATGAACCTATATTTTCTGTAGGTGCTGCGGGCGTACGACATGTAACAAGGGTAGGAGACCCCATAGGAAGCTATTATGGCTATGTGGTAGAGGGCATTTTTCAAAGTGAGGCAGAAATTGCAAGTGCCCCATTTGATACCCAAGCTCCAAATCCCGCACCCGGCGATTTCCGATTTAAAGACGTCGATGGCGACGGCGAAATTACCCCAGATGACAGGACGGTAACCGGAAGTTTTTTTCCGGATTACACTTGGGGAATTACAAATACCTTTGAATATAAGGGGATAGATTTAAGTATTTTGTTACAAGGAGTACATGGCAATGAAATTTTGAATTTAACGTCGCGACACCTTAAGAACGGAGAGGCTAACTTTAATTCTTACAGTGTATTTAATAATCGATGGCGCTCCCCGGAAAACCCCGGAAACGGAAAAATACCCCGGGCAGACCGAGAAACTGGTAATCATGGCAACAACAACAGACCGTCCTCTTTTCAGGTAGAAGATGGCTCGTTTATACGATTGCGAAATGTCTCATTGGGATATACGATTCCATCAAAAGTGCTTTTGGGAAATTCCATCGATAAACTAAGATTATACGTTACGGGAACTAATCTTTTTACAGATACCGATTATCTTGGATATAACCCTGAGGTGAGTGGCGGTAATAATGGGTTAACACCCGGTGAGGACGTTGGTGCCTTTCCATTGGTAAAAACCATTATTCTTGGTGTAAACCTAAATTTTTAATTTAAAAGTTTTAGATAATGAAAAAAGCAATACAACTAATTTTAGTTTTCATAGTAGCCACTTCCTGTAGTGATAGTTTTACAGAAATAGCACCGTCATCTAACAGAAATGGTGCGGCATTTTATAGAAATGCCAATGATTTTGTTTTTGGTATAAACGCAAGTTATGCCGGTTTACAAAATAACGGGGTGTATGGTAGAGCTTATTGGACAATGTTCGAAATGCGAAGCGATAATACCGACCAAGGGCCAGATCAGACCGGATTGGCACGGCAGTTTACGGAAATAAATGCATTTACCGAAAATTCCCTAACCGAACAGATGGATTTAGCATGGAGCGATTCGTATAGGGTTATTGCCAATAGCAACGTTATCTTAGAACGTATCGATGCTGTTGACATAGATGAAACGCTCAAAAAAAGAATCATTGGGGAGGCACTCTTTCTGAGATCATTAATGTATTATCATTTAGCCATAGCCTTTGGCAACATACCACTGCAATTAACTTCATTTATTCCAGGGGATGAATTACAGCAGGTGGATGCCAATACGGTGTACCAACAATTAATTCAGGACTTGCGTATTGCCGAAGAAAACCTCGCCATTTCTAACACCGAAGTAGGAAGAGCAACCAAAGGTGCGGCCGCAACCCTGCTCGCAAAAGTCTTGCTAACCATAGGGAATAATTCGGAAGCCGAAGTGGTTTTACGACGAATTATTGCTAATTATGGGTATCGGTTGCTAGATAATTATTCCGATTTATGGGGTGCGAGTAATGAGAATAACGCAGAGTCTATTTTTGAAGTCCAATTTATAAGCGG
This sequence comes from Aurantibrevibacter litoralis, assembly GCF_034651555.1. Classification (NCBI taxonomy): domain Bacteria; kingdom Pseudomonadati; phylum Bacteroidota; class Flavobacteriia; order Flavobacteriales; family Flavobacteriaceae; genus Aurantibrevibacter; species Aurantibrevibacter litoralis. The sequence continues at coordinate 49,704 of NZ_JAYEEQ010000008.1, read as the reverse complement.
CGGTATTGGTCAGGGAAGCGCTTTTAGCAATGATTTTTCGCCAAGTCCGGATTTACAGACCGGACAAGGATTTGCCAGAAATAGGCCAACCATATCGTTAACGGAATCATTCTTGTCGGAGGATTTACGGTTTGAACCCTCTATGGGCACATCGTACATAAATGGCGAAGGAGAAACTATTTCGGCGCGTTTCATACGAAAGTTTCAAAGCAATCCACCAACGGAGAACGATGCGGATATAAACTTTGTTGTTTTTAGATATGCCGATGTACTGCTTATGTTGGCAGAAGCCCTTGGAGAATCGCCCGAAAGTTACGCACTAATCAATCAAGTAAGAACTAGAGCGGGTCTGGCAAATATCGATGGGTCTACACCCGGTACCTTTGCTGAAAAACTTTTAAACGAAAGACGTCTGGAACTTGCCTTTGAGAATCATAGATGGCCCGATTTGCTGCGTTTTGGTGTGGCTGCCCAAAAGGTAAATGAGGCGGAACCCGCTATTGCGCAATCATCTGTTCGTACCTTATTTTTTATTCCCCAAAGAGAAATGGACATCAATCCAAATTTTGTGCAGAATTGAGGCTTTAGGAACAACTAATGATGTAATCTAATAAACAAGTATTTAGGACAACATCGCTCTTTTGGTTGGTAATATGGATATGCGTTGAAACTAAAGAATTCTCCAGGGCAAGCCTCGGGGCTGCGGTATTCACCGCTCCTTTGGAGCGGTGGAAACTGCTATTGGCAGTTTCGGGTGCAGTAAAGTACCGAATTCCGGTTTAGACCTTCAGATGAAAATGAAACCGGCGAAAACGGCCCTGAGCACTTCGGTAAACGCAGTATGGTGATTATTGTAGGGGGTACACCTGCGGCTTGCCTCGGGGATAGTCAGTTTCAAGAAATTCTTTATTTTCTTTGAGTTAAAACCAACATACCGGATCAATAAGGAGGAATCCCCACGGATGTCCAACCCCCATCAACAACAAGGTTCTGACCCATAATTTGACGCGATTGCGGTGCTAGTAAGAATAGGGCAGCATTCGCAATATCCGCTACTGTTGCCGGGCGTCCGGAAGGCGTTATTTTTTGCCAAATTCCTTCAAAATCAATATCTTCTTTTAGTGTTCTTTCCGTGAGGGTTGCCCCGGGTACAATGGTGTTGATAGAAATTCCGTGTGGCCCTAGATCAATAACCAGGTTTTTTGCCAATTGATCTATGCCTGCTTTCGTCATGCCATAAGCTGCTAAATAAGGATGGGCTACATGGCCTGTTACGGAGGAAGTCAACAATATACTACCCCCACGACCTTGAGAAATGAGTTGTTTAGCGGCAGCTTGCGTTAGAAAAAAAGTACCAAAAAGATTTACTTTTAAAAGTTTTTGCATGGAAGCGGGCTGGTATTCCAAGAAATCACCGTAGGTCGTAATTCCTGCATTGGCCACAAGAATATCAAGTTTTCCAAAGGTTGTTACAGTAAAAGACACCATTTTTTCGATCGTTTCCAATTCGGAACTATCACCTACAAAAAACACGCAGTTACCTCCATCTTTTGTGATTTGTGCCGAAGCATTTTTCGCAGCTATCGGGTCGATGTCGTTAAGCACCACTTTGGCACCCTGTAATGCTAATTGGCGCGCTATTTCATAGCCTATCCCAATACCGGCTCCTGAAACTAGGGCTACTTGATTGTCAAATAATTTTTTTTCCATAGTATGTGACATAAAATATCGAGGTATAGCTTAAAGTGGAATTTTAAATTGAAAGCAAGGCACACCCTGAAAACCGGTACCTGTAATTTTGAAAAGTGCGCCTGCTAGCGGTTGTTCTTTTAATTCTGCTTCCGAAAGACGCTCCTTAGCAGAAGTAACGAATAAATCGGTCAGGTTTTCGCCACCGAAGGTGCAAGAGGTAATTTTGGCTGCCGGAAGCGGTATAGCCACCAATTTTTTCCCGGTTACAGGATTCCATCGCGTAAGCTGCCAACCGCCCCAATGGGCAATCCATAACATTCCTTCATTGTCTATCGTCATCCCATCCGGATAACCCTCGCTTTCGGGAATTCGAATGGCTACTTGTTTGTTGCCAATGGTGCCTGTGGCTTTGTCATAGTCATAAGACACCACTTCTAGTGTTGGGGTGTCTATATAATACATGGTCTTGTGGTCTAAGCTCCAAGCGATGCCATTAGAGATGGTTACATTTTCAATCTTTTTATGCACCTGAAGACCATCTAAAACATAAAGACTACCTGCTTTCCTTTCTTCGGATAAAGACATGGTACCTGCCCAAAATCGACCTTTTGGGTCGCATTTGCCATCATTAAATCGGTTGTTTGGTACATGATGTTCCGGATCTGTAATCGGCGTCACGTGTCCGGAATCCCGATGTAGTTGTCCAAAACCACTCTTACTAGCCACAATTAAGGATCCATCTGAGGCCACTGTGACCGAACCAACCATTTCCTGTAAAGGATAGGTTTGTAATGCGTTGTGCGTAAATGAATAGCTGTGTATTTTACCTTCAATAATATCGACCCATAAAATCTCATTTTCTAAAGCATTCCAAAGTGGTCCTTCGCCCAACGAACACCTAAGATCGGTAATTGTTTCTATATGCATTGTTGATAGTCGTTGCTATTTTTTTTAAAGGTAAAAAATTAGAACGGTTTATTTTAGGCAAAAATAGTTCTGTTGGTTCTTCGGGCTATGGCGCTGACTAACCTTTTACCATGCTTCGTAAATAATGTGCTATTATACAGGGTTGCCTTGCGAAAAAGAAAAGTTATGCATTACCTATTTTGTCTAAAAAGACATGACCAAGCCAATTTTACCGGGGACAACTTGAAAATTCCAACTTATGGTTTTGGTATTTGGATTGTATTTAGCCTTGTATTTACCATCCAAATACGCATCAATGGATTCTACTGTAAATATACTAAGTACAGTACTCAGGGCAAAATCGCTAAACCAATGCGCCCCGCGCCATAATCTGGATACCCCCGGAATAATTCCAACACCATAAATACCAGCCTTAACCCATGGATTGGTAAATTGTTTTGCTATGGCGTAGGCATTGGAGAATGCCATAACCGCATGACCCGAAGGAAAAGAATGGAAGTCCTTGTCATTGGTAAAAGGGCGGAAATGATCTTTTTCTAAACCGCTTCGTGGACGAGCCCTACCAACTACAGATTTACTCACTTGTTGCAAAAAACCAGCCGCCGATGCGGAGGAAATTAATAATACCCCTGTCCTTCGCAATTTTTCGTTTTTTGTTAAAAACCCTGTAAAATAAACCGCTCCGGTGAGGGCATAATTGTTTTGTGGACTACCGTAATAGGTGCCAAAGCCTTGCAAAAAATCAGGTACATGCGCTTCCTGATTGTCAAAATAAGCCCTTAAGTTATCGTCGAAAACAAAAGCGATACCGGTACCAGCCACTACGGCACCGAAACTTAACCAATTATCGCCTTCCCAATGTAAAGGTCTGGTATACGCGTGACCAATACCTCCTAATATGTTAACAATGTCGTATTGTAAAGTGTTCCATGTAATGGTATCTGTGGAGTCTTTGGAGTCGTTTGGACTATTTTGTGCAAAAGAAATGGATACAAATAATAAAGTAAAAAGTAAAATTACGAATTTTTGCATCTAACGTAAACTACTTTAATTGTTTATATGAAATTGAAAATTGCGAATCATTGATAAGATTGGCTCAGAAACCCATGGGATTTTAGATAGATATCGAAAAAGGTCGATTTGTACGCAAAGCCCTAAAAATCCGGAAGGACAACACTATTTTCGTGTATAACGCATTGTTTTTATTTGCACAAATCGTATGGCTATCAGAGTCCATTCTCTTTCGATGTAAGGGGCTAAATTCGCTTTTTAGTCGATCTTGACCTGGAAATATAACAAAACTCTGCTGTAAAATATTTTTTTGAATACTGATTGCGGCATCGCAAAATAACAATCTTTGGAACTGTCTAAGCACTAATCCAAATCCAAACTCAAATCCAAATCCAAAAGGTTTGCTTCTAAATCACCCTAAAAGGTACCATTACTAACAAAGGCGATCTTTGTACTATCTGGAGACCAACTGGGAACGTTAATGGTGCCCTGACCTCCATATAAATAGCCAATAACCTTAGGCTCGCCTCCTTCAATAGGCATCAAACGAATATAAACCCTTTTATAAAAGGGGTGTTGGTCTGCGGGCACATCTTCGGGAAAGGATATAAAGACAATCCACTTATTGTTTGGCGAAATATGCGGAAACCAATCGTTGAGTGCGTCGAAGGTAAGTTGTACCTGATTTTTGCCATCGGCATCCATGCGCCAAAGTTGCATGGTTCCTGTGCGTGTGGAATTAAAATAGATATACTTTCCATCGGGCGAATATTCCGGCCCATCATCCAAACCTTGGGTATGGGTCAGTTGTATTTCCTTGCCACCTGCCGCAGGAATACGATAAATATTGTACACCTCATTGCGTTGGGCCGTATAAACCAAATACTTATTATCTGGCGACCAGCCATGCAAATAGGAGGGGCCTTTTTCTGTAATTTTTTTTGGAACTCCACCGCTAACAGGTAACGTATAGATGATAGATTGCCCATTGGCCTCTTCTGCGTGGTGACTGATACCTATCTGTTTTCCGTCGAAAGTAAGCACATGGTCGTTGTTGTTGCGGTCGGCAAAGTCCGTATTCAGAACCGTTGAAGTATGCGTCTGTAGCTCAAAATTGTACAATTTTCCTTCGGCGTTATAAATAAGGGTCTTCCCATCCGGTGTCCAGTTGGGAGCTTGCCAAGAGCCGGTATAACTGTCAAGGATCCTACGATCGCCGTTTTCTACATCCATGATTTCCAGTAGGCTACCCAAGTAATCCTCGTAAGGCACCAATTCGTCGGTAGCGGTGTTAAAGACACGAACGTTGTTAAAAATAACCTCTTCCGAAAATTCGTTGGTATGGGCACATACAAAAAGACCGGCCAACGGATTTGAGCCTAAATCGATATCTGTAATTTGTGCCACTTCATATTTCGCACCAAATCTGGCCACGGAAACGATATAGGTAGTCCCTATTTTCTCTAACTGTAGCACATCGGCTTCCTGTGTATTAAATTTTAATTCTTCGACATTCGCTCCTTTGTTTTTACGATATTGAAGTGATGTTAATCCGTCGCCGTGCACTGTGCAGGCTAACATAGGGGCATCAGATGCTTTTGAGTGGCGAATCATTAAACCTGTTTTTCGATGTGGGTCATGGCCTTGCCCTTCAAATTTTATGTTGGCCTGAATGATAAAATCGCCTTGCATGTTTTTGTGCAGAAACGTAAAGCTATCCTTATCAAACCAAATATTTTCACCCGAACCCGATAGGCGGTATATTTGTGAGGGTTCATGATAGCTTACAGAACCGGGAATATTGGGGTTTCCAATATCCGTTACACTGTGAAACATACCGATGTGCTGTGCGGGCGTCTGGGCGTTTAATGCGAGAGCCATGGCGCAAAATAGGTAAATTTTGAGCATTGTTTTCAAAAGTCTTAGGTGTTGATTGTCGTAAAGACAAGGTACTAAAAAATTGTGAGTAATTCCCTTGTAGATCATATTATTACATTAAAAGGCTCTTTTTGGCTCTTTGCCTTTGGTGATTGGTGATGTGTTTGTAGCATTTACAAATTAACCCTATATTTTAGGCTGTTTAGAAGGTTTTGGCGTATGCCTGTCTTCCGAAAAGGCAGGTTTTGGAAGAATTTTATCATTGTTAGTCATAAATATTGCCTTTGCGCTCGCCCTAACCCGCCAAAGGCTGGTGTCCACGCTTAAATTGCGAATTATATCTCTAGAAAATCCACCCGCCTCTGGCGGGTTGGGGCAAGGTTTTCGGCAACTAAAATACCAATCACTACTAGGATAATTTCGTCAAGGGCGTATTTAAAATACTTGGTGGTTTTACCTTCATTAAGAAGGTTTTTACGGATTTTTCGGAAGAGTTTTATCATAAATCTCAATTTTAATTGTCCCGGCAGGCAGGTACATTATATAATATGCCGTACCTCACGGCACGGTGGTTTGATGCCGTGTTGATCTTATCTACCAATAGGTTGTCCCTAACGGGACATGAAACGGTTGTTTTTAATATCAGAAGCATAATTTCTACAATAGCGTATTTGAAATACTTGGTGGTTTTACCTTCTTGGAGAAGGTTTTTACGGATTTTTCTAAAGAATTTAATCATAAATTTCAATTTTAATTGTCCCGTTAGCGACTTTATCTTGGTAGCTAATATGTTTGTTGTTGGTTGAATGTGCCGTTAGGTACATTATATATTTCGTACCTAAAGGCACGATGGTTTGATGTCATATTGATTGTTTCTACCAATAGGTTGTCCCTAACGGGACATGTAACGATTTTACCAGCCCGTCCATCAGGCAGGCCTTCAATGAGCAGGTTTTGGCCCAAAGGCCAAAATGAAACGGGCGAAACCCGTACTGAGCGCAGTAGAAGTATACCCCTATGGCTTGTCTCGGGAATAGTCAGTTTCAAGAATTTTTTAGTTTGCTACAAATAACTAAGCCACCAGTACTTCCGGTTTTTCTTTTTATAATTCCAGTACCATTTACAAAGCGGGTATAAGCTTGCTACTACAAAAAGCCAAATGAGGTACACAATGCCTAAGGACAAACCATACCCCTGCAATTCGGTAACAAATCCAATCCAAACATCAATAATCATAAGTTTTGGATCATAGCCACTGAGGTAAACCGCCGGTACAGCCAGCAGGTGTATCCAATAAATATGAACGATGTAAAAGAACATAGGTACTTTTCCAAAAAGGACCATGACATCAAATATTTTTCCTTTAAATTTTTCCGCCAGTGAAAGCACAATTAGGGAAGGACCCAAAGTGATTAACAAATACAAGAGCGAAGGTGGGTATTTGGTAACGTTAAAAAAGGAAAGGGCTGTTTTTGTGAAATCATCATAAGAAGACCAGACAACCAAATCACCATAAACATTGGCAAAGCGTAAAACAAAAAATAGGACAATGGCAGAAATACCAGTGCGTAATAAAATTTGACGACGTTTCACAGCATCAAACCCAGGTTTGTAGAGTATGCCTAAATAATAGCCTAGTGGCATCACAAAAATCCAAGGAATGAGTGGATAGGCGTTTACAATAGTAATGCTATCTGTAAGTTGAATCATGTTATATTCATGAAACAAAATCCACCAGAAGCCTCCTTGCTCCCCTGAAAACATATCCAGAAAGTTATGTCCAATAATCACGAGCAGACACAGCGGAATCATTAGCTTTTTTGGGAAATGGATAAACAATGCTAAAAAAAGCATCGAGGCACCCAACAGCCAGATGACCTGAAAGATTATAGCGTCAAAATTAAACTGAAAACGCCACCCAAAAGATATGATAACGACTTCCACAAAAATGAGCCACAAACCCCTTTTTAAAAGCCATTTGCTTACCGCATTTTTACCAATTTTTTGTTCTACAAAAAAGGCAGAAGTTCCGGCCAAAAAGACAAATACCGGTGCACAAAAATGGGTTATAAAGCGGGTAAAAAAGAGCCAGAAATTGGTTTTTTCAATTTCGGTGGGGTCAAAATAGAAGGTATCGATATGAAAATAATCTCGCACATGGTCTAGTGCCATTAAGACAATGACCAGGCCTTTTAAAAAATCTACAGATTGTATCCGGTTTGTCATGGTTGTGTATTGGTTTTTTTAGAAATTAAAAGGTATCGTTATCTACATCTTTAACAAACTTTATCAGTTCGCTAAAAAAGGTTTTTGGGTCATCAAATTGAGATAAGTGACTGCCTTTTGTGGTAACACTTCTTCCGTTCTGAACCTCGCCGGCCATCCACTCCATGTATTTTGGATCCATAGTGTCATATTTTGCACCTAGCATAAGGGTAGGAACTTTAATTTCTTTAAGTCTATCCGAAATATCCCAATCGCTTAAAGTGGCTTCATCGGTAATTCCGAACTCGCTCGGCCCTTGCATATAAACATAAATTTCAGGGTTCAGATGGTCAAACAACAGATGGGCAGATTTTGGCCAATTTTCTAAAGGCATACGCAGCACATGCTCGGTGTAGAAATGTGCCATCAAGAGTGCTTCGTACCTTGGGTTGGTGTAATCTTTAGCAGCTTCAATGTGTTGAATTTCTTTTAAGACAGCTTCAGGTAATTGAGGGCCTAGCACGTCTTGAGCGTATTTATTATACTCCGGAACACTAGCTACCATATTAGACACGATAAGCCCTTTTAGATTTTCTTGATATTTCAAGGCATATTCCATGGCCAGAATTCCGCCCCAAGATTGACCTAGCAGGTAAAAATTATCTTTGTTGAGATGGAGTGCTAATCTAATTTGTTCCACTTCTTCCACAAAATGTTCGGTGGTCCAAAGGCTTGGATCATTGGGTTTATCACTATAATAGGAATCGAGTTGGTCATAGTAGATATATTCAATTTCCTCGTTCGGAAGATAGCCTTCAAAATTTCCGAACTGTTCATGCGTGCCGCCGGGTCCTCCATGAAGCAGTAATACGCGCATTTTTGGACTGTTGCCCACGCGTTTGGTGTATACATTAAAGGTGCCTTTGGCCGTTTCAATAGGAATCATTTTAATGCCACCTGTCCGTTGGTCGTCGCTGTTGGAGTAATCTAAATAGCTCGATTTTTGAGGAATTTCTGCGGATGTTGTGGTTGCCGGTTTTTCATTGCAGCCAAAAAGCAGGCTGATGAAAATGCTGAATAAAATGATGTTGGTTTTCATGTATTTAAAATTTTAAGGTTTATTAAAAATGAAGAAACTAATCCTGAAGTTTCGGGACGGTACATTAAGGTATTTGCATAAAAAATATCATTATATCGGCTCTGACTAAGAAACTTACGGGTTTTGAAACACGTCTCTGTCAACCGAGAACCAAGCTCTATTTTGTGTGCAAAAATCTATTTTTACCCTTTAAGCCTTCATGTTTCCTTGGCCGGTGTTGTGCATTCATTATTTTTTTTCGTTTAATTCCTTTTCGATTAAAATTGTCAAATCTTTAATTTGTGTATCGAGACTTTTTCGAAAATCAATCACGTCTTGGGTAAATGACAATTTCATGCCAAGAAGATTCCGTATTCTTTTATTTTCTAGTACTTGCAAATAATTATTTCTCGATTCTCTTTCTATATTGATAGTGGGTATATTGGATTTTACTAAGGGTATGAAATTGATGTCGTGTTCAAGTATATCATCTATGCGAATTTGATGCACGTTCAATCTGTCTTCGAGAATGTCATTGAGTTTGTTTTGACGAAACTCTAATTCCGTAAATTTCTCATTAATATTTTTATTCTTAATTAAACTCAATTTATTAGTGCTTTTCAAATTATTGTACGCGTTAAAAGTTGGCATATCGCTTTGTAAATCCCAAACGGCATTTTTGAAAATCGAGTCACTAATTATTTTAGTGTTTACACTAGTATCATTGGAATCAATTCTAAGAATTTGAATCAGGTTTAGCTTTAATTGATTTTCTTCAAATATTAATTGTTCGGATTGTATTTTCGATAGGTTTAAATTTTCCAATAAGTTTTCTAAAATGGCTTTTTCCTCAATAAAATCTTTTCTGTTTTCGTTCCAATTATTAATCTGCAGCGCTATCAAAATCCCAATAACGACAAGAATTATTTCTCCAAAAGCATACGTCAAATATTTTCCGTACTTATTTTCAGTCAGCAGTTTTTGTCTAATTTTTCTAAAGAATTTTATCATTTGTTATTTTAATTTCTTTTAATGAAGCGCAATGATGAAATTTGTTTGTGCTCATTTCTTAGATAGTGCTAATTTAGAGGTAACACCAAGTTGAGTTGCTCAGAATCTTTGGCATTGCACGCCAGCACTTTGGTATTTTTCTATACATAATTTTCCATTTGCTTTTCCACAAAAAAGCTTCGTGAAATGGCCGGAAAGAGTCTAAAGGATACTTTAAAATAGGATTTCCTGTTTTTCCTATCAAGAATAATGCGATGCTTTGGATTGCTTTCCCCAACGGCCTCATCAGGAGCTATTGTTGGTTTTTTCATGGTCGGTTTAGTTTATATTCCACTTGGATTAATTCCAATAAACGATTGGCATCAGATCGCAAGGATGCCGCTCTAAGGCTGTTGCCCCTAGTCATTTTTGATAAATAGTGGATCTGGAATGCAATTTCATTGATAATGGTAAGATCATCCGTAATCAATTGTGGGTTGGTAGTGGGCATGACGAATTTCATTTCGGAATCCATGGTCTTGTTCAATTCCGAGGAATTAAAGACCTTGCCTCCCATTTCACGGAAGGTCGTTTTGGTCCGGTTGTCATTTTCGTCCCATTCTCCCAGGACCTTTACTTTTTTTTCATATTTAAGTAATTCGTTAACAACGTTTCTTTTTCCAATAAGCCTAAGGTTCCCCGCATTTTTTAACTGCTGTATGGTGCCATCCGAATAGAAAAATGCCTGTTCATTGAACACCTGCCGGGCTAAAAAGTAAATCTGATTTCCCATTGAATCTCGATTTTCCGATAGCATCATTTTTGCCAAGGAATCCATCAAAATGCTCTTTTCTTTCCGAAAAGTGATGTACAGGCCAAGATTGGTAGTGTCCGTTTTTAAGTCTTCTATTAAAGAGAGAATGTATTCTTTTTCAATCTTGCGGACGCTCAGGGATTCCCGATAGTTCTCTGCCAGAAATCCACAGAAAACAGCGAGGAAAAGCATAAAGAATTCCTTGAAATAAGATTTCGAGTTCCTCTTTTTCGGGGTATTTATAACTTCATTGTTCGATAGGTTTTTTTCGCTACCTGAGCTTTCTTCCATCTGCTATTTTGTTTTAGTGTACTTATAGGGCGTATTTCAATACAAAATATTGTCCAGAATTTGTAGCAATTTGCGTTCGGTCATACTAAATGAATTGTCTGCCAAGAAAATATGGAGAATTTCCTTTTTGAGTTGGTCAATCTCAAAAAAAGAATATTCTAATCTTCCGATGGCTGTCTCAATTTTTTGGAGACTAGTTTCCTCGTCATCTTGGGAAAATTCCTGATACAGACGGTCAAAGGTGTCGGCATCACATTTGGACTTTATGACATTGATCTCGTCCTGCGACGCGTGATGATCCGCTTGGGCGCACAACAAAAGGATATAGATTTTTAGTTCGGTTTTGGACCAGTAGGTTGGTTTTTTTTTCATAATGAATAGTTTAAGTGGTTTAGCAATTATACTTCTAAGATAGCTATTATTCTGATTTGGTTATTGAAGCCCTCCATTTTGCTGCTTTAGAAAACCCACCCCTGCCTGTCCGGCAGACAGGCCTTCATTGAGAAGTTTTTTGCGGATGTTTCGGAAGAGTTTTATCATAGAAATTTTAATTATTTTTTCCAATTTCTTTTTCAAGGATTGAAATAATGAGTTCAATTTTTTCCTTTACTCCCATTGATTGTAGCCTTCCCCAAAAAAGTTATCGAAATTAAATGTTTCATTTTGCTTATGTTTATTGTTTTGTTTCCAATTTCAAGAACCTTGCAGCATTTCCATAGAATATTCCTTCTTTATCTTCTTCAGTCAGAAAGTCAAGGCCATTCAAAAAGTTAATAGATTTTTCAATGGCATAAGGCCAAATCATCTGGTCTGATCCAAACATCACACGGTCTAAATAGCCGGCATGTTTGATGTCTCGCAGAAAGTTGGTAACATACCGTTGGGTATTGGGCTCTACCCATAATAGCACCGCGATATCAGTGTATAATTGCGGATAATAGGCCATAAGTCTGATGGCATGCTCAGGCCAATCTTCACCACCGGCATGCATTAGGTACATGCGCAGTTTGGGATAATTGACAAGCACATCTTCAATATGGTAAGGATCACCTAAGGATAAGCGCGCTTTTGGCGACCAAGAGTAGGTGCCACCCGGGTCGCCACCACCGGTGTGTACTGCCACAGGAATATCGTATTGCTCACAAATTTTTAAATAGGGTTGCCAAATGGAATCGCTCAAGGTCCCACCCGAATAATACGGTGCCACTTCTCCAAAAATTTCAATCTTTTTGTCTATAACGAGTTGTTCAAATTTTTGGACGGTCATGCCGTAATCGTCCGGGGAAAATATCAAAATGCCCCTGATCACGATATTTTCGGGATCGTTTTTGGCCCATGCTTCAACACTATCCGGGTTACCGCTTACGGCAGCCTTTACGATGTTGCGTTTTTTAAAGGCAGCAACCGTTTCTAGCCGATGCGATTGGGCATCTCTCGCGCCTTTAACCCCATAATGGTCGGTTGCGGGTTCACGCTCTCCAAAATCGGTATTGGAGTAGGAGTGTACGTGCATGTCAATCACCTTGGTTTGGGCAAAGGTGACTGTGACAATTGCTAAAAAAAGAAGTGTTAGAGCTGTTTTTTTCATTTGTTTAGATTTAGTTAGAATGACTAGCATTTGGTTTATCAATGGTAATAGCTTGATTTTGTCAATGTTTAGTTCTTTTGCGGATTCCATGCCCAGCATTCCATCTCAACCCGAGCACCGAGTGCAAGACCGTTTACGCCCATAGCAGATCGGGTAGGGTATTTGCCGGGTTCAAAATAGGTGGCATAAATGGCATTGAAAGCTTGCCATTCAGACATATCTGCGAGCATCACGGTACATTTAAAAACGTCTTTTAAGATTAAGCCGTGCTGCGCAAGTGTGGCGGTTATTCGTTTGAACATTTGCCGAGTTTCAGGCTCTATTCCACCCGGAACTAGCGTGTTTCCTGTATCAGCAGCGCCTAGATCGCCAGAAAGATACAAGATGTCGCCTACCTGAACCGCGGTTGAAAAGGGATAAGGTAATTCTGATGGCGTAAACACCGGAGCGCGTTTTTCAGCAAGAACTGTTTCATCGATTTTTTGACAATAGGCAATGGCACAGCCTAAAGAAAAAACTAGGAGTATTAAATATTTTTGCATGACTTATTTAGAGTTTAGATTAGTATCTGAATGTCTCGGAATATTAATAAACGGCGTTTTCATTAAATACCAAAACGATTGTTTTTGATCGTCGAATTCTTTAAGCCCGAGATTCACTTCTTCCGGATGTTTGTATTTAAAGGTGCCAAATAGTCGGTCCCAAAGAATAAAAATATCGGCGTAGTTAGAATTGGTGTAATATTCATCCTGATCGTGGTGTACGCGATGAAAGTTGGGTGTTGTAAATACCAATCCGAAGGTTTTATCAATCCACGTAGGATATTTTAAGTTGCAGTGTTCAATAAAAACATACGGAATAATCACCAACACATACAAACCGAGTCCGGTAGTATCTAATCCGAAAATGGCTGCCATTAAAAAGCTAGACGATCCAAAATAAAACACCAGCTCAATGGGATGTACCCTGATGTTAGAGGAAGCGTCCATTCGACTGTCACTGTGATGCACGCGGTGGAAATTCCATAAAAAAGGAACGTAGTGTGCAATACGATGAAACCAGTAATTGGCCATGTCAAACAGCATAAGGCTAAGCAGTAAAAAAAGCCAAATAGGCATATTTAAATAATGAAATAACCCAATTTGGTTGCTGTTTAACCAATCAACACCTGCGACAATGATGCCTGCCCAAAATAAATTCAATAAAGTAATGATGATTAAAAAGCCGATGTTTTCCAGTAAATGTTTACCCATTTTATCAAATTTGAATTGGGTGTTTAACACATTTTCTGCGGTAAAGAAGATGACAAGTAGAACCACAGTAAGTAAATCGAAATTTATGCTTATCAAGATGTTGAGTGTTTCCATAATTTATTTATTTTACAATTTTAAACGGTTGCTTCTTCCCGTACGTAAGTGAACGCCACAGCCACTCAAATGGGCCAAATAAGAAATATTTCAACCAGATCGGACTTACAATGAGTTGGAAAATCCAGATGCTAAACACTACGTAATACAACTCGTAACGCTCTAATTGGCCATACAATCCAAAGCCAAATCCTAGGAACACAATAGAAGTGATAATGCTATGCATTAAATAATTAGACAATGCCATGCGGCCCACTGCTGCCAAACCTCTTTGTAGAAAGCCAAGAACGCCCGATTTTATGAACAACATAAAAAAGCCAATGTGTCCTAAGGTAATGAACAGCCTGCCAATATTATAGGTTTGTTTAGCCTGATAAATGTGAAGGGTATCAAAATTGTTGCTGGTGATTAAGTTGACTTCGTAGTAATTGACACTCAAGCCTACCGCATATCCAATCAAAGCAAGTATCACATAAAATTTCACACTTTTTTCACTGTGAAGTATGCGCAGTTTATAAAAAGCCATTCCTAAAAACATAAAACTTAAAATGTCCCAAGCACCATAACGATATTGAAACCAGGTTTGCATCCATTGTATTTCGGGGGCTTTTTCTTGCTGGACTTCAAAATAATTGCCTTGCATGCCCGCGATGTGTTCTTGTATTTCTTCGAGTGTTTTTTTGGTGGATATCTTTTCCCATTCGGCAATGGCTCCTTCGGCTTTCTTGTCGAGTTCGGCGCCACTTTCTTTTAAAGCCAAGGCTTGTTCTGCTTCGGTTTTTAGGGTTTTGTTTTTGTGATAGTCACTAATATCCCATGCGGTTCCTATGCAAATTAAAACTGCGGCTATTATGAGTAAACTCTTAACCGGCAAGTTTCTAAACGGGAACAAAAAGAACCCAAATAAGCCATAAGCATACAAAATATCGCCATCCCATAAAAAGACCCATGTGTTGACCAAGCCAAATAGCAAGAGCCAAACGATTCTGCGGTAATACACATCGGCGGTTGAAATACCTGCGCCTTTGTCAATAAGTCGTGAGGTAAGTAAAATTACGCCTGCTCCGAACAGTATGGTGAACAAGCCGCGCATGGTGCCTTCAAAAAATAATTCATTGGCAAACCAAACGGCATAGTTAAGGCCTTCGGTATGGCCAAGCACACTTGGGTCTTCGTAGGAGTAGGGCAGGCCCATGCCATTGATATTCATCAATAAAATACCCAGTAGGGCGATGCCTCTAATAACATCTAAGGCATTAATTCGGGCTTGTTTTACAGTGGGTTTTAATTCGCTGGTGGTTAGTGGTTCCATGTGGTTGGTTATAGTTGATTAAATTGATTTACAAATTCGCTTTATGTTGTCCGCCATCCACAGCCAAGCAGGTGCCGACAACCCAACTGGCGCAAGGGGAGACGATAAATGTGGCTACTTTGCCTATTTCGTCTGGTGTGCCTAGTCTTCCTGAAGGGATGGAACTGAGTGCCCAATCGTACAATGGTGGATTTTGAGTTTTGGTCAATTCCCACAATCCATCGGGAAATTCTACTGATCCGGGCGCAATGGTATTAACTCTGATGTTTTTTGGTGCCAATTGAATAGCCATGGTTTTTGAATAGCTAATGATGGCTGCTTTTACTGCGGCGTAGGCAGGAGGCGAACCGGCTTCAAGTCCGGAACCCGATGAAATAAACAAAATGTTGCCACTGCCTGCCTCAAGCATCCATGGAATGACTTTTCTGGTAGCGTTAACGCTGCCTAATAAATCGACATTGATGGATGTTTCCCAGTCGTTAAAATCGTCTCCGAGGCTCAATGCTGAAACATTATTGACTAAAATATCTACGGTTCCAAATTGGTCTTTTACGTGGTTTAGAAAAGCATGTAATTCTTCGGAATTTCCAACATCGCAAGTTGATGCGATTACTTTTACGCCTTTGTCAAGCAGTTCTTTTTCGGTCTTTTTTAAGGCGTCTTCACCTCGGGCACAAATGGCTACGTTGGCACCTTCTTCTGCCAGGTTTAATGCAATACTTCTCCCTATACCTTTACTGCCACCAGTGATAATGGCGTTTTTTCCTTTGAGTTGTAAATCCATACGATTTTAAGTGTACTTTGTTTAATATCTATTTTTGGTATTAAGGAGTGTCGGTATTGATCATGTCTTTATACATTTTCCACATGCCGTCTTCCTTTTTCCAAATCACTAAGGATTTTCCTATTAGGGTATCTTTTCCATTACTTAAAGTCCATTGTTCAGTGTCTAATAAATAGTTTCCACAACCTTCGGCCCAGGTGGATTCTACGTCTAAATCTGTAAATCCACCTGCAATAAATCCTTCAAAAGCTTTTTCAATCTCCTCTCTTCCGGTGAAAATTTGGCTGTTATGCGGCATAAAAACACCGTCTTCCGTATAAAAATTGGCTACGGCCTTGGCATCACCGCTAGCGAGGGCTTCCATAACGCCTTTAAATGATTTTTGTAGTTCTTGTTTTTCTTTTGCTAAGTCAAAAACTGTTTCTGTTACTTCTATTTCCTTTTCTAAAGATTTATTTGAATTATTGCAACCTGTTGAAATCAGCAATAAAAGAATGATGATTGAGGTGGCCGTGGTTTTGTTTTTAATAAGATTTTTCATTTTGTTTTGGTTTTAATTTTTCAATACAATTCGAAAACGCGCTTTTCCAGATTCTAAATGGGCTAAAGCTTCATTTGCTTTTGCCATAGGAAACTCTTCTGTTATTGGGTAGATGTCGTGACGCACGCAGAATTCAAGCATGGTGCGGGTGAGTGCCGGGCTACCAAGCGGACTGCCAGCAACCGACTTTTCTCCCATTATTAAGGTAAATGCCGGAATTGCCAAAGGCTCTAACACGGCGCCGACATTGTGAAATTTTCCTTTTGGTGCGAGTGCCACCAAATAGGAATTCCAATCTAAGGTAACGTTGGTGGTGTTTAAAATAAAATTTAAGCTGCCGGCGATATTTGCTAATTCTTCAGGATTTCTAGAATCTACCACTTTGGTAGCTCCCATTGCGAGGATAGATTCTTTTTTACTGGGGTTGGAACTAAAGGCAACGACTTCACATCCCCATTTGTTAAGGAATTTAAGTGCCATATGTCCCAAACCACCTATGCCAATAACCCCAACTTTGTCGGTTGCTTTAACACCTGCCAGCAGAATGGGATTAAACACCGTGATGCCGCCACAAAGCAAAGGCCCTGCTTTATCTAGGTTAATACCTTCGGGTAAGGGAATGGCCCAAGACCAATGACTTCGCACATAATCGGCAAAACCGCCATGACGGCCGCCAATGGTGAACTGTACGCTAGAACAAAGGTGATGCGATCCGTCCATACATTCGTGGCAAGACATACAGGAACTGGAATACCAGCCCACACCTACTTTATCGCCAACTTTTACGTTTTTAACAGCATTGCCAGCAGCTACTACTTCACCAATGATTTCATGACCGGGCACAATGGGGTAGGTGGTCATGCCCCAATCGTTGTTCATCATGCTGAGATCTGAATGGCAAATACCGCAATTAAGTACTTTAATATCTACTTGCTCAGGACCAATGGCTCCGAGCTCGTATGAGAAGGTTTCTAATTTTTCGTGCGGACCTTTTGCCGCTAATGCTGATACTTTCATAATGTATTAAATTTTTAATGTTTGATATTATTTTTTCTTGTGCCATTGTAATACGACCTCTGCAATAAACAAGGGCACGGTCCAAGACAGCCAGATACATGCTGCACCACGTTCTTCAAAAGTGGGCATTAAATCTCTTATTAGTGAATTTTCATTCAAGACACGAAACAGCACAAATCCAAGCGTAATGATATAGGCGCGAATCATCCATTCTTTGTGTTGCTGAATGCGTTTTAAACGAATGGCTCTGTAGGCCATTAATACACTTGCTAGCCACACTAATGCCATAACAAACAATGAAATGCTCCAAGACACATTGACTTGTGGCGCCACATAAAAAGACATGTAAATGGCGCTTAATGAACCAATAATGATGGCGATGATAAATACTTTCCCCAAAGAGCGATGTAGATTTAAAAACCGATTTCTAAACGAGGTGCTCAATTGAAATGGCCCGATAATTAAGGCCAGTGCACCACCAAGTAAATGCCCAACCAGCCACCATTTATTCGGCCAGTAGTAGTCTTGATAGTGTTCTTTGTTAAAATTGAAGAAGTAAGGAAGTGCTCTGTCTATCACAAAATAGACTGCAATAAGAACTAATGCTATTAGTAAAATGGTTTTTATATTTTTCATGATATTCATTTATTAATTTTATACGCCCCTATTTTTTTATTCCTCCCTCGGCAAACGCACATCCATTTGAGCAATTTGATACACCAATGCAGCAATCACTGTGGCATTGATCATCATATCGCGTTCCGGTACATATTCTAAGGCATCTAAATTGGTGTGATGTGTTACGGTGCTGTAGTTTAAGGGGTCTTGAATAATTTGAAAACCAGGAATCTTATAATAGTCAAAGACATCGTGGTCTGTAAAATTGGTGTTTTCGATGGTGAGATTGTTTACGTCTAAATGTGCATACGGCTTTAACATATCAGCAAAAATGGGTCTTACGGCTTCATTTCCTTGCAGATAGATGCCTCTCATTTTACCTGCGCCATTATCCATATTGAGGTATGCCGAAATTTTTTCAACCTCTTTTTTTCGAGTCGTTTCCTTTACTTTTCCAAAGTGCTTTTCTGCGTATGCCATAGAACCTAAATACCCTTGTTCCTCGCCGCCCCAAAGTGCGATTCTGATGGTTCGTTTTGGTGTTAATCCGGATGATTTTAAAATGCGCATCACTTCCATCATCACCGCAGAACCAGCACCGTTGTCGGTTGCACCGGATGCCGGATGCCAAGAATCAAAATGGGCACCAATCATCACTACTTCGTCCTTTAATTTGGGGTCAGAGCCTGTAATTTCTGCGATAATGTTCACGTTATTTTGAGGCTTTAAGTACAATTCAGCATCTAGATGGAACTTAATTTTAGGCGTCATTTCTCTGTCAATCAAGCGTTTTAATTTTCCGAAACTTTCAGGTGAAATCGCAAAATAGGGCAGTGGCTTTGTATCATTTTTTCTGAAATTATACGTCCCACTAGGATGAATGATTCCCGGAAAAAATGGTGTTGTTCCCAACATACTTAAAGCGCCTTCTGATTTTAAGAATGCAAAAAAGGCGTCATCTTTTTTCATGAAACTTGCGAAAATAAGGTCTAAATCTTTAATTAAATCTATATTTCCGGCAGAAAACCCTAGCGTTTTATTGGGTGCAGGTACAATTGATTTTTCCGCCTCCGTAATTTGGTCTTCGGTAAATCGTTTTGAAAGTGCATCGAACAACATATTCTGTTCCGGGATAGAACCAAACAAAACGGTTTTTCCTTGTAATTTTCCGCTCCATTGTTTCTTTACCTTTTCCATATCGGCATAACCCTCAATCCAAACCAAATCCCCAGCTTGTACGCCGTTCGAGGATTCTGTCCAGGCATACGGATAGGCTTGTATGTTCATATAGGCAGGTTCTGTCATTTCTACATTAAAGGATTTAACTTCCCAACCCATGCAATCGTCGCAGTAGTTTTCAAAATAGACCTTATCCATTCCCCAATTTTCCATGGTTTTTTTGGCCCATTCTGCCGCAGTGTAATATTGATTGGTTCCTGTGAGTCGTGGGCCATACACATCGGATAAATCGGAAATCAAATGCATGACTTGCGATTTTTGAAAACCTTCGGTATTGATTTTAGCGATGGCTTGCGGGATTGTTTGACCCATGGAGACAAATCCTACAAATAAGGATGCTGTGATAATTATTTTAGATGTCATTTTCATGATGTTTATTTTATTACTGTTAATAGTTTCTATTTTTTCGAAAGTTATTTATCTCAAAATCGCTATTTTTCACTTTTTAATGGTAACCAATTTGTACCGCTATTATTATCGCTACAGCACCAATACATAACATGATTAATACTGGTTTTACAATAAATTTTATCCAGTTTTTATAGTTGATACCTGCCAATGCAATGATAGCCATGGTTGCGCCATTGGTAGGCACAATTAAATCCATCATAATGGCACTGTATTGATAAGCAAGCACGCAAACTTGACGCGACAAGCCAATTAAATCGGCCAAGGGACTCAAAATCGGCATGGTTAAAATAGCGTGACCGGAAGTGCTTGGCATTGGAAAATGAATCACCGCATGCGAACCCATCATGAGTACCGCAGATAGCGTTGGAGGCAGCTGCTCTAATGGGCCAAATAATCCGTAAACGATAGAATCAATGACCATTCCATCCCTTAAAATAACAGAGACGCCATTTGCCAATCCAATAATCAATGCAGCAAAAACCATTTCCTTAAAGCCATCAATGTAAACTTCTGTCGTTTTATTAAAGCTAAAGCCCGCAATGGTTCCACACACCAAACCTAAAAAGAAAAAGCAGGCAGACATTTCGTTATAGCCCCAATCGAGCGCAATTAAGCCATAGGTAACAACTGCAAACGTAAGTGCCAAGAGACTTAGAATCATTTTGTTTCTAAAGGAAAATGTTTCAGTCTCTATATTCAAAGTTGATTTTTCAATTCGATTTTTACCACTGTAATGAAGTACAAATAGAACCCAAGCGACAGCAGCAATAGCCAAAACAATCAGCCTAAACTCATAGCCAGAGAGCAGCGCTACACCTGCTTCTTTTTGTGCAATGACCACTCCAAAAGGGTTAAAAGGACTAAAGGAAGCACCAACAATGGCACCACCTAAACTTGCAGCAACCATTGTTTTTGCATTGTAACCAATACTTCTTCCAAATAGCAAGAGTATAGGTGTCATGGCGATCAATTCTTCCTGTAATGCTATGGTAAATCCTCCAGTTATAAAAAGCAAAGTGATACTAATTAAAGCAACCGTTTCTTTTCCAACTAAAATTTTCATGAGTTGGTTAAGACCTTGACTGAATGCGCCCGTTTTTTCAATGAGGTAAAAACAGCCACCGAGTAGGAGTATCAATACAACTAAGTCGGCTCGTCCCACGATGCCTCTTGGTATGGAGAGCAATACATCGAATACAGAAAGATGGGATGCATCTTGTACCTGATAGGAATCGGGTACCACAACAGTGGTCTCGGTGGCCTCGTTAAATACCCGCTCGTAACTCCCTTGCGGAATAATAAATGTAAGCAACCAGGCGACTACGATGACGGCTAGTATAATAACGATGGCATTCGGAAATTTTTTCATTTGTACATACAATGAAAGCCATAGGTATGGCTTTGTTTAATTCGGGTTGTATGATTCATTTGTTTTAAATACACTTTAAGGGTTTTTATCACATCAATGTGGCTGGGATTATTCCGTTTTATAAACTTCCATTTCTATTTCAATCATAAACTCCGGCAAAGCCAATTCCTTTACACCTAACCACGTTCCTGTGGGAAAGTGATTTTTATAAATTTCAGTGCGGTATTCGGCATGTTCTAAAAACAAAGGCATGTTAGTAGTAAACACATCTTCTTTTACCACATCATCGAAGGTGCAGTTGAAATGTTTAAGCACTTTTTCTAAGTCGACATAACAATTTTTCATTTGTTGCAAGAAGTCGCCCACAGCTGTTGGGTTGCCTTCATCATCCATACTAACGGCTCCTGAAATTTTGATATGGTTGCCAATTTTCACAGCGTGTGAATAGCCATAGGCCTTTTCAACTTCCGGTCGAAGTAGGAAGTATTCGGGTTTTTCTGAGTTGTATGTTGATTTTTCCATTTTTATTTTTAATAAGTATTGTTTTATTTATTTTGATTTCACCTGGCATTTAATCCAAAATCTTGTTCCACAGATTTATACCAGTCTTCATCGCTGCAAGCGCTCCAATCGATCCATTGTTCGTCGGTCATGGATTTTCGCCATTGAATAAATGGTTCGGCATCGGGGCCGACTGGATGTCTCAATTTCCAGTTGCCACTTTCCGCCACTTCCAAAATTTTGTTCGCCACCAATGTTGGTGGTGTTGGTGTTTTTAGGGATGCTGAGAACATTCCGGCGAGACGCTTTGAATGTGGATAGAGAGACTCCGCATCTTTACTAATATCGCTCGCCATTTGCGTATTGATAATGCCTGGCTCTACGACGGCAACCCGAATGTTAAAGGGTTTTACTTCGCCCGCCAAAGCTTCACTCAAGGCTTCAAGCGCAAATTTGCTGGCAGCATAAGCTCCCAACGGACCACTTGAGATATGACCAGAAACCGAGGCAATGTTGATAATGCAGCCCGCTCGATTTTTTCGCATCAAAGGCAACAAAGCTTTCGTGCAGCGAAGCACCCCAAAATAGTTGGTTTCCATGACATCCTTGAAGTCCTTCATCTTCAATTCCTCAATGGAACCGTGGCGTTCAATCCCAGCGTTATTGACCAAAACATCAATGAATTTGTGTTTTTTAATAATGTCATCAATGCATTGTTTTACTGAATCATTAGAATCTACGTCCATTTCAGCTATAGTAATGTCTAAAGATTCGGTTGTTATCATTTGTTTAAAATCGTCAGCCTTTGAAGTATTGCGCATAGTAGCAAATACCTTATAGCCAGATCTTCCAAAAGCAAGAGCCGTTTCAAGGCCAATACCTTTACTTGTTCCGGTAATTAATATGTTTTGCATTTTTGTTGGTTTAAAGGCAATTTTTATTTTCTTAGTAATGTTGGGTATTAGATTCATAGGAGGTGCCTTCAGTGTTTTAGTTCCACGCGTATCAACCGGATGGGTTGGGTATCGCTCAGGTTCACAACGGAATGGGGTGCCTCCGGATCTTTCCATTGGGTCAAGGGGAATTGAAGGGGCGGTTGTAACTGGCGGCTATCAAAAATTACATTTCCTTCGCCATCATAATCTATAAAATCCCCGGCTTCCTGAATATAAAGGACACTTGGCCATTGGTGGTGGTGTACGGGCTCCTTTTCGCCAGGTGCAAGAAATACCTCCAATACACGTACTCGGTCATTTTCCAGTAAGATTTTATGATTGTTGGGTGCTGCGATTACGGCATCCTGAGCCGTGGGCCAATCGGCCGGATTCCCGGTTTTATAGGCCAATGTTGATGAGGTTGTGTTTTCCTGACCAAGGAGGGTCGCCGTGATAGCTAAGGCGATTAGCGTGATTCCGTTTTTAATTGCCGATTTTTGAATGATCGTTTCCATGTTATATTGATTAAAAAAACAGGCAGATTACCAATAGATTTGGATTTCTTTGAGTTCGTGTGATTTTAAGCTGCTAATTCAAAAAACCAAAAATGATGAACTAATTTTATTTCCAAAAATGGCAACCCACCTGTTTGTGTAGTTACTTAGTTTTACTCAGCAGCGGTTTCCACTTCCGTTGTTTCCTGTAATTTGGCCAAATCCAATACTAAGGCAGACATATCCCAATACCCATGCTCCTTCACTATCTTACCATTTGCAAATTGAATCGTGCTGTGGGTAGGAATTTCGTAAACTTGTCCGGTAGCCTTGAGCGTGCCTTGCCACAGTCCCCAAAAATTGACCCAAGTTTCCCCTTTGTCGGTGATTACCATTTCGTACTCAGATGCTGTATCTACAAAATCCCAAGAGGAAAATAGCCTAGCGTCTTCTTTGTTCTGGGATACCATTTGAGAGACGGTCTGCGCTTTTTTCTCCGTCGCATTATTTTGGATTTTTGCGGTGTCTGCGTAGTGGGTTAGCATGCTTGCCCAATCCTGTTTTTCATAGGCGTCGATAACTTTTTTATACGTATCAATTTCCGTAGAATTTTGAGTGTAGCGTTGCGGTTTTTGTTCGCAGCCTGTAAACAGAATTGCCATAAGCGCCCACGAACCGCTAAGTGTACGAATAATGCGTACCCTATGTCGTAGTTTGTTATTTTTCATGTTGTTTTTTTAAAACCTGCAAGGCTTTTTACCACCTTGCAGGTTAGGGTTGGTTACTTGGTGTTCAAATGGTTTTGCTTTAAGTATGGTTTGGTTACAATGCTTATAAAGGCTAAGAATTAGTTGCTTAACTCTTCATTTAAGGTGTATAAATAGCTCCAACTATTTTCCACAATGGAGCGCCACTTTGCTCTAAGATCATCAGATTTTTTCTTGCCTTGTGCCGCTTCGTAAACCTTCCAAGGACCATCTCTTTCCACGTCCAAATCAGCAAATTGGGTAAATGGAGTAGAAATCATATAATGGGGAGCTTCAGGTCCTCCTCCCATAAAGGCATACCAATAGGAGCGAGGCATTCCTTCTTTAGATTTAATAGCATTAGTTATTTCTTTGGCTACCTCGTTAAAAATGGTAGAATTGGTAATTCTGAAAAAGGAAACCCAGACCATTTTTGTACCTTCCAAAGTTTCTCTACTATATTCCGGCATGGGACTGGTCGTATTGTATTCGGATTTTACCACATGAGGCATAATCATGCGTATTGCAGTAATACGGCAAGCTTTACTTGCAGCATCCTCTTTGTCCATATCGGCCCAATTGGGAGAAAAACCGGTCACGGCATAAACAACACCTTCTCCTTGAAACCGTTTCCAGACATTGAACGTTTCTGCACCGTTGTTTTCCTTGTAACATTCTTTCCAGAGTTTTACCCCTTCAATAAATTGCATTTCATGTCCGGGTAATAACGTAAATTCTGTAACTCCCATGATGGGGTTATCACTGGTTTGGGCATTAGACATCATTGGCACGGCTAGCAGCAGTGCCAAAATCATAGTGTTTGTTAATGTTTTCATTTTTGTTGGTTTAGGTTATTAATTAGTATTGATTTATAAAATAGTATCTGTCAGTTTATTAATGGTTTCTAATAGATGAAATACGATCCAACTACGGAGCTAATAATAGAAGCCCTTCTTACATTTTTTCATGTCTTTAGCGTATCCACGGCATTAGTCTAATATTGGAGCATTTAGGGTATAGCCCAATTGCTGCAACATGTCCCATTCATTGTAATATACTTCTTCTTGTACCATTTTTCCATCCGTATTTAGTAAGATGGTTGCAAAGCCATTAATGTTAATTTTTTTTCCTGTGGGGCCTATCGAGGTAAACTGTCCGGTATGTGTTCCTGTAAGATTCCAATGTACATACAGCCGGTTGCCTTTAAGGGAAAGATCGTCTAGTTTTATTACAGTATCCGGAAATCCTATAAAAAAAGTGTTGAGGGTAGTTTCCAATTCTTCTTGGGTGTCCGCAACTTTTAAGCCGTTTAAGTATCTTTTATACTCTACAACCGCTAAATTTTGAAATGGTTCCATATTGCGATCATTCCAAATAGCTTCAATGGAGTTAGCCAACCGCACTGTCTGTTGCACTTCATTCTCCCGACCCGATTGGCAACCGCTGCCAAAGAGGACAATGGGAACAAATAAATAGATTAAATTTGTACGTAGGTGCATAAGGTACATTTCTTATAATGCTCTAAGAGAATTCATTTTTTTTATATCTCGAAGCATTTAAGGACGAACGGCTTCAATTACTGTCCGAAGGCCTACTTTTTTTTACCAACGAAATGTTACATAAATTTTCGTATATTTAAATGCCCCATTTCGCAGCTAAAGCACAACTGGGAAATGAATCCACTTTTTGTACGTACCGGTTTACTTCTGGCATTTTCTTGCAGCATTTCTTTTGGACAAATTTTTGAAAAATCAAGCGAAAAATCGTACAAAAAAGTATTTGTAGAAACAGATAACTTTGGGTATTCTTACCTTAGAATACTGGAAGAAGCCTTACCCGATGTTACCAACGACACCTTGTATTTTACAATCCTAAATGATTTGGCTTATTACTGGCATACCCGAAACTTAAATACCTCATTAGATTTTACGAGAAAAGGGTTGCAACGCGCAGCAGAAAAGAACAATTCCCTTTGGGAAGGGCGTTTCCAAATCACGGAAGGCGCTGTACTGCTTCGTATGGAAAAATTAGACAGTGCACGTATTGTCTTAGAAAAAGCTAAGGAGAAAGTGACTTCGGGTGATTTACCCTTTTTACATACCCAATTGGGCTATGTATATGAGCGAAAAGGCCAATTAGATAAGGCCGCAGATGAGGCCATGATTTCCCTTCATCTTGGGGAAAAATACAATGACAAAAAAGCCATTGCATTAGCGTACAGTGATTTAAGCAATTTGTTATGGAAACAAGCAAAATATGAGAAGGCACTGGAATACGGTCTTCAATCCATAGCGATCTTCGAAGAAATAGGTATGAACGATCTGGATTACGATTTTACCTTGTATGTAGTTGGTAATAATTACTTGGCATTAAAGGACTATGATAAGGCGCAACATTATTATGAACATGCCGCAGTATTGGGAGAGCGGTACGGGTTTTACAATAATCTAAGCGACGTTTATATTTCTCTTGCTGATCTTTATGGAGATTTGGAACAGTTTGATAAGGCAACTGTTGCGGGTGATAAGGCGATTGCGTATGCCCAATTGCTCCAAAACGATTTTATGTTGATGCGCTCCTGGCTATCTGTGGGAAAATTTCAGAATAAAAAGAGCGATTTTACCGCTGCAGTAGCGAGCTTGGAAAAATGTATTGAAGTGGCTACAGAAGCGTTTGGAGATGCGTTTTATCTAAGTCAAGCATATAACGAGTTGGGAAAAGCATTGGCTGGCACCCATCAATATAGGCAAGCATATAAGGCTTTTTCGGAATACGATAAGCTAACCAAGGTTGTTTTTACCGTTGAAGCAGACCAGCGAATAGCGGAGTTGCAAACAGAACTAGAATTGGCTCAGAAAGAGGGCACTATAGAATTACAACAATTGCGATTAAGACGCCAAGCAAGTGTACAAGTTTTGCTTATCGTAATAGCCAGCCTCTTGTTATTGTTTTTGCTGTTTCTGTTTATTTCTATGCGCAATAACCGTAAAAAAAATATCTTATTGCAACGTCATAATGCCGAAAATCAATTTCTTTTAAAAGAAATTCATCATCGGGTAAAGAATAACCTCGAAATAGTTTCAAGCTTGTTAGCATTGCAATCTGCACATACCGATAATCCTATAGTGGCAGATGCCATGCAAAAAAGCCAAGACAGAATTCATAGTATGAGTATGATCCATCAAAAATTATATCAAGAAAACAGTTTGTCATCTATTGAAATGAAAGATTATTTCGAAAATTTGGCTGCCTATATTTTAGCTATTTTTGATGCTGAAGATCAGGTAAAAATACGTATAGAAATGGAATCTATTTCGCTGGATGTGGATACGGCTGTGCCCATTGGTCTTATTGTAAATGAGCTGCTCACCAACTGCCTAAAATATGCGTTTCCCAATAAAATGAAAGGTACTATCCGTGTGGGATTGGACATAGAAGGCACACAGATCCAACTTTGGGTTAATGATAACGGGATTGGGAAATCAGACAATGTTAAAACCCATGGCACCGGATTTGGCAGCCAACTTATAGCACTCCTAACCCAACAACTGGGCGGAAAAATGGAACTGCGCATAGATGGGGGTACAAGAGTTCATTTTCAATTTGATAAAGCAGCATGATTATAGCAGAAAAGGTCCGGATTTTGGTAGTGGAAGACGATATGATTATTGCGGCGCACATCTCTTTGCAGCTCACCAAGTTGGGGTATGAGGTTACCGGGATTGTCACCCGCGGCGAGGAGGCAATACTGCACGCCAAGGAAAATACGCCCGACATCCTTTTAATGGACGTTAACCTCAAAGGAAAATTAGATGGTATTGGTACCGCAGCCTTGATACAAAAAAATAATGATGTTCCCATTGTTTACCTTACTGCCAATTCTGATGAAGCTACGTTTAGTAGAGCCAAAACGACGCACCCGTATGCATTTCTGTCTAAACCCTTAAATACGGTACAATTACAACGAACCGTTGCCCTTGTGGTAGAACAATTAAAAGAAAAAGAAGGAACACTAGAGAAATGTACAGAACCTATAGAAATACTTGAAGACCGTATTTTTGTACGACACAATAAAAAAATGACCCGATTGTTGCTAAAAGATATTCTTTATATTGAAGCCAATCGAAATTATTGTAATATCGTGACCGCTTCAAACCATTATCTGCTTACAACTACTTTGAAAACAATTGAAGAAAAAATTGCGCAGCCCCAATTTCTTAGAGTACACCGATCTTACATCGTAAATATTTCTAAATTGGATGCTGTGGGCGATAGTCATTTAGAAATTAACCGCAAAGTAATTCCTTTTGGAAAGGCGTACCGCGATTTGCTCATGCGCCGTCTTCAGACAATATAACAGCGGTGTATTCGCTCTTCTTTCTAAACGCTAAAAAAGCCGAATTACCGCCCCTTTCTGCTTTGATGCCAATTCCCTTTGGGTTTATTCCGTGGTGCAGTACCACCCGCCGTATTTTGCTTTGCTTGTTGGTGTCGTGGCCTTGCAGGACGTTCTTCCTCCACCTCCTCTGTACCATCGTCTACAAATTGATGCTCGGGCATGCGGGGAATGGGCTGTTTGATTAGTTTTTCGATATCCCGTAAATAAGGTCGCTCTTCCACATCACAAAAGGAAATGGCCATGCCGCTTGCTTTGGCTCTTCCGGTGCGACCAATACGGTGTACATAGGTTTCAGGGATATTAGGGAGGTCATAATTGATGACCAATGAAAGTTCTTCCACATCTATGCCTCGCGCTGCAATGTCTGTGGCAATAAGCACTTTAGAAATACCTTCTTTAAAATCAGTTAAGGCCTTTTGCCGAGCCGCCTGCGATTTATTGCCGTGAATGGCTGCCGACTTTATACCTGCCTTATCCAGCACTTTTACAATTTTATTGGCTCCGTGTTTGGTGCGGGAAAATACAAGCACAGAATCGGCAGGACGTTCTTGAACTAAATGAACCAGCAATTTCGGCTTGTTTTTCTTGCTCACCATATACAGTCCTTGCGCTACCTTTTCGGCTGTGGCTTGCTCCGGACGCACGCTAACTTGTTCAAAATCGCCTAGAATTTTTCGGGAGAGGTCTACAATATCTTTGGGCATGGTCGCCGAAAAGAAAAGGGATTGTCGTTTTGTAGGTAACTTAGCTATTATTTTTTTGATGTCATGGATAAAGCCCATATCCAGCATTTGGTCGGCTTCATCTAAAACGGCATATTCTATGTGTCGCAACGAAATAAACCCCTGATTCATTAAATCGAGCAGGCGACCCGGGGTAGCGATAAGGATATCCACTCCTTTGCGCAAAGCCGTAACCTGTGCACCTTGCTTTACACCACCAAAAATAACGGTGTTTTTTATACCCGTATGTTTTCCATAAACCGAAAAACTTTCGGCGATTTGTAATGCCAATTCACGAGTTGGGGTAACTACTAAGGCCTTAATGTGGTGCTGTCCTTTGCGCAGCTCCGGATCTAAACAGAGCTGTTGCAAAATGGGTATGGCAAAGGCCGCGGTTTTTCCGGTACCGGTTTGTGCACAGCCCAGTAAATCTTTTCCTCGTAATAAGATGGGAATGGCTTGTTCCTGTATGGGTGTAGGCTGGGTATATCCTTCTGCCAATAAGGCTTTTAAAATGGGTTCTATAATCCCTAATTCTTTGAATGTCATGTTATTTAAAATAAGGCGCAAAGGTAGGGTTATTTGTTGTAGTATTTTAACGGTTGTTGGATTTTGGTTGACAGTTGACGGTTGACCGTTGATGGTTTGACTTTTGGGGAGTCCCAAATGGGGTTGCCTTTTTTCTAAGGACTGTAAACTATTATGATTTCTTACTTTTTTGATAGTTCAAAATGATTTTGAATTTGTTTTTGAAATTGTTTTTGAAATTGAATTTGCGCTTGAACTCGACACTTTAGCGTTACAACCCAACCATCGCAGCCTCGGCACATCGCTCTCCGTCCATAGCTGCGGAGACGATACCACCTGCGTAGCCACCGCCTTCACCACAGGGAAACAATCCTTTGATTTGGGGATGTTCTAAATTTTCATTTCGCGGAATAGTTACGGGCGAAGAGGTTCTGGATTCTACGCCCACAATATTGGCTTCTGCGGTATAATACCCTTTCATTTTTTTTCCGAAACCAATAAATCCTGTTCGTAAACGACTTCCGATGAGTTTGGGCAGTAAAGAATGCAGCGGAGCGGATAGCAGCCCGGGTTGATAGGAGGTTGGGTTTAAATCTGGAGATAGTTTTCCTTCCACAAAATCCGTAAGGCGTTGCGCAGGAGCAACCTGACTTCTTCCACCCGAAGTAAACGCCAAACGTTCTAAATCTTTCTGATATTCTAACCCCTTTAGTGCGCCAAACTTTTCGTATTTCGGAAGATCCTGAGCTACATCTATAGCGACCACAATCCCGGAATTGGCATACAGGTTATTGCGTTTGGAAGGCGACATCCCATTGACCACCACTTCACCGGGAGCAGTGGCTGCGGGCACAATAAATCCGCCCGGACACATACAAAAGGAATACACACCTCTTCCATTCACTTGCTCTACCAAGCTGTAGGCTGCAGCCGGTAATTTTGTATCTCGGGCTCCGGAACAATGATATTGTATGGCGTCGATAATATGCTGTGGATGCTCTACCCGAACCCCCATAGCAAAAGACTTGGCCTGCAAAGCAATATTTTTTTGATGTAGTAGGCAAAAAATATCCCTGGCAGAATGCCCTGTTGCAAGGATTACGCGCTGAACCGGAATTTCGGTCTGGTTAAGGAGTTGCAGCGCAACAAGGGTATTGTCTTTAAGGACAAAATTGACCACCCTACTTTCAAAATGAATTTCTCCCCCATGTTTTAGAATGGTTTCCCGAATATGCTGCACTATTTTCGGCAATTTATTGGTACCGATATGCGGATGGGCATCGATCAATATTTGCTCCGTGGCGCCATGATGCACCAGACTTTCAAATATCTTGCGCACATCACCTCTTTTTAAACTCCGAGTGTATAATTTACCGTCCGAATAGGTTCCGGCACCACCCTCACCAAAACAATAATTAGAATCTTCATGTACGATATGGTCTTGATTGATTGCTTTTAAATCCCTTCTACGATCTTGTACATTTTTTCCGCGTTCTAAAATAACAGGTTTGTACCCCAATTCTAAACACCGCAGTGCCGCCCACATCCCAGCCGGACCAAAACCGACAATATGAACCGGTTTTGCTTTTGAGACATCCTTGTAATCGAATACATATTCGGTAGCTTCTGAGGGCTTTTCGGCTATAAAAACGGCAATTTTATAGGTAAAATAAATGGTAGGCTTCCGGGCATCAATGGATTTTCGCAACACTTTTAGCGTAATTTCGTTTTCGGGCAAACCCAAATATGCCGCTGCTTTTTTTTGAAGCAGATGGGGTTTTCCTTCCTCTTCCAGCGGAATGCGCAATTGAATCTGTTTCACCATAGGTGCAAAATTAATTCTATTTTTACCAATCCATCAATCAAATACAACAACTCGGTCTTACTTTTTTTGTGGCAATGGGGGCTTAATGCATCTTTGTACCATTAAACGGCATAAAGTAGCTGTGGGTAAAGGATGGTTTTTACGGACGGTAGCAGCAGTAGCTTCCTCTAGACATAGGAATTGAAAGGTTTTTTCGGATACATTTTTTACCATTTTTACCATAAACAGTACGCTGAGTAATGCTTTGGGTAGGCTCTAATCCGATTTAGATGGATAGATTACTATAAAGCATTGAAATAATTAATAATAAAGGGTATAGAAATAATTAAAGCAATGAAGACCATACGTCATCATTTTAACAGAAAAAACAGCATAAACGGTGTTTGGGTAGGTATCGGATTTTATGCCTTCGTTAAGGTTTTTCGGTTTGCCTTTTCTAATGAAGTTATTGCATGGAATCTGGTTCTAATGAACGAAGTTTGGAAATTTGCGCTGTTGGGTATTGCTTTTGTAGTCCTCCATCAATATAACCTTGGAAGGATTAAAAATGCGCTTTCTAGAGGATCCACCAATACGTTTTTAATCCTTTTTATAAGCCTTGGCAATGGGTTAACTTTTGTACCCATCGTTTTTTTAATGCGATTTATTGTGAGTACGTACCCCTTGGCTCAATTTTATCAAGAAGAAAATAGTATTACCTATCTTATTGCCTTTTTGGTTGCCTCCCTTACAACCTTGGCCTTCTACAGTTATTATACGCACCAGCAAACACAGAAACAGAAAATTAAAGAACAGACGTTTCTTGCAGGTTCTGCCACTGCGAGGTTCGATGCCTTAAAAAATCAACTGGATCCTCACTTTTTGTTCAATAGCCTAAACGTATTAACGAGTCTTATTGAAGAAAACCCGTCATTGGCACAAAAATTTACCACTTCTTTATCCAAAGTATATCGCTATGTATTAGAGCAAAAAAATAAGGATTTGGTTACACTCGATGAAGAATTAGACTTTGCACGTACGTATGTGAGTTTGTTGAAAATGCGTTTTGAGAATAGCATTATTTTTGAAATTCCCGACAGAGCAACCAATCCGGAAGCGTTGCTGGTGCCTTTATCGCTACAGCTCCTCTTAGAAAATACCGTAAAACACAATAAGGTAAATCCGGGGCATCCGTTGCATATCAAAATTTATGAAATGGATGGCAACCTTGTGGTAGAAAATAAATTGCAACCCAAAGAGGTCCTCGGAAAAAGCAGCGGTTTTGGCCTGCAAAACATTCAGCAACGCTACCATATTCTGTCATCTCGCAAAGTGCATATAGAAAAAACAAACACCCATTTTAGGGTACAATTACCTTTATTAACTAAAACAATACCCATTATGACACATCAAAACTCAGGGGATAGTTATATCCGTGCACGCAAAAAAGTGGAAGAACTCAAGGAATTCTACTCTAGTTTAGCCTCTTATGTGGTGGTAATACCGTTTTTAATATTTATTAATTACCGTACGTATTGGGAGTTCCAATGGTTTTGGTTTCCAGCCTTAGGCTGGGGCATTGGCCTTGCCTTCCACGCCTTTAAGGTGTATGGGCCCGGTTGGTCCTGGGAAGAACGTAAATTGCGCCAGTTTATGGAAGAAGAAAAGAATAAAACCAAATGGCATTAACTAAAATTAAAGTGTAACATTATGGAAAATTCTGAAACAGCACTGTATTTAAGAGCCAAAAGGCGTGTCAAGGATCTAAAGGGCTTCTATTGGCATCTTTTGGCTTATTTCATTGTAATTCCTTTAATTATTTTTGTGAATTACAGAACGAGTTGGGAATTTAAATGGTTTTGGTTCTCAACCATAGGTTGGGGCATAGGGGTATTATCTCATGCATTTTCTGTTTTCTGGATAAACGGTATTTTAGGAAGCAATTGGGAAGCGCAAAAAATAAAGAAATTTATGAAACAAGATTCTTTTAAAACACGGCAGCATGGAAAACTATAGCGAAGAAGAAGCGTATATATTGGCAAAAAAACGGTTGGATAAATTAAAGGGCTTTTATGGTCATTTGGCTAGCTATGTCATTGTTAATCTTTTCCTGGTAGTACTTGTTGGAGTCGGCAAAGTACAATCTGGAGAAAGTTTATGGGATTTTGGCTTATTTGCAACTCCTTTATTTTGGGGTATTGGCCTCCTGTTTCATGCCTTTGGCGTTTTTGGTTCTAATCTGATTTTTGGTAAAAAATGGGAAGAACGAAAGATACAGGAATACCTAAAGAAGGAAAAGTACTTGCGAGACCGTAAGTGGGACTAATGCCCACATAAAAAAGGAAAACAGCAACCAAAAAAAGACACTAATGACCGTAATCATAATTGAAGATGAAGCTCCGGCTGGCCGAAGGCTTAAACGCATGTTAGAAAAACAGAATGTAAAAGTTACAACACTTTTACATTCTGTATCCGAGGCGGTTTCGTGGTTTCAAAATAATCCACACCCCGAACTTATTTTTTTGGACATTCAATTATCTGATGGACTTTCTTTCGAGATTTTTGAGAAGGTAGAAATACGAAGCGCAATTATCTTTACTACCGCTTTTGACGAATATGCGCTAAAGGCTTTTAAATTGAATAGTATCGATTATTTATTAAAGCCTATTGATGACGATGAGCTGGTCACCGCAGTAAAAAAATATCAAGGATTTAAACCCGTTGCACAAACCGTGCAATTCAATTTTGACGATATCCGTAAACTATTGGTAAACCCGCTTGAAAGAGAATTTAAAAAACGATTTACGGTGCGGGTAGGGCAGCATCTTAAAATTATTAATGCCGAAGACATTGAGTGTTTCTACAGTGAGAATAAAGGTACTTTTGCAGCGACCGCCGACGGTCGAAATTACCTGCTAGACACCACCTTGGAACATTTGGAAACCGAACTAGAGCCTAGGTCTTTTTTTAGAGTAAGTCGAAAATTTTTAATCCATATAAACCATATTCATGATATTGTTTCCTATGCCAATTCCAGGCTTCAAATAAAGTTAAGACGATTTCAAGATCAAGAAATAATTGTAAGTAGAGAGCGCGTAAACGATTTTAAGTATTGGTTGCAATAAATACATATAAATTACTCATTACAAATATATTATAGTTTTTAAAACACATACTATAAGTTTTTCTTATAGTTGTTTTTTGAGTCTTTTTTTGAGTTTCTATATCCTATTTTCATCAAAAGACGAGGGCAGTAATTTGGGAATCAATTTTATAAAAATAGGAAGGAGCACTGCACCTCCGGGCAACATAAAGATGGCCAGCGAAGGGATGCTTTTAAAAATGTCTAACAGCTGATTTTGTACTTTTTTCTTTTCTTCCGGACTTAAGTCGCGCAGGGTAGATTTGGATAAAAGGCTCACTAATTCTTTGCTTTCCGAAAGCTCTTTTTGAAGCCGTTTGCTATTCCTAAGGATAAGTTTATTTACGATTTTAGACATGCTGTCATAGAACTGTACGGCCAAATTGGCATCTTTTAAAAATGGAATTTGAGCTACATTTTCCTCAAAAAATTGCGATACATGATCTAGAGCGGTAGCAATAGTTTCCGTTGAAAACCCTAGATCTTTACCAATACCAAAAATAAATTCGGACTCTTTGTAGTCTAACGAATGATCTTCCCAAACCGTTAAACAGGCCACATCTAAAAAATATTGGTTTTCATAAACGTTAAATTTATTGATCATTCGGGCTCTGTACGAGCCGTCAAAATGTTGACTTTCGCTTTCAATGTACGTTAGCGAGGCAGCAAAAAGCTGCGCCAAACGCGCATCATTTTTGTTCTTTTCCTTAGAATTTAATGCGTGATATGTGATGTTAATAGTCACGTATTCTAGTTCTTGTGCATGTGTTTTTAATGCTTCTCCACCCTCCAGATAATACTTAAAGGTAAGGACATCAATCAATAAAAGGGAATTGGTGATGATGCTGTTAAAATTCCGACTTAAGACGTTGTCTTCCAGATAAATTCTAGAGTCGATTAATTTTTCGAGTTGGGACGACGTTTTTTTTCCGGTCAATAACTTGTCGAAAAAGGATCTTTTTCCGACCTCTAAGGATTTATAAAAGCTAAAAATACGCTCCAGAAAGGCTGGGAAATCTTGTTGCGGACAGGACAGGTGATAGGTGCTGTATAGTGCTTCTAATAGGTTTATTTTGGCCTTTTCGTCCTCAGTTAAAGCGTGTTCAAAAACAATGTATTCGGGAATTTGTACATTAATACCGTAGACAAACCCTCTCTTTTTAAGATCGCCGTAAAGTGTCCAAAAACTCGAAGGAATACACAAGTTGTTGCCAACCAGCGATCCAAATTTGTCGATCCAGCCGGCAGAAGAAGGGTTCATGGTAGTGGTTTTTCAAAAATCAAAGTTAATTTAAAATTTGGGTAACCCTGCAATCTTTTAATCATGACCAGCTAAAGATCAATAAAGTTATCCAATTCTAATGTCCAATCGTAATCTTTGAAGGAAAGCGATTGGGCTGCGTTTCTGGAAATGATCTGAAATTCTTCAAGAATGCTTAGCGTACCTTTTTTACCACCAAAATCACCTCTAAACCAACTAAATAATGCGGTAACCTCTACTGCGTCAATGTCATCTTGAAGCGTTGTGGTGCGCATTAAAAAACGCTTTGTTCCGGCTTCAAATTGGTCATCTAAACGACCGGGTTCATAGATGGCGACAGGCGGACAGTCTTTGGCGCCGCAATTCAACGCAAAATGGATGCGATAGTCCGGTTGGTAAACTCTTAGATTTCGTTCCATTTTACTTGTAAACCATTTGTGAATATAGCCTCCTCCCAATTCCCATTGCGATTTTCTTAGAATACCATGTTCTATAAAGGCAAATGAAATTCGGGTGCCTGCAATGGGGATTTGATCGACCTTAAAAAATGCGTTTTTGTCTTTATAAAGTTCAGGGTGCTCGGATAATAGGATTTGGATGTAGGCATTGTATATGTTAACCCAAAAAGCAATCTTTTGCGCATCAGAGGCCAATCCATTTACCAAGGTTTCCATAGAAATTTGGTCTAATTGTGCTTGTAGCTCGGTAGTGCTTCTGCCATCTTTTATATAGCGCAGCAAAGTTTCGGAAAGGGCATTGAGGTTTGTTTCTGAATAATCGGATCCTATTTCGTCGCTAGCGTCGAAGGTTAGGGTAGATAGTAAAAAGGCAACGATGAGGAATAGCAATGTAAACCCTCCAATGCTGATGTATTTTTGTTTTTTGGAAAATTTCATAGGAAAATATGTGGGCATATAGATTAAGTCGTTAGCAAAGGCTCTGCATAACAGCTGCAATCTAAACTTTAATTCAAAAATGACTTAATGTTGAGGTTTACGGATTAGCATATATTTGATGTAAGGTTACAAGAACGAGTAATGCAATTAGTCCAAGCTAAAACAGCTGCACATCAGCTATTTTAAGGTTCCTATTACTCTTGTTAAGTTTTTAAAAATTCGCTAAGGGTTTGCGGTTTGTTTAACCCCCAAAATAAAAATGTAACTTTTTTACCTATATGATTGCAATAAAGCTAGATAAAGTGCCCTGCATACATATTTGGTTTAAAACAAAAAAGTTGCCCGAAAGCAACTTTTTACACGTATTACGAAAATCAGCACTATAAGATGAGACCCGCACAACTAACGCGACCTCCTGCGGCACCTGTGGGTTGGGTTACAAAATCATCAACTCCTTGGTGCACAATAACGCCTTTTCCTGTGATGTCTTTGGTGTCTTCGCCACAACCAATGCACCATTCGTCTGTAGCAAATTCAACTTTTCCGTTACCATCGGCATCCGCAGTAAAATTACCTATATCTCCTTTATGATATCCTTCGGTAGCACCCCATTTGCCATGTGCACTAAAGGTAGGATTCCAATGACCGCCGGTAGATGTGCCATCTGCGGCAGAGCAATCTGCTTTTTCGTGAATGTGAATGGCATGTTCGCCAGGAGTTAGTCCCGATATCGTTGCTACCATTTTCACCTCTCCGTTCGCTTCAGTAAACGTTATTTCGCCACTTACGTTAGTGTCACTTTTAGGTTCAAGAGTCACATTAAGCGTTTTGGGCAGTACTTCTTCCACTACTGCTTTAATCTCCGTTTCGGCGGCATTTACTTCTTTTTTCACTTCTTTACATTGGTAGGAAATACTGAGAAGCACTCCCAAGGTCAAAATTTTTACTACTTTCATAATCTATGATATTTATCAAATTTTCAATAAAGTTACAGAATAATTTAGGTGAAGTCAACCAAATACGCTCTTGATTTTCACCGATCGGACATTTTTAGGCTTCTTACCTCATGGAGACTACAATTTGTCATGCAAGTTTGTAATTACACGGGTTTCACTGTACAAAGTACGGTGCACCGGACATTTGTTTGCAATCTCTAAAAGGCGTTCTCGCTGTTGGGTGTTCAAATCCCCTTTTAGGGTAATATCTCGTGTAAAGGTATCTATTTTGGATGCGGTTGTGTCGCAATCCTCACAGTCTTTGGCGTACGATTTGTCATGCGAGATATGTACTTCTACTTGGGCAACGTGCCATTTTTTTCGTCTGGCATACATTTGTATGGTCATGGCGGTGCATGCCGCCAAACCCGCAGCGACCAACTCATAAGGCGAAGGGCCGTAATCCTTGCCACCTACATCTAGCGGTTCGTCTGCCATTAACTGGTGATTACCAATTTTCATAGGGGTGCTAAATCCTGCATCATGATCCAAACTGGCCACAATTTGATGTTTGCTTTTTAGTTCGGGTGTTTCAGGGATATCTACGTACCGTACCGCCCATCCAGAAATTACGGTACCTACATACTCCGAATCTTTTTTTTGCATAAGCAAATGATCTGCACCGTCTAAGGAAACAAAACTTTTGGGATGGTGTGCCGCTTTGTATATCTCCTCTGCATTTTTAATGCCTACTGTGGTATCTTGTGGAGAGTGCATAATAAGGATTGGCTTTCGCAACTGGGCAATGCTTTGCGGCATGGACTTGGTTCGTAAATCTTCGATAAATTGTTTTTTTATCGTAAAATCTCTTCCACTAAGGTTCACCACAGCTTTGCCATTGGCTTCTATTTCTTGTAAATCACTTTTAAAAAGATGCGCAACATGAGCCGGATCAGAAGGAGCTCCAATGGTAGCAACCGCTTTAATGGTGCTTATGGCATCTGCGGCATAAATGACAGCGGCACCCCCTAGCGAATGACCTATAAGTAAAACCGGTGCTTTGTATTGGTCTTCTAAAAAAGCGGCCGCTGCAATTAAATCGGACACATTACCCGAAAAATTCGTATTTTCAAAATCTCCTTCACTTTCACCAAGACCCGTAAAATCGAAGCGAAGAACGCCAAATCCCTTTGCGGTCAGTTCCCTACTGATATTACGGACAGCAGACAAATTTTTGGTACAGGTAAAACAGTGGGCAAAAAGGGCAAAATTATGAGGCTCCTGATGCGACGGTAATTCTAAGCGACCCACCAAGGTGTCTCCGGTTTTGTTTGTAAAAGTTACTTTTTCTAAACTCATTCTTATAATTTTCTGTGCGTTTTTTAGGATAGAACGTACCAAAGTGGCGCATCCCTTAGCATTGGTCGTAAAAAGGAGGAATTCTTAAGCTGCGCTCGTGGTTTTTTTGGCTACATCCTAGTTATTTTTCGCATTTGCAGCGATTTCTGCTAATTTGTCGGCAATCTTTTCTTTGGATAACCACGTTCCCCGAACCATAACTCCTTCTATTTGCTTTAACGCCTTAAGATTTTCTAACGGATTGGCATTCAGTAATACCATATCGGCATCCAATCCTTCTTTAATTGATCCAAAGATGTCTTGCATTCCAAAAAATACCGCCGGATTTAAGGTGCCGGATCGAAGAATTTCTAAGGGGGTCATTCCGGCTTGGGATAGACCCTCAATTTCATGGTGTATCGAAAAACCGGGAACGTTAAAGAGCTGCGGAGCATCAGAGCCCAGCAACATACCATGACCATTTTTTTGTAATTTTCGAATTAATTGGCGTCGAATCACATTAAACCTGTGCCATTGGTCTGCATCAAATCCCGCAGCAGGATCAATAGAAGCGTTTTTCCGTTGCTTCCAGTCCTCCAATGTTGTTGTGGGCATATAGCGCATTTCGGGTTGTTGCAGTAATTCCTCGGCAGCCACCGGAGCAAACCAGCGCTCGAATAAACTTTGAGTTGGTACAATCCAAACCTTATTTTTTTTAGATAATTGAACTAATGCATCGATGTGCAAGGTATCAGCCAAGTCCGTAAAATTATATCCAAAAAAACCATTGGCGTCGGCTGCTACTTTGGCATCGGGAGGTACCAAGCCCTCCAAAAAGCCGTCAACATGATCTATAGAGGTGTACCCGCTTTGTAGGGCATGACGAATGCCTACATCAACAGGAACATGGCCGGCAAATGTAATACCAACCTCGTTTGCCGTTTGTACCAGCTGATCAAACGCTTCCTTTTTTATCCCGGGATGAATTTTCAGAAAATCGTATCCTTCCTTTTTATAAGCCTTTACTTTAGCAATGGCCTCTTCGGGCGTTGGTATTGAATTTCCATTAAGAGATGGACCCGAAGTGAAAATACGCGGACTTTGTAGGGTTCCAGATGCGGCTTGTTCTTTTAATATTAAATGCGCCGGATCGCCCAGCATCCCTCTTATTGTAGTAACACCGTTAGAAAGGTATAAAAATAGGGTTTCTTCTATACGTTGCGCACCCACCGAAGGCGGTGGAATATGTGCGTGCATTTCTGCCAAACCTGGCATAAGAAA
Source organism: Aurantibrevibacter litoralis (assembly GCF_034651555.1). Taxonomy (NCBI): domain Bacteria; kingdom Pseudomonadati; phylum Bacteroidota; class Flavobacteriia; order Flavobacteriales; family Flavobacteriaceae; genus Aurantibrevibacter; species Aurantibrevibacter litoralis. Next base: position 9,590 of record NZ_JAYEEQ010000008.1, on the reverse strand, counting down.
CTTACCGACACCTTCTATGATGGTTGTAGCCGTGTAGGGCTTTAAGGTGCCTTCTGGCGCTATGACTGCAATTACCCCATTACGCACAAAAACTGTATTTTTAGTCACAGAACCGTCGGTAACATCAATAATATCTACATTCGTAATGACAGTGTCATAATGCGTTGCTTGTTTCGAGGTGCAACTCAAAAGGTAAAAAGAAAAAAGGATAGCTATGGTTTTCATCAGTATATTTATTTGCGAACTATGCGATATTCCCCTAATTACGTTTTCGCGATTCCGAGTCTTGAAAACGAGAAGTAGCTGCTATTTTACGTAGGTACCTTTCAGGTTTTTACGGGATACTCATGATCAAGATGGATCTGAATATCATAGTTTTACCTACCTTGCATAGATGATTTCGGAAGATACCCATTCCCTCGAAAACCTACACCGAACCATCTATTGGCAACCGAAATATACCATTTTTTAGCGAAAGGCAGGGTAGGGGTGCGGTATTTTTTCCTTACATTTAGATCATTTACGTAACAGCATCCATTTGGTATGAAGCGCAGTAGCCCGCCTTGGTATTATTTACTCATTTTAGTTGTGGCTAGTGAAGCTGTTTTTCTGCTCCCTTTTGTATTGCCCCGTGTTTTTAGACCTACGATTTTGGCCTTATTTGAGTTGAGCAACACGCAGTTAGGGCTTTGTTTTTCGGTGTATGGTTTGGTGGCATTGTTTTCGTATCTTTTTGGAGGTCCTTTGGCCGACACTTTTGCCCCTCGGAAACTGATCGCTATTTCCTTATGGATGACTGCTTTGGGTGGTATCGTATTTGCAACCTATCCGGTTTTTTGGGTGCTTCAGGTTCTGTATGGCTATTGGGGTTTTACTACTATTTTTTTGTTTTGGGCACCCATGGTAAAGGCCACAAGGGTATGGGGCGGTAGCCGTGCGCAAGGCAAAGCCTTTGGGTTTTTAGATGGGGGAAGGGGAATTACCGCAACGCTATTTGGACTTTTAGGCGTTTTTATATTTGCTTTTTTTGTGGGTGCGCAAAGTGAGGCTACCTCCTTTTTAGATCAGCGGGCAGGCTTTACGTATGTGGTCTATGTAGTTTCTGCCTTAATCGTTGGTATAGGATTTTTGGTTTGGTTTTTTTTGAAGTCCGACGCCGATGAGCGAGGCTACAAACTAGATAAAATAACCCCAAATGAACTTTTGTTAGTGCTAAAATTACCCTCGGTCTGGTTGCTTATGGTTATTATTTTATGTGCGTATACCGGTTATAAGATTACCGATATTTTTGCGCAATATGCCCAAGAGGTTCTCTTTTATGATCCGGTGGATTCGGCACAAATAGGTACCTTTTTATTATTTATGAGAGCTTTTACTGGGGTTTGTATCGGATTTTTAGCGGACCGTACCAAACCTACATTTTGGCTTACCGTAGGCTTTGTATTCGTCTTCTTAGGTGCTTTCCTTTTTGCTACTGGGGTTACCGTTGCCTCCGAATGGTATTTTATGTTATCTAATGTCATTGTTGCGGTGGGTGTGTACAGCGTACGGGCACTCTATTTTGCAGTAATGCAACAAGGTCATATTCCCCTTGCTTTAACGGGTACGGCGGTGGGCTTAATTTCCTTAGTGGGGTATAGTCCCGATATTTTTGCCGGTCCGGGCATGGGTTATTTGTTGGACGCCAATCCGGGAGTAGTAGGCCATCAACATGTATTTTGGGCGTTGGCTTTTTTTTCGGTGATTGGCGGCACGGCTGCAGCGCTGTATCACAAGTTGTACCGCACGTAAAATACATTTCAGGATTTGGACGGCGTAAAAGGTTGCCTACTGAAAAAAATAATCCATCAACCTAGATTAAGGTAAGGAGTCATCTATGTTTAATTCATTAAACCCTAACCATTTATCTCAGAATATATGGGATAAATTACAGGTGGAATTTTTATATGGAGAATTAAGGAATACGGCGATTTTCAATGTAGAAATTGGGATCCATAGTCACTGAAGTATTGTTCGCCTTCAGTTTTTCGCTTTTCCATTTCGCAGTAGGATGTATCCATTTTTTTTCACCGTTTACAAAAATCCGTAAAGGCATATCAAAGCCTTCCACTATATCACTATAACGATAAGAAAGGAGTTTGCCTTCTATCTTATATTCCAGAACTGGAACTTTTACGGTTCTTAAATATTGATCAAAGAAAGGCTGCAAATTTCGTTGCATTTGTGCACTAATATATTCTTCTATTTGATCCGTAGTTACGGTTTGATGGTAGAATTCCGTATTAAGTCCTCTAAGAATTTCGCGCCATTTAGAATCGTCGTTAACTACTTGGCGAAGGGTATGCAGTAGATTAGCGCCCTTAATATACATATCGCTGCTGCCTTCCTGGTTCACATTATACGGGCCAATTAAGGGGCGATCGTTTCTGATGTTTTTACGCAATCCATAAATGTATTCTTCGGCTGCCTTGGTACTTTCATGATAATCTAAAAACAGGCTTTCTGAATAGGCGGTAAACCCTTCGTGTACCCACATATCGGCAATGTCTTTATAAGTGATATTGTTGGCAAACCATTCATGCCCCGATTCGTGAATAATTAAATAATCAAACTTCAATCCCCAACCCGTTCCAGAAAGATCTCTGCCGAGATACCCTTTTTGATATTGATTGCCATAAGTTACCGAACTTTGATGTTCCATACCTAAGTAGGGGGTTTCTACCAGCTTAAAACTATCCTCATAAAAGGGATAAGGGCCAAACCAATATTCAAAAGCTTCAATGGTTTTAGGCGCATCTGTAAAATGTACCTTGGCCTTTTCTAAATTATAGCGTAATACATAGTAATCCATGTCTAAAGTTCCTTTTTCACCTTGGTATTTTTCCCCAAAATGTACATAATCCGCAATATTTACATTAACGCCATAATTATTTATAGGATTGCTCACAAACCAATGAAAGGTTTTAGTTTCTCCGTGATCGTCTATTTTTAGGAGACGACCGTTAGACACATTGATCAAATTCTTAGGCACTTTAACACTGATGGCCATACTATCGACCTCGTCGTACATATGATCCTTATTGGGCCACCAAACACTGGCACCTAAACCTTGGCAAGAGGTGGCTACAAAGTGATTGCCGTTTTCATCTTTGTCCCATGAAAAGCCTCCGTCCCAAGGTGCGTTTACCGCTTCTTTGGGATGGCCGGAATACTGTACTATTATTTCATTACTATCGCCAATCTGTTGCTTTTTTATAAGGTGAACAAAATGTGCATTAATGTTGCTATCTACTTCCAATTCTTCCCCATCTTGCGTTACTTTTTCAATTTTTAGCGGTGGCTGTAAATCGAGTTGCAGCATTTGATTTTCTTTTAAAACGGTATAGCGAATGGTATTGCTGCCCGCGATATATTTTTTATCGGGGTCTACGGCGATGTCTAAATGATAAAAGGAAAGATCCCACCATTCGCGTTCCGGGGTAATGCTCCCTCGCAAGGTGTCTTGTTCCGTAAATTGCCATTCTTTGTTTGTTAAAAGTTGTGCATTCCCTAATAGGGCAGTCCCTATAAAAAGAAGCAAAAGAAATTGGATTTTAGATTTCATTACAGGTTTATTTTGGCGGTTAGTTATAGAGATATCACATACTATCTAAAAATGGCATTGGGAAATACCACCGGACTCTCAAATCCATTAGCTCCTACAGATGCGATTCCAAAAAAGAAATTATCGATCACTACACCATCTAAGGTATAGGCATTTACATCTCCTACATAACGGCTATGATCCCAAGTGGGGGAGGTGGTGTCTCGCCAATAAATTTTATACCCTACGGCACCAGCTACTTTAGTCCATTGAAATTTGGCCGACGGGGCAACAATGCCCCCTATTTTAACTTCTTTGGGTGCCGGGGGTGCCCATGCCAAAGAAGCCAAATTGATGGCATTCACTGCGGTTAGTTTTTTAGCGTACTCAAAATTGACATGTTCTAGTACATCGCCATACGCTATGCCGTTTTCTACTCTAATATCTTGGTGTTGTTGCGTATAATTTTCATGCGCTTCCATGATACGTATACCGGCAAAACCGACATCATTAAAGGGTCGGTGATGGCCGCCACGACCAAACCTATCCAACCGATAAATAAGCATGGGGTTCATTTCGGGCATATATTTTTTTACTGTTTTATGTACATAGCGAGCCAATTGCCTGGAGATTCCGTCGACTTCCCCGCCATAAAACCGGCGGGCATTACGTTCCTTTTCGGTTTCGGTAGGAGGAACAGGTTCCGAAAAAATACGGAAATCCCGGTTGCTTATAACACCATTGACACCGGTGATATTTCCAATCATGTCATTGTTCATAATTCCGATAATTTCCCATCCCTTTTCTTTTGCATAAGCGGCAAGCCCTTTTCCACCATATAAACCTTGTTCTTCTCCGGAAAGCCCCACATATAAAATGCTGTTTTCGAAAGCGTATTTAGACAGTACACGAGCCGCCTCAATGGTACCCGCCATACCACTGGCGTTGTCGTTGGCACCGGGCGAATCTGAGGTGTAATTGGTGGGATCGCTTACTCTGGAATCAATATCACCACTCATAATGATATAGCTGTTCGGATATTTGGCTCCTTTCTGTACCGCTACCACATTAACCACATATACGTCTTTTACAATACGATCATTATCGCCCTTTTTTACCAAATCTTTTTGATAAAATACCTCGAGACAATTTTTGCATTCACTCGAAATTTTATCGAACTCGCTTTTAATCCATCTTCGGGCGGCACCAATGCCACGGGTGGCAGATAGGGTATCACTAAGGGTATGTCTTGTCCCGAAATTAGCTAAGGTAGTTACATCTTTTTTAATGCGCTCGGAAGATATGGCATCTATAATTTCGTACAAGCGCATATCCGTTTGAGCATTTAGAGATGAATAGCAAAAGAGGCAAAGAATAATAATTTTTTTTAACATTTTAGTGCTATTTATAGGTTCTAAAGTACGTTTATCTTGATTGGTTTTTTCTTAACATAATGTTAATACATTTTCTTGTTCATAGACCATATTCCAAAAAATGGTCCTAAAAAAAGAATCAAAAAAAGAAACTTGGTATCTATGGTATCTGCCAAAAACGAAAGGGTCTGTATGCTTATAATGCTAATCGCAAAACCAATACTGTTCATTAGCGTTAGTCCTGTTCCTTTTAGTGCCGGAGGAATAGCAGCAGCTGCTAGGGTTGAGAACTGCGGAGAATCCGAAATTACAGCCATACCCCAAAAAGACCAAACACCTAAAAATAGAATGGCCGGTAATTGAAAGGACCATGGCGATAATAGGCAGAAGATTCCGGAAAGGAGTAAGGATACCCATGCCACCTTACGGCTACCTACTTTTTTTGACAGCATACCTCCTAGAATACAGGAGAAACTTCCAATTCCGATGATCACGGAGGTCCATAAAGGTACAGATAGCGAAGTATTGTTTGCGGTATTATACGTTTGTATGGCAAGTGGGGTAAAAGCCCAAAAGGCATACAACTCCCACATATGACCGAAATAGCCAAAGGTCGCTTTTTTATACGCTTTTATGTTAAATAAGGAAGGCCCCGCCTTTACCTGTAATTTGAAGCTAGGCTTTCGGTAGGGGCCATTGGGTACCCATACCCAAAGTGCAAGGCCGCCAAGTAGAGCAATTACCGAGGTCGTTTTAATGACATGGGTATGATTGTGCAACGATAATTCGGTTACCAGATAGGGAAATGCAGAACCTAAAACAAGAGCGCCCACTAGAAAACCGAGTGCTTTTCCCAATCCTTTGTCATAGTAATCTGCTGCTATTTTCATGCCAACAGGATAAATTCCTGCCATGAAAAATCCGGTGCCAAAGCGAGCAAAAAGCATGATCCAAATGTGCATCGGCTCTATAAGCAGAGCCGCATTGCATAGTGCGGCTAAAAAGGCGCAGCCCATAAATACCCGAGCCGGTGGAAATCGATCGACAACCATCAGCAACGCAAAAACCAGCGTCCCTAAAATAAAGCCAAATTGTACAGAGGACAATAAATAGCCTACAATGGCTGTTCCTATTCCTGTAGCTAATGCCAATTGGCCTACAATGGCATTTCCTGCAAACCAAAGCGAAGTACAAGCAAATTGGGATAGGATGATGATGGGGAGAATATGGCCTCGGGGTTTTATATTCATACAGCAGCATTATAAAGCCAAATATACCACTATCCCGAGCTTCGATTTGTCCGAATTGGGTTTTTTGGATAAAATTTTGCTAGGAATTGTGAATTGAAAACGGATACTTTAAATTCACAAACCATTCTGGATACATTTTTTTTCTAAACCTGTTGTGCATTTTGATTATATAGTACTTATTTGATGCTAAAATCTATAGACTATCGCTCGTCTGCGACGAGTGCCGCACCGCTGGTCCTAATGTACGCTAGTGCTCGTTTGCAACGAGTACCGAACCGAGTAGGAAATACGGAATGCCGAAACCCTGCTCGTGTGCGTATCCTTTTGCGTTCCTTCCTCCGCTGATCCTAATGTACGCTAGCGCTCGTTTGCAACGAGTACCGAACCGAGTAGGAAATACGAAATGCCGAAACCTTGCTAGTGTGCGAATCCTTTTGCTTTCCCATGCTGGCGCAAGCGTCACGCTTGGGCCATACCGAACATTCAGGGCATCGACTATGTTTCCAATTTAACCAGGCAGCTGAAAAGCCTAAGCCATCCCAGCCTTAGCGGGGCCGACGACCTAAAGGCACAGGCCCCCGGCAATTATGTCTAAACTCCATTGGGCAATTGGTGGAAGATACGGGTGAAGGATTGACCTATTCGTACAATGCCAGCGGACTTGTTGCCGAAATCAAAAAAAATAACCTAAATTTGGTTACGTTCTTTTACAATGACAGGGGCCACAGGGTGCGCAAGGATACGTACGATGGCAATGGCATCAATATAGTTCAGACCACCCACTATGTCAGGGATGTCTCCGGGAGTGTCATGGGGGTTTACACTAACAGCACCTTGGTGGAACAACCAATTTATGGCAGTGGTCGTATAGCCGTTCACAATAGGCAATCCAATAATACCGAGTACGAACTCACGGACCACCTGGGCAACGTACGGGCGGCATTTGCCGTAAGCGGCGGCAGCCCCGATGCGATGAACGCCACGGATTACTACCCTTATGGCATGCCCATGCCGGGCCGTAATTTGGTTGGCGACTATAGATATGCGTTCCAAGGGCAAGAGAAGGACCCGGGGACGGGCAAGGAGGCCTTTGAGCTGCGGTTGTGGGACAGCCGTATTGGGAGGTGGTTGACAACGGACCCGTATGGGCAGTATGCATCACCCTATCTTGGGATGGGGAACAACCCGATAAGCCTTGTCGATCCCAACGGGGGAATGACCGACTGCCCGGATTGCCCGGACCCACAGATAGCAACCGTGCAATTGGACGAGGTGGTGGTCACGGCTCCAAGAATCAACAGTTCTTGGAACACGGAAAGTATGTATTGGAGTACTACGTTCCAAGGAAACCTGAGCGATTGGAATGCATTGAACGGGACCAATTTCACAGACCCACGTGATGCCTTCGATTGGTATAAGCAACAGGAATGGAATGCCATTAAATCCCAACATTGGGCTGAGTTTTATGCAGGGAGAGAGGCATATGGCAGGGGTGTTATCCAATTGATGAGTGCATTGACATTGCCGGTGAGTTTCGCCGAATTAGGAACGGCAGCCGTTATTTACTCTGGTAGTCGGACAGCATTGTCGTTTTCTGACGATATTGCTTTGCTGTCTGATGATATTGTTCAATATAGTATCAAATCTATACCGCGAGCACCTAGAGGAGGCATATTGATAGAGAATACCTTTTACAATGGTGGGCAATTTATCCCAGGAGCAAGAACGACATTGAATTTTGGGAGACAGACACAAAATTTTTCATCTTTGCCTTTTGGAGCTAGCACATTAAGACCTGCTGTTCATGCAACCTTGAGTACTCCTGCTCTTAATGGAGCGACGGGTGTTGGACTTTCATCGCTTTCATTGATTAGATATTATCACAAAACAAATCAAGGTAATTAGGAATTATGTTTTTTAACAAAAAAACCATTTTAGGTAAGGCTTTAAAAGAATTCTATAAAAGAACAGATATAGAAAAATGTCAAATCAACATAACTCATAAAGGAGAAATAATTTCTCAGATATTTAAGGCTAGTAACTTTTCAAATAAATATAAATTTTCAGATGACTTTAATATTGCCATAGTTACCAAAAAAAAGCCTCCAAAAGACTTGCTATATGAATGGGAAATAGGTTACCTAGAAACTGATTTTAATAGAAAAATAGTACTCTGTAACAAAGAAAAAGTTAATGTGGAAAATCTTATCATGCAAATGATAAAAGAGGATTTGGGGAGCATTGACAAAAATATTGATATGGAAATTCAAATGAACTGTTATTAAACAGAACGATACCCAGACCACCCATTACGTGCGGGACGTGGCAGGAAGTGTCATGGCCGTATATAACAATTCCACACTTGTGGAACAACCCATTTACGGCAACAGCCGGATAGGGGTTTACCATACCCCCCCCTTCGGGGGGGACAGGGGGGGCTGTATATGAACTTACCGACCATTTGGGCAACGTTCGTGCGGCATTTGAAGTTAGCGGCGGTAGCCCCGATGCGGTGAACGCCACGGATTATTACCCGTATGGCATGCCCATGCCGGGCCGTAATTTGGTTGGCGACTACAGGTACGCCTTCCAGGGCCAGGAGAAGGACCCGGAGACGGGAAAAGAGGCCTTTGAGCTTCGTTTGTGGGACAGCCGTATCCCCTCGCTGGTCCTCGTGTACGCTAGTGCTCGTTTGCAACGAGGACCGAACCGAGTAGGAAATACCGAATACTGACCACCCTGTTGGTGTGCGCATCCTTTGGTGTTCCTTTCGCCAATGGCAACGCCATGGACGATTTTGCCTATGCCTACAAAACGGGCACCAACCAGTTGAACCATGTGCAGGATGCGGTCACCGCGGCCACCAATGCCGACGACCTAAAGACACAGGCCCCCAACAATTATGTCTATAACTCCATTGGGCAATTGGTGGAAGATACGGTTGAAGGATTGACGTACGATGTGCGTCCCGAGGCTCCCGGGACCAAGGTACTCGTCCCCTAATCGGGATGACGGCTTTTGTACCCATCGTAAAATCAATCTAACTCAGGCTTTTTATAACCTGAATCTATTAACCCCGATGGCGCGGATTTGCACCATAAATCCGCATGTCTTTAAAAATAAGGTTATTTCGCCATTCTCATTGTTCAAATTTGACTAGATAAGGCAAAGTTTCACTTCTCTAGCTGATAAATTTAGGTGAATCCATTGATTTATATGAATTTAGCTCAGAACAAAGCAAAGGTTGGTCTGTCCAATATGCTTGGATTAGTTTGTTTTAGGTACTTTTTTGGGTTTGATCAGGATAATCTAAGTTTTAAAATGCAATTTACCATATACCCTTAATTTGTACTGCCTTGCATTTTTAATCCATTTAGCAGGGAT